>SMVQ01000208.1 GCA_004357655.1 Planctomycetota bacterium
CGGATCTCCCGCGCGGAGTGCTCCGCGAGGAGGCCGTAGGTCGACAGGCTGTCGTGGCCCGTCTGGCGCATCCGCGCCGTCTGCGCCCCCCGCAGGACTTCGGTGATGTGCGCCGCGCCATACCGTTGCTGGCAGCGCACGACGCACGACAGGATCTTCTGGGCGACGACGCTCCCGTCCGGGACGAGCTCGAGCTCGCCGAGGCACACGTCGCACGCTTCGCAGCTCTCCTTGTCCCACGCCTGACCGAAGTACTCGACGAGCTGCCGGTGTCGGCAGGTGGCACCGCTCGCGAGGCTCCACACGTGATCGAGCCGTTGCAAGGCGGCGTCCAGGTCGGCGCCGGCGCTCTCGAGGCCCGCGAGCTCCGCTTCGCGCGAGCTGCGCTCGATCAGGTTCTTCCAGCCGTGGTAGTCGGTGCCGCTGTACACGAGCACACACTCCGACGGGAGCCCATCGCGGCCCGCGCGGCCCGTCTCCTGGCTGAACTGCTCGATACCCTTGGGCAGGCTCGCGTGCACGACGAAGCGCACGTCCGGCTTGTCGATGCCCATGCCGAAGGCGACCGTCGCGACGATCACGTCGATGCTCTCGTTCTGGAACGCGTCCTGGGCCTGTCGGCGCAGCTCCGGACCGAGGCCCGCGTGGTAGGGGAGGCAGCGTACTCCGCGGCCGGCGAGGTCGCGCGCGATGCGGTCCACGTCCGCGCGCCGGAGGCAGTACACGATGCCCGCGTCGCCCTGGTGACGGCCGATCACCGACATGATCTGACCGACGAGGTCCGAGCGCGGTTGGACGCGGTACGTGAGGTTCGGGCGATCGAAGTCGCCCACGATCCGGACCGGGTCGCGCAGGCCCAGCTCGGTCACGATGTCTTCGCGCACGCGCGGCGTCGCCGTCGCCGTCATCGCGTGGATGGGAAGCTGCGGGTGCATCTGCCGCAGCTCGCCGAGCCGCCGGTACTCCGGCCGGAAGTCGTGGCCCCAGTGGCTGATGCAGTGCGCCTCGTCGACGGCGATGGCCGCGAGACCGGCGCGCTGGAGCAGGTCGAGGAAGCCGTCCATCACGAGCCGTTCGGGGGCGACGTAGAGCAGCTTCAGCTCCCGGTCCTCGAGCGCGCGCAGGACCTCGCGCCGCTCCCCCGGAGGCTGGGCGCTCGTCAGCATCGCGACCGGCACGTCATTCGCCCGAAGCGCGTCGCGCTGGTCCTTCATGAGCGAGATGAGGGGGCTGACGACGACGGTCAGCCCGTCGCGCACGAGCGCGGGAGCCTGGTAGCAGAGGCTCTTGCCGCCGCCCGTCGGGAGCACGACGAGCGCGTCCCGGCCCGCGAGCGAAGCGCGGATCGCGCGCTCCTGGCTGGGCCGGAGCTCCTCGAACCCGAAGGTGTGCCGCACTCGTCGGTGGACCTCCTCCATCGCGCCCTCGAGGTCCACGACCGGGCTCCTCGCCGGCACGGGCACCGGTCGCTCGAACCCGGTCGGCGCGGCCCGCCCCCCGGGTTCATCGGACCCTTGTGGCTGATCAGAGCTGTCGCCGAACAGCGCCGAGAGGTCGGCCTGCGTCAGGCTGGGCTCGGTGTCGGGGGTGGCGAGGGGGTCGAACTCGGGCATCGGCGGGCAGGCTCTCCCGGTGGGAGACCGATTGGAGCAACTCGCGGTTGCGGTTCAAGCCCGGGCCCGGGAACCCGTCGCCGGGCGGGGCATCGCATGATGCGACACGGTAGAGGCCGTTCACCCCCGAAGCCTGTGGGGCGGGGCGGGATCGCCGCGAGCCTACGAACATTCTCCGAGCCGTATCAGCCCCTCCAGGGAGTGACCACGGGCCCCGCTGTGCACTAGGAACTGCCGTGCACTCGAACCAGCTCGATCGCTCTCAGGTCATCGACAATCTGCGTATCGCGCTCATCGCGCTGACCGACGACGAGCACTCGATATGCGAGGTGGCCGAGCGGCTCGATATCTTCTGCGGGGGCTTCGCGCAGTGGACCTTCACTGAGCTGAAGCAGCGCTATCCCACGATCGTGAGGTCGCGGCCGCGCATCACTCCGCAGGAACTGCGCGAGCTGGCCAATCGCTGGCAGCTCGCCCGCCAGTCCGTGATGGGCACCAAGCTCGCCTGCGATACCCAGTCGCGGGAGGGCCGGCTGCGCACCTGCCGCGGCTGGGACGAGTGGAGCGACGATGACCTCGCCCGGTTCCACGCCGACCTGTGCCACGAGGAGGTCGAGATCGACTCCGGTGAAACTGCCGGAGGGGCGGGCGGCTCCGCGGAGCCGGCGAACCCGTGATCGGTCGCGGGTGACCCGCGCCAGGTTCCCGACCACACGGACTGCCCGCGCGGATTGCTTCTTCGGTCAGTTGAGGTGAACTGAGTGCGCATCCGCCGTCGTTCCACGCGCGGAAGCCGTACGCAGGAGTGCGTACCGCAAGGGGGGGCGTGCGATTGGCCTGATTTCGCCAGCAAGCGTCGGACGCCAAGTCCATTCGTGCGCATCCGCCGTCGTTCCATGGGGGGACGCCCTACGCAGGATTGCGTATTCCCGGGAAGCACGGAACCTGGTGGGATCTCGTCAGCCGACGCCAGGCGTCAAGTTCACCAGCCACAAGGAGGCTCCTGATGGGAGCTGCCTCTTCGATCATGGTCTCGCCAGGGTTTTTCGCGGTCGCCGCCGTTTCGCTCACGCTCCTCTCCGCCGGAGGGGACGCTACGGATGCGGTCGGCGCGAGCCCTGAACCGCGTCGGATCACCGAGCTCGAGCGCGGCCGTGCGCTCTTCGATCGTCACTGTTCGGTCTGCCACGGCGCCGAGGGACGTGGAGACGGCAAGGCGGCCTGCCTCCTCTATCCGGCGCCGCGGAACTTCGCGAGTGGAAAGTTCCGGCTCGTCTCGACCTCGAACGGCGTTCCCACCCAGGGGGACCTCATCGAGACCATTCGCACCGGGATGCCGGGCTCGACGATGCCGCCCTGGGAGTGGTTAGCGGAGGAGGATCTCTGGAGCCTGGCGCTCTACGTGCGCTACCTCACGATCGAAGGACTGGTCGGCGATCTCATGCGTTGGGCCGCGGAGGAGGACGACGACATCTCCCTGGCCGAGGCGCGCGCCATCATCGACGAGCGGATGACCCCCGGGGACCCGATCGAGGTGGGGCGGCCCTCGCCGAGCGATCCGGTCACGCTGCACGAGGGGCGGCGGCTGTTCATGCAGACCTGCGCGGCCTGCCACGGCGTCGACGGGACCGGGAACGCTCCAGTCAACCTGGCGGGCGAACTGAAGAACGAGGACGGCACTCCGAGCACCGCGCGCGATTTCACCGCGGGCATCTTCAAGGGTGGAGCGACGCACGCCGACATCGTGCGCCGCATCTCTGGCGGCCTGCCCGGAAGTCCGATGCCCGCGACGGATTTCGAGGATCCGACCGACGTCGGCGCGCTGACCGCATTCGTCCTCAGCCTGGTCAAGCCGGGCGCACAGGACCGTGTTCGGCAGCGGCGGACAACCGTACCGGTCGCGCGCGTCCCCGGCCGAGCGCCCCGCGATCCCGCGGATCCGGCCTGGTCCCGGGCGGAGGGCGTCTGGATCTCCCTGATGCCGCTCTGGTGGCGCGACCAGCGCATCGAAGGCGTCGTCGTGCGCGCGCTCCACGACGGCGAGACCATCGTGGTCCGTCTCTCCTGGCGCGATCCGAGCTACGACAAGGATCTCCTGGGCGCGCAGTCCTTCAGCGACGGGGCGGCCATCGAAATCTCCGTGGAGCGCGACCCGCCGCTCTTCGCCATGGGGGCCGCCGATCACCCGGTCGACATCGCGCTGTGGCGCGCCGCGTGGGAGGCCGATGGTATCGCCGCCCGGGACGTGCGGGACCGTTATCCGGACATGGTCGACGACGGCTTCCCCGACCTCGTCGGTGACCTCCGCGAGCAATCGATCACCGCCCGCGCGGTGCAGAACTCCCAATCACTCCCGGCGCGTCCGAGCGGCGCCGAGGCGCTGATGGCGGAGGGGTTCGGCACGGTGGGACCGCGCACCGGCGCCCCCTCTTCGTGGACCGCCCGCAGCACCTGGGAGGAGGGCTACTGGGACGTCGTCTTCTCGCGCTCGATGAACGCCGAGATCGAGGGCGAACCGGCGCTGTCCGCCGGACTCTCCGCCTTCCTCGCCTTCGCGATCTGGGACGGAGCGTTCGACGATCGGAACGGGCAGAAGTCCGTCAGTGTCTGGCACCGGCTCCAGGTGGCCCCGTAGGCAAGCCTCATGACCAAGAACGACCTCTCTCGAACGCCGGGCCAGTCTTCCAATGGGCGCCGTTCCTCGCGATCCGCTCCCACGACGCCCTCCCGCCGCGACTTTCTCGTGTTGCTCTCGGGGGGTGCGGCGCTCTCGGCGACGCCCCTCGACGCCCTCGCCGGCGCCCTCGTCCCGCTCCAGGGCGCGGACAACCCGCTCGCCATCTATCCCGAGCGCGGGTGGGAGAAGATCTACCGCGACCAGTACGCCTACGACCGGACCTTCACGTGGATCTGCGCGCCCAACGACACGCATATGTGCCGCATGCGCGCCTTCGTCCGCAACGGAGTGATGGTGCGCAGCGAGCAGAACTACGACGGCGATCGCATCGGCGATCTCTACGGCCACCGGACGACGCAGGCCTGGAACCCGCGCGGCTGCCCGAAGGGCTACACCTTCCAGCGGCGCGTCTACGGTCCTTTCCGCCTGCGCGGGCCCGTGCTCCGCAAGGGTTGGAAGCAGTGGGCGGACGACGGGTTCCCGTCGTTGTCGGACACCCCCGAGTTGCGCACGAAGTACATGTTCGACAACCGCGGCAACGACGAGTTCGTGCGCGTCTCGTGGGAGGAAGTCTCCACCTACGTCGCGAAGGGGCTCATGGCGATCGGGGAGACGTACAGCGGCGACGAGGGTCGGCGACGGCTCGAGGCGGATGGCTACGAGCCGGAGATGTTCACGCACTGGGGTGGGGCCGGTACGCGCACGATGAAGATCGGCTCGAACCTGCCGTTGCACGGGCTGGTCGGGAAGTTCGGGCTGTTCCGGTTCGCGAACATGACCGCGCTGATCGACCATCACGTGCGGGGAGTCGGGCCGGACGATGCGCTCGGATGCCGGGAGTGGACGGAGTACACGTGGCGCGGGGACCAGGCGCCCGGACAGCCTTTCGTCCATGGGTTGCAGACGTCCGACATGGACATGAGCGACCTCCGCTTCTCCAAGCTGACGATCCAGATCGGGAAGAATCTGATCGAGAACAAGATGGCCGACTCGCATTGGCTCGTCGAGCTGATGGAGCGGGGCGGTCGGATCGTCGTCATCTCGCCGGACTACAGCGCGCCGTCGGCCAAGGCGGACTACTGGATCGGCGTGCGTCCCGGGCTGTCGGACACCGCCGTGTTGCTGGGCATCACGAAGATCCTCATCGACAAGAATTGGATCGACGAGGACTTCGTTCGGCGCTTCACCGACTTCCCGTTGCTCGTGCGCACGGACACGCTGCGGCGGCTGAGGCCGGAGGACGTGATCGCGGGCTACCGGAACAAGGACCTGCGCGGTGGACCCTCCTACGTGAAGCAGGCGCTCACCGACGAACAGCGGGAGCGCATCGGCGACTTCATGGTGTACGACACAGACCGGAAGACGGTCGTGGCGATCTCGCGCGACGAGGTGGGGGCACGGGCCAACATGAGCTCGGCCCTCGCGGGCGTCTTCACGGTCGAGACCACGGGCGGCGAACGAGTCGAGGTCATGCCCGTGCTCGAGATGTACAGGCGCCACCTGGTCGACTACGACCTGCGGACCGTCGTCGAGATCTCGGGTGCGGACGCCGAGCTCGTCGAGCGTCTGGCGCGCGACATCTGGGAGACGACGCAAGCGGGCGGCCCCGTCTCCATCCACCACGGCGAGGGCACGAACCATTACTTCCACGGGACGCTCCACAACCGCGCCTGCTGGCTGCCGATGATGCTGACGGGCAACATCGGCAAGCACGGCGCCGGCGTCTTCACCTGGGCCGGCAACTACAAGGGGGCGCTCTTCCAGGCCTCACCCTGGTCGGGGCCCGGTGCGGGGGCCTACGCGCACGAGGACCCGTTCGCGCCCGTGCTCGACGAGCACGTGCGGATCACGCACAAACATCTGCGCAAGACAGTCAAGGGCGAAGACGTGGCCTTCTGGGGCCACGGCGATCGCCCGCTCATCGTGAATACGCCGCAGGGCCGCAAGGTCTTCACGGGCAAGACGCACATGCCCACGCCGACCAAGCTGATGTGGTACAGCAATGCGAACCTCATCAACCAGGCGAAGTGGGTCTACGAGCTGATCGTGAACGTCTTGCCCAAGATCGACATGATCGTCGATCAGCAGGTCGAGTTCACGGCGTCGGCGGAGTACTCGGACGTCGTGCTGCCGGCCAACTCATGGGTCGAGTTCCAGGACGTGGAGATCGGCGGCTCGTGCTCCAACCCCTTCCTGCAGGCGTGGGGGGGCGACGGCATCGCGCCTGTGCACGACTCCCGCGACGACGCCGAGATCTTCGCCGGCGTGGGGCGCGCTCTCACCGACCTCACCGGCGACCGGCGCTTCGCCGACTACTGGCACTTCATCACCGAGAAGAAGGCCGGCGTCTACATCCAGCGGGTCCTGGACTCGTGCACGACCACCACGGGCAAGAAGGGTTCCTACCAGCTCGACAAGCTGATGGCGGGCGATTATGGCGGAGAGCCCGGCGCGGCCCTGATGCTCTTCCGCACGTATCCGCGCGTGGCTTTCGTCGAGCAGGTGGAGGACGGGGACCCGTTCTTCACCGACACGGGGCGGCTCTGCGCCTACTGCGACCTGCCGGAGGCCATCGAGTACGGCGAGAACCTGATCGTCCACCGCGAGGGCGTCGAGGCCACGCCGTACCTGCCCAACGTGATCGTCTCGTCGAGCCCTTACGTGCGCCCGTCGGACTACGGCATCCCGCTCGACGAGATGGACCCCGACCTGCGGACGGTGCGCAACGTGAAGATGCCGTGGAGCGAGGTCAAGCGCACGAAGAACCCGCTCTGGGAACAGGGCTTCCGCTTCTACTGCTCGACGCCGAAGAGTCGCCACACCACGCACTCCTCCTGGTCGACCGTCGACTGGCATTGGATCTGGAGCTCGGACTTCGGCGATCCCTACCGCCACGACAAGCGCGACCCGGGCACCGGCGACCGCCAGATCCAGATGAACCCCCTGGCTGCGAAGGACCTGGACCTCGCGGAGGGCGACTACGTGTGGGTCGACGCGAACCCGGCTGACCGCCCGTTCCGCGGCGCGCGCCCGGACGACCCCAGAACCAAGGCGTTCCGCTGCATGGTGCGGGTCAAGGTCAACCCCTCGCTCCCCTACGAGATGACGATCATGAAGCACACCGGCTGGATCGCCACCGAGCAGTCGGTGAAGGGGCACGAGTCGCGCAAGGACGGCAAGGCGATCTCGAAGGCCACGGGCTACCAGGCGAACTATCGCTACGGCTCGCACCAGAGCATCACGCGCAGCTGGCTGATGCCGATGCACCAGACCGACACGCTCTTCCACAAGCAGACGGGCGCGGTCGGCTACGTGTTCGGATTCGCCATCGACAACCACGGCGTCAACACCGTGCCGAAGGAGACGCTCGTGCGGATCGTCAAGGCGGAGTCGGGCGGCGAGGGCGGCAAGGGGCTCTGGTACGGCGCCGAGACCGGCCGCTCGCCGGGCAACGTCGACGAGACCATGCGCCGTTATCTGGCCGGCGCCCTTACGAAAGTCGAGGTTTGACGTGAGCGAGCACCCGAAGGACCGGCCGGCCGAGCCGGAGGACCCGTTCAAGATGTTCGCGGGCGGCGTCGAAGGCGACCCGGGACTGATGCTCGATTGCCTCGTCGAGGAGTACTCGCGCATGGGGTACGACGCGGACGACCTGATCGCCTTGTTCGACAATCCCGAGTTCCTCGCCACCCACGGCCTGCGAAACCTGTTCGGTCCCGAGGAGACGCGCGAACGCGTGCAGGCCGTGCTCGCCCGGTGTGGCGTCCTGCGCGTCACCGTCACCGCCCTGCCGCCCGAGAACCCCTTCCCCTGCCACGGGAGCTAAGTCGATGCCGGACGTCTACAACTGGCAACTCGGCCGCAGGATGAGCTACCCGTTCGAGGAGCGCCATCCCGACCGCCAGTTCGCCTTCGTCTTCAACATCAACCGCTGCATCGCCTGCCAGACGTGTTCGATGGCGTGCAAGTCCACATGGACCTGGTCGCGCGGCCAGGAGTTCATGTGGTGGAACAACGTCGAGACGAAGCCGTACGGCGGCTACCCGCACGGTTGGGACTCGAAGCTGCTCGCGATGCTCGAGGACGTCAATCCCGGCGGTCAGACCTGGGGCTACCAGGACGACAAGGAGCACGAGTGGCCGTACGGGAGCTTCGAGGGGCTGACCATCTTCGAGGCCGCCGAACGCCGGCGACTCGAGCCGCAGTCGTCGCGAGCGCTCGGCTACCTGCCCTCCGAGGCGGAGTGGCGCGCGCCCAACATGCACGAAGAAGTGGCGCACGGCCCGGTCAAGAAGCAAGGCGATCGCCCCGGCTCGGTCGAGCTCCCCGAGCACCGCGTCTGGTACTTCTACCTGCAGCGGATCTGCAACCACTGCACCTACCCGGGCTGCCTGTCGGCGTGCCCGCGGCAGGCGATCTACAAGCGCCCGGAGGACGGCGTCGTGCTGATCGACCAGTCGCGCTGCCGCGGGTACCGCAAGTGTGTGGAGGCCTGCCCGTACAAGAAGTCGATGTACCGGCCCACGACGCGCACGAGCGAGAAGTGCATCGCCTGCTACCCGCGGCTCGAGGGTCGGGACCAGGCAGCGATCACGCCCGACGGTACGCCGGTCGAGACGCGCTGCATGAGCGCGTGCGTCGGCAAGATCCGCATGCAGGGGCTCGTCAAGATCGACGCGGAGGGCAAGTGGCAGAAGGAGTCCGAGCACCCGCTCTACTACCTCATCCGCGAGCGGAAGATCGCCCTGCCCTTGTACCCGCAGTTCGGCACCGAACCGAACGGCTTCTACATCCCCCCGCGCTGGGTGCCGCGGAAGTACCTCGAGCAGATGTTCGGCCCCGGGGTGAAGGACGCCATCGAGCAGTACTCCTGCCCCGACCGCGAGCTGCTCGCCGTGCTCCAGCTCTTCCGTGCAACGCAGCGGGTCCTCTTCCGTTTCGAGGTCGAGAAGGGGCCCAAGGTCGGTGAGGTCGAGGTCACCATGCCGGACGGGAGGAAGAAGACGCAGGTGATCTTCAACGACACCGCGCGCGGTTTCGACGCCAAGGGCGAGGAGGTCGCACGAGTGACCATCGAGGAGCCCACGTGGACGCTGCCGGCCGAACACCTGAACTCGATCTGAGCTCCATGCAAACCATTCCGATCTGCGACGACGACCTGGCGCGGCTCGCTGCCCGTGAGCACGTCCTGCGTTTCCTGGCCGTCGTCGCCAGCGACCCCACTTCCGCACGATTTATCGGGATCCTCCGCGCGGATCCCCAACTCGCCCTGGCGGGCGCGCGGTACATCGCGGAGGACCCAGGGTCTCGCCCAGCGGAGCTCGCCCCCGGCGAAGACCCCCCCGAGCGACTCGACCTCGCCCCGATCGTCGCGGCGCTTCGCGCGCCGCGCCAGCGACTCGTGGACGACCACACGCGAGTCTTCGGCCTGGTCGTCTCGAAAGAATGCCCACCCTACGAGGTGCAGTACTGTCCGCAGACCTTCGCCGTCTTCCGCAGCCAGCAGATGGCGGACATCGCCGGCTTCTACCGCGCGTTCGGCGTCGAGACCGGCCGGGACGTGCCCGAACGGGTCGACCACATCGCCAGTGAGCTGGAGTTCCTCGCGTGGCTGGTGGCGAAGGAGCGCCACGCGCTCGGTCGAGAGGGCGAGGAGTGGCGGGAGCGCGCCGCGATCTGCAGGGATGCTCAGCGCGACTTTCTGGCTGAACATCTCGCCTGGTGGGTACCCACCTTCGCCAGGGCGCTCGCAGATCACGCGGGATTGCTCGACCCGCCCGCGCCGCTCTACACCGCGCTCGCGCACGCGCTCGCGTCGCTCGTGCCGGCCGAGCGCGCCCTGCTCGACGTCGAGCCCCCGCGCGAGCTCGCCTCGCCGCGTCCTGAAGCGGAGAGCGGGGTGGCGGAAGGCTGCACGAGCTGCACGTCCACGGGGGACCCCTGACCGGAGTCCTTGACCTCTGTCAATTCCCCACTAGGTGAAGGAGCTACGGTCGGGGTGCCACATCCGACCTCGTTCGCGCGATCCACCCCTCCGACCGACCAGCGCACTCGGCTCCAATGAAACCTCCGCCCAAGCGCGCAGACTGGCTCCAGCTCAGAATCGAGGGATGGAGCAGCTCCGCGTCCCGCTGGACGAGCGGGCTCACCGCCTTCCTCACGATCTCCGGACTGGCGATCTTCCTGCTGCCCTTCAGCGTGTTCAACCAACACGCGGTCGTCGTCCACACGATCGTCGGACTGCTCTGGACGGTGCCTTTCGTGTGGCTCCTCGGCCGGCACGTCCACGACTACTGGGATTACCCTTCCACGCACCTGAAGTTCTCCGGCTACCTCGCGGGCTTCATGGCGCTCGGGCTGATCCTCACCGGCGTCGTGCTCACGTGGGAGAGCGTCTTCGGCACGCGCATCGTCTACACGTGGCGCCTCGTCCACATCGTCGGCACCTTCGGCCTCGTCCTCTTTCTCGGCGCGCACCTCGTCCCGATCATGGTCCGCGCGCGGAGTGGCGTACTCGCCAACGAGCCCGTCCTCGTCGGCGCGCGGGGCTGGGGGCGGAGCGTCGCGCTCTGGACGCTCGGGCTCCTCGCCCTCACGGGCGCGCTCACGGTATTCGTCCGGCCCGTGGCCATGGACGACCGGTTTCCGGACGACTACGACCACACCGCGTACGGCGACAAGGGACCGTTCGCTCCCAGCCTCGCGCAGACGGCGACCGGCGGAGCGCTCGACGCGCGCACGCTCTCGGGCTCGGCCTCGTGCGGAACGAGCGGGTGTCACGAAGAGATCTACAAGGAGTGGCTGCCGAGCGCGCACCGCTACGCCTCCATGGACGTGGGCTTCCAGGTCATCCAGAACGTCATGGCCGAGCAGAACG
>SMVQ01000209.1 GCA_004357655.1 Planctomycetota bacterium
GCGCGTCGGGCTGCTCCGACCGGAGCGCCGAGGCGATGCCCGCGGACAACCCGCCCCCGCCGTAGGGGACGATCACCGTGTCGACGTCCGGCAGGTCCTCGAGGATCTCGAGCCCGATCGTCCCGTTGCCGGCGATCACGGCGGGGTCGCACACCGGGTGGATGAAGTAGCCCTCCATCCCGGGATACTCGTGCGTGACGATCACGCGCCACCAGTCGTCGAAGGGCACCTTCACCACTTCGCCGCCGAGGCGCTCGATCGCCGCCAGCTTCGTCTCCGGCGCGTGATCGGGCACGACGACGCGACACGGGATGCCGAGCCGGCGCGCGTTCCAGGCGACGCCCTGCGCCATGTTGCCCGCGCTCGCGGTGTAGACACCATTCGCGAGCTGCTCCGGCGAGGCGAGCGCCATCGCGTTGCCAGCCCCACGCAGCTTGAACGAGCCGATCGGCTGCAGGTTCTCGAGCTTGAGCCAGATCTCCCCGGGCCCATCTTCCACGTGCAGGCGTAGGAGCGGAGTGCGTACGGCCGTGCCCGCGATCCTCTCGCGCGCCGCGCGGATCTCCTCGATGGAGATGCTACCGAGCGCCGCCATGCTTCCTCCCGGTGAGGTCGACGGTCGTCCCGACGCCCTGCTCCAGCGCCCGGTCGACCACGAACCGCGCCGCCGCGAGGTCCTCGACGGCGAGGCCGAGCGACTTGAACAGGGTGACGTCATCGCTCGCTTCGCGGCCCACGACACGCTCGAGCAGCAGGTCGCCGAGCTCGCCGAGGATGTGGTCCGCCGTGATCGCTCCCTCCTTCAATGGAAACAAGTACTCGCCCCCTTCGTTGACGGTCGATTCGCGGCGGTCGACGAAGAGGCGCGCGCGCTGCACGGCGTCCGTGTCGAGCTCGCGCGTCGTGGGAATGCTCGAACCGACGGCGTTGACGTGCGCTCCAGGCGCGAGCCACGCCCCTTCGACGACCGGCTCGCGCGCGGACGTCGTCGTGCAGATGAGATCGGCCCCCAGGACCGCCTCGCGCGCGCTGTCCACGGCCTCGATCTCCAGCCCGAGCCCCACGGACTCCAGCTCCGCGAACGAACGGCGACTCTCCGGCCGCGGGCTGTAAACCCGCACGCGCCGCAGCGGCCGCGCGACCGCCATCGCCGCGAGGTGCGTCTGCGCCTGGACGCCCGCGCCGAGGATGGCGAGGTCGCCCGCGTCCTCACGCGCGAGCAGCCGCGTCGCCACGCCGCTCACCGCCGCCGTGCGGATCGCGGTGATCGAGCTCGCCTCGACGATCGCGAGCGGCACGCCGGTCTTCGCGTCGAAGAGCGCCACGACCCCCTGGTGCGAGTCGAGCTCCGTGCCATGGTTGGCATGGAAGACGCCGACGACCTTGAGGCCGAGCGCGGCCGGCGAAGTGACGAAGCCGGGCATCATGCCGAGGAGCCCCGATCGGTCGGGCAGCACGAGCGCCGTGCGCAGCGGGTTCTCGGCCTCGCCGCGCGCCAGTGTCATGAGGACCTCGGCCATGAGGTCCATGCACGTCTCCATGGGGAGCAGCGCTTCCACTTCCGATTGCGTGAGAATGAGGGTCATCGCGAGGGCAATCCTAGCCCGAAGTACGGAGCGGGTCACGCGGAGTGCCGTGGGGTTGGTTGCGACGCACGGTCCGTGCCGAGGGGCCAGGCACCGCCGCCCCTCCCCCTTGCTTCTCCGTTCCCTTCCTGCCCTTCCTGTCTTCCTGCTATGTCTGCTTCTGGTCAGGCATGGACGGCCGCCCATGCCTGACCAGAAGCAGACATAGCAGGAAGACAGGAAGGGCAGGAAGGGAACGGAGAGGGAGAGGTCGGGGGCTACCGCGCGTACACGCGCGGCAGCTCGATCGGCAGGCCCGTCTCGATGTCGATCGATAGCTGCGCATCGACGCGCTCGAACCACGCGGAGAGGCGCTCCGCGAGGTCGCGCACCCGCTCCGGCTCGTCGGCGGCGCGATTCGTGCTCTCGCCGATGTCATGCGCGAGGTCGTAGAGCTCGAACGAGCGATCCTCGTGCTTGTAGACGAGCTTCCAGTCGCCGCGCCGGATCGCGCTGAACGGCCAGATCCCCGGGCCGTGCACGCCCCAGAAGTGCGGCTGGTTCCAGAAGAGGCTGCGGTCCACGTCGAGGGGCTCGCCGCGCAGGAGCGGCGTGAGATCGATGCCTTCGACGGTCCGCGCGTGTTCCGCCGGGATCGCGACACCGGCGACGGCCAGCAGGGTCGGGAAGAGGTCGTGGGTCACGACCGGCACGTCACACGTCCCGGACTTCGTCACGCCCGGCCACGCGATGATCTGGGGCACGCGGATGCCGCCCTCGTACGCCGAGCCCTTGCCGCTGCGCAGCGGCGCGTTGTGCGTGTGTTTCTCGCCCCCGCGGGCGTGCGCCGACAGGCCGCCGTTGTCGGACGTGAAGACGATGAGCGTGTCGTCGAGCACCTCCAGCTCGTCGAGCTTCGCGACGATCGTGCCGAGCGCCGCGTCGTACGACTCGACCATCGTGGCGTAGGCGGCCTCGCGCGGGTCGAGGCCCTCGTAGTGTTCGAGGTAGCGCTCGTTCGCCGAGATCGGGGCGTGCACGGCGTAGGTCGCCATGTGCAGAAAGAACGGCTCCCCGGCGCGCACGGCCGCCGCGACGGCCACGCACGCCTCGGCCGTGAGCGCCTCGGTCAGGAACACGTCCTGCCCGTGCCACGCCTCGAGCCCCGGCACGTCCCACACGCTCGCGCCCTTGCGGTGCGCCGCGCTGAAGTTCTCCCTGCCGTAGTAGCTGCCCGGCCCACCCGCGGCGTGCCCCCCGATGTTGACGTCGAAGCCGAGGTTCCGCGGATCGGCGCCGCTCGTGTCCATCGCGCCGAGGTGCGCCTTGCCGACGTGGATCGTGCGGTAGCCCGCCGCCTGAAGCAGCCGCGGCAGGGTCACGTCGCCCGCCTGCAGCGCGTTCACGTTCCACGCGGGCGCGCGTACGCGCGGGTACTTCGCGGATTGGTCCCGGTCCTTGTGCAGGGTCCAATAGGTAATGTGGTTCCGGCCCGGACTGCGGCCGGTCATCAGGCTCGTGCGCGTCGGCGTGCACACCGGGGCGGAAGCGTACGCCTGCGTGAACTTCAGGCCGCGGGCCGCCAGGCGCTCGACGTTGGGGGTCCGATAGCGCTCGTTGAAGGGCGTGCGCTCGGTGTGGAACGCGACCGAGGTGTCCTGCCAGCCGAGGTCGTCCACGAGGAAGACGAGGATATTCGGCCGGTCCGCCTGCGCCACGCCGGGCGCTTGCGCGACGATGGCGAGCACGAGCGCCAGGAAGAGCCGGTGGGACATGGTCCTACCGTACCTTTAACCACTGGAGCCGCGGAGACGCGCGTGGCCACGCTAGGATCTCTCGCAGACACCCCGACTCGAAGGACAGTGAGATGACGCCCCGTCCCATCGCTCGCGCCCTTGTGCGCCTCTTCCCCGCCCTCGCTTCCGCCCTCGCGCTCGTCGCGCCGGCCGGTGCGCAGGACCCGCCGCCCGTGGACGACGCGGTCCGCACGGCGCTCGTCGAGCGCGTCGCTCAGCTCGTGCAGGAGCACTACGTCTTCCCCGACGTGGCCCAGCAGATCGCGGCGCGCCTCCGCGAGAAGCTGGTGTCCGGCGTCTACGATCGCTACTCGAGCGCGTACGACCTCGCGAGCGCGCTCACGCGCGAATTGCAGAGCATCAACGGCGATGAGCGCTTCAAGGTCCGGGTCGTCGCTCCCGGCTTCTCCGATCCGACGGAGGGCGACGCCGAGGCCGTGCGCCGGCGCAAGCTCGCCAGCCAGCGCCGCCGGAACTTCGGCTTCCGGCGCGTCGAGATCCTCGAGGCCAACGTCGGCTACCTGGATCTGCGCACGTTCGCGGACGCGCGGGTCGCGGGCACGACCGCCGTGGCTGCCATGGCCTATCTCGCCCACGTCGACGCGCTGATCATCGACCTCCGCCAGAACAGCGGCGGTAGCCCGTCGATGGTCCAGTTGATCACGAGCTACTTCTTCGAGGAGCCGACGCACTTGAGCTCGTTCGAGGTGCGCGGGCAGGAGCAGGTCGATCAGTTCTGGACGCAGGCCTGGGTCCCGGGGCCGCGCATGGCCGACACGCCGCTCTTCGTGCTGGTGAGCCCGTTCACCGGCTCGGCCGCGGAGGAGTTCGCCTACAACCTACAGAGCCTCGGGCGCGCGACCCTGATCGGTCAGACGACCGCCGGCGCCGCGCATCCCGGCGACCTGCATCCCGCGACCGAGGGCTTCGCGGTGTTCATCTCGGACGGCCGAGCGATCAATCCGCTCACGGCGACGAACTGGGAGGGCGTCGGTGTCGACCCCGACATCCACGTCCACGGCGCGGAAGACGCGCTCACCACGGCGCACCTCCAGGCGCTGCGGGCGGTCGACTCGCGACTGCCGAAGGAGGCCGACCGGAGCGCGATCGAGTGGGCGACCATGACCCTGGTCGCGGAGCGCCAACCCTTCAGCCTCACGGTCGACGACTCGGCGCACTACGCGGGCGGCTACCAGGGACACTACGTCTCGTTGCGCGGCAAGGAACTCCTCTACGTGCGCGAGGGCCGCCCCGAGCTCCGCATGTTTCCCCTGGCCTTGGACCTGTTCAGCCTCGAGACGCTCGACTCCGTTCGCCTGCGATTCGAGCGCGATGAGGACGGTCACTTGAATCGTCTCATCATCATGCACGCCGACGGGCGACGCGAGGGAGGCGGGCGCGAGTGACGTTCTGTATTCTCTCTGCTGCGCGCCCGCGACTCTCCGCGTGCCCGGCCTTCCCATGTACCCAACCCCGACTTCGACTCATGAACCGCCTAGTCCTTCCGCTCGCTGCCATCTGCGCCGCCGCCGCCTTCGCCACCTCGAGCCCGAGCGCGGGCACGCTCCCCCCCATCGAGCTCGCAGCTCCCGCCACACCGATCGTGCACTGCCAGATTCCCTGCGGGATCTACGGTGACCAGATGCGAATCGACATGCTCATGGAGGACGCCGCCACCATCGAGAAGGGCATGACCCAGCTCATCGCCATGGACGGTGAGAAGGCGCCGAGCAAGAACCAGATGGTGCGCTGGGTCATGAACAAGGATCAACACTCGCAGAGTATCCAGGAGATGGTCGCGGCCTACTGGCTCGCCCAGCGCATCAAGACCCCGAAGGACACGAGCGACGAGGCGGCCATGAAGAAGTATCACGGCCAGCTCGAGACCATGCACCGCATCACGGTGGCGGCCATGAAGTGCAAGCAGACGACCGACGTCGCCAACGTGAATGAGCTGCGCCGACTCGCCCTGGAGTTCAGCAGCACGTACTTCGGACCCGAGGATCTGAAGCACATCAACGAGCACCACGGCGGAGCGAAGTAGTCCTGCCCCTCGAGTACTCGGACGAGGACGGATCGTGCTCGCGGGCCCGCGCACGAAGTAGACGTCGAGCGGGTCGTCCTTCGATGACTCATCGTTGGGATCGGGCAGGGACTCGGCGGGCAACCCTACGTCGCTCGACGTCAGTCGGCTGCACGAGTTCGAAACCGTGTGGGACGTACGCCCAGACCCCTACGACGCCGACAGTGCGCGCTCCTCGATCCGAATCCGCCGCCACAGGGCGAGCACCTTCAGGGGCGTGGCGACGATCGCCGTCCAAGGCAACCCGAGGGCGAGCGGTAGGACGACGACCCCGACGACGACCCCGAAGTAATTGGGGTGGTCGAGGAAGCGGAACGGTCCGGACCGGACGCGCGGAGCACCGGGGAGGACGATCACGCGGACGCACCACCGATCGCCGAGCGTGCGCACGGACCAGAAGCGCAGGAGCTCCGCACCGACGAAAAGCGCGGCGAGCGAGCCTTGGAGCGCGGGCAGGTGGAAGGCCGGCCCGCGCGCGAGCTCCTCGATCGGCATCCCGACGAGCCAGGTGACGTGGGCGAAGACGAGGAATGCGAAGCCGTCGGGCTCGACGCGGACCGCGCCGCGCGCGCGGAGGCGCGCCGCGTTGCGGTTCGAGAGCGCGAGCTCTCCCACGCGCATGAGCAGGAGGTATCCGAGCACCGCGAAGACGACGCTCCTCACCCACCCGCTCCCCGCCCGAGCTCCACACGCAGGAGCTCCGCCGTGAACCCCGGTCCGAACGCCGTGAGCAGCCCCGGACCCGGCCGGAAGCCCGGCGCGCGCAGGATGCGGTCGAGGACGAATAGCACGGTCACGGCCGACATGTTGCCGTAGTCGGCAAGCGTCATGGCGGCCGGGGCGAGGTCTTCCTCGGAGAGGAGGAGCGCCTCACGGTACGCGTCCAGGATCTTCTGACCGCCCGGATGGAGGACGAAGTGGCGGATCGCGCGGCCGTCGGCTAGCTCCGCGACGAGCTCGCGCGCATTGCGCCGCACGACGCCGGGGATGCGCGGCGAGAACACGACGCGCCAACCCCGGTCGCGCACGTCCCAGCCCATGAGCGCCCGCGTCTCCGGGAAGAGGCGCGTGCGACCGGGTCCGAGCGTGCCGAGCGCGCGACCCTCCACGTCTCCGCCCGCGACGAGCGCCGCGGCGGCTCCGTCGCCGAACAGCGCGCACGCGACGAAGTTGCGCAGGCTCTTGTCCTCGGTGAGGAGCGTGAGACTCGTCAGCTCGACGCACAGGACGAGCACGAGCGCTTCCGGCGCCGAGCGCGCGAGGTCGCGCGCGATCGCGAGCCCCGCCACCCCGCCCGCGCATCCAAGCCCGAAGACGGGGATGCGCCGTGCGTCGGGAGCGAGCCCCAGGTCCTCGATCACTCCGCACTCCAGCGACGGCGTCGCGATCCCGGAGCTGCACACCGTGACGATATGCGTCACGCGGGAGCGCAGCGCGGGCGGCACCGCGCGCTCCGCCGCATCCGAGAGCATCCGCCCCGCGACCCCGAGGAAGTGCCGGTTGCGGAGCTCCGGACCGAGCCCCGCGAAGTACGCGTCGAGGGGCAGGGCCAGAGTCCGCCGGCGGATGCCCGCGTTCGCGAAGACGGCGAGGCTCTCTCCGACGTCGAAGTCCGCCCCCTCGAACAGTGCGCCGACGTGCTCCGCCACTTCCGCCTGGCTCACCGGATGGGGCGCCTCCGCGACGGCCAGGCTCAGGAGACGGGGCTCGCGCGTGCTCACGGGGTCCTTGCGCATCCGATTTCGTCGTGCCGGATCAGCGTGGCGGCCGCTCGTACACGACCCGACCGCCCACGATCGTGAAGAGCACGTCCGTCTCCAGGATATCGTCCGGAGGAATCTCCAGGAGGTTCCGCGAGAGCACGGCGAGGTCGGCGAGCTTGCCCGCGGTGATCGAGCCCTTCTCGCCCTCTTCGAAGTTCGCGTACGCGCTTCCGAGCGTGTAGGCCCGGATCGCCGCCTCGATCGAGATGCGCTCCTCCGGAAACCAGCCCCCCTCGGGCTCGCCGGTCACCGTCGTGCGCGCGACCGCGGCGTACAGGCCGAGCATCGGGTCGATCGGGTACTCCGACGCCGACGTACCGGGCCAGTCCGTACCGAAGCAGAGCACCGCGCCGCTCTCCGCGATGCTCTTGAAAGCGTAGGCGCCGCGGCAGCGCTCGCGGCCGATGCGCTCCTCCATCCAGCGCATGTCGTCAGCGAGATGAAAGGGTTGGACCTCCGCCACGACGCCCATGCTGCCGAGCCGCGCGAAGTCCGCGGCGGCGAGCACCTGCGCGTGCACGAGGCGAAAGCGCCGATCGCGCACGCCATTGCGCTCGTTCAGTTCCTCGAGGTAGTCGAGCAGCAGGTGATTCGCCTCGTCCCCGATCGCGTGGACGGTGAGCTGCAAGCCCGCGCGATCGGCGTCCAGCATGTACTGCAGGAACTGCCCTTCGACGAAGTTGCCCTCGTCGTCGACCATCAGTCGCCGCCACCGGCCACGGTTCCCGGGGTCGTTCGCGTAGGGCTCGAAGAAGCGCGCGCTCGAGCTGCCCATGATCCCGTCGATGTGGCCCTTCAGGCTGCCGAGCCGGATCCACTCGTCCCCCGCGCCGGCGCGTATGCCGCTGTCGGCGAGCTCGCGCCAGCGCTCGAGGGGGTAGCGGAAGTGGACACGCGCCGTGAGCTCCCCCGCCGCGCTGAGCTCGCGGTAGATCGAGAGCTGCTCGTCGTCCGACATGTCGCTGAAGGTAGTCACGCCCCGGCGCGCGACTTCGCGCAGCGCGTTCCTGGTCTGCGCGAGCCGGCGCGCGCGCGAAAAGGAGCGCGGAGCTTCGGCCTCGAACAGCGCGCGGGCGTTCGGGCCGCGCACGATGCCCGTCAAGCGTCCCGAAGCATCGCGCACGAACTCCACTCCGGTCGCCCGCGGCTCGGAGACGTCAAGGCCGGCCGCGGTGAGGGCGGCGCGATTGACCGCGAACTCGCGCCCGTCGAACTTCTGGATGAACATCGGATGGTCGCGGGTCAGGCCCTCGATTAGCGCGATATCGGGCGTGAAGGGCGCGCGCGCCGCACCGCCGACGCTCCCCTCCGCCCACTGGTCGTAGGCGCCCCAGTACCCGCCGAGGATCCACTCGCCGGCTGCGAGTGACCCCGTGACCTCGGTCACCCGGCGCTCGAACTCACCCTGGTCAGCGACGTTCATGACGTTGAACTCGAGGAACCGTGCCGCCTGGGCGAAGTGCACATGGTTGTCGACGAACCCGGGCAGCACGAACGCGCCCTCGAGGTCGATCACCTGCGTTCCGGGCCCGGTCCATTCGAGCGCCCCCGCGTCGCTCCCGACGAATTGGATCCTCCCGTCCCGGATCACGACGGCCTCGGCCCGCGGCAGGTCGTCGTCGACCGTCCACACGGTGCCGCCGTGCAGGACCAGGTCGGCTCCGGGGGCGGTGCAACCCGCGAGCGCTGACAGGACGAGCGCCGGGAGCATCCAATTATTGGAGCTGTTCATCATCGGGATCCTCCGTACGGAAGGAGGCGGCGCCGAATCCCGGCGTCGCCTCCTCTGATTCTCGGCTTCGACCCTACGTGCCTAGTTGCACTTGCTGCAGACCTCACCGATCTTGGCGGCCGCGATGCAGCACGGGTGCGTGCAGGTCTTGTCCGCCTTCGCGGCGCGGTCGCAGCAGGAGCCGGCCTTGAACGAGGCTTGGACCGTCTTCGCAGGCGCTCCTCCGGTTAGCTCGTAGCGCGCGGCCATGACCTCGGTCGGCGCGTTCGCTCCCAAGGTGACGTTGACGCCGACGCTCGCGATGGTGCCATCATCGGCGAGAGAGATGATGAGGCGCTCGGTCGCCAGCACGCCGTCCACGGAGTAGGTGCTGGAGTAGACGATCTTGCCGTCGCCTGTCGGTAGAGCCTGGAAGATCTTGTAACTCCCCTTGGAGTCCACCTTGAAGTAGCGGATGTTCTCGTTTTCAACATCCCAGTAGCTGTAGCCCCAGAACTCGGGTATCACGTCGGTCGCCGGCGCGTGGACGATCGTCGCCATGCCGCCGAACATCCAGTTGACGGAGACCTCGTAGTCGAGAGCGGTGCGATCCGCGCCGGGTGTGAGGACGATCTCTCCCTTGCCTTGGTACGTCCCCATCATCTTGTCGAAGATGCGGAGGTTCGGGTTCGGCTCGGCGAACGCGACGGAGTTCTCCAAGTCCGTGGCGTTGATCGACTTCTCGGACTTCTTCATGGAGCCCTTCACGTGCACGAAGAAAGGCCCGTCCCCGAGCGCACGCTCGGTCACGAAGTGATTGCCGTCGTCGCTCCAGTGGGTCGTCGAGCGCTCCGCGTAGGGCGTGCCCTCCTCGAGCCCGTGCGACACAGTGATCGTCGTGTTCTCATCCTGCCAGTACATGTTGCCGGCCATGCTGGTGCCGAGGTTCGAGACGCCGAGGATGAGCGGGCGGTTGTGCTCCGAGTCCCAGCCGAAGATCGTGCGCCAGATCATCGGCGGCATGCCTTCGCCCATGTCGACCCGCATGTCCTCCTGCAGGAAGTGTCCGCCAAGGATGCGCGTCGTCGTGCTGACCGAGGTCCAGGGCATGCCCTCCGCGCCCGGCCCCATGAAGACCTCGCCGCTGCCTTCCCAGTTGCCGATCATCCGGTCGAAGCGCCGGAGCTGCTCGGACGGCTGCTGCGCGAATGCCGAGGACGCGACCAGGCCGATCGCGCCCATGAAGAGTGCTGTTCGTTGCATTTTGATCCTCTGTTCTTGCTCCCCAGACGGGTCGGCGACTCGAGCGGCCCCCGCACCCGGAATGCTCCAGGGTAACGCGCGGGTCCAGGCCCGTCGAATCGGGCTGGATCGATTCGCGCACGCCCCGCATGGGGACCCCGACGACCTACAATGTCGCAGTGCCGCGGCTCGTCTCCAACCCTCCGAACCCCTGGGCGACGCGCCACGTGGAGTGGCTCGAAGCGCCTCCGCCCGTCCAGGTCGAAGTGTACGAAGAGTGTGCGAAGTCGATCCTCGCGCGGAACGACTCGCCCGACGTCCCGTTCAGATTCAGCCTCAACCCGTACCGCGGCTGCCAGCACGCGTGCGCCTACTGTTACGCGCGCCCGACGCACCAGTACCTCGGCTTCGGCGCGGGTACGGACTTCGACTCGAAGATCGTCGTCAAGACGAACGCGGCGGAGCTCCTGCGCCGCGCGCTCGCGAAACGGTCCTGGCGCCGGGAGTGGATCGCATTCTCCGGCGTCACCGATTGCTACCAGCCGCTCGAAGCCTCGTACGGGATCACGCGTGCGTGTCTCGAGGTGTGCCGCGAGTTCCGGAACCCGGTCGGGATCATCACGAAGAGCGCCCTCGTGCGGCGCGACGTGGACGTCCTCCTCGCGCTCGACCGGGTCGCCGACGTGCAGGTGATCCTGAGCATCCCGTTCGCCGACGACGCGAC
>SMVQ01000010.1 GCA_004357655.1 Planctomycetota bacterium
AACGGGCCGGCGTCGAGGAAACCGCCGACTTTGTCGGGCCACAGGTAGTCCTGCTTCAGGGGCCAGATGCCGTTGAACTCCATGTACGGCCGTTGGAAGTAGACGAGCAGGTTCGGCAGAAACCAGGCGAACACGAGCTGGAAGAAGGCGACGCTCGCCGTGCGAATCTGCTGGTACCGGTTGTGGCGGTACTTCATGACCATGCGCACGCTGAACACGAGGATCGCGAGGGTGTACAGCACGCCGTAGAGGAACCACTGCGAGGCCGGGCTGTTCGTCATGACGCGCGCCAGCGGGTCGACGACGCGGACGAGGCCGGTCGGCTCGCTCCCGTCCGCGTGATAGCCGAGGAGCGCGGGGTACCAGTAGAGGAGGACGTACAGCCCCGTCATCAGAATGCCTGCGATCCAGCCCAGTCCGCCGCGGGCGAGGAGGCTCGAGAACGTGATCCCGTCGTGCCTGATTCCAGGGTTCGTGCCAGCGTGCTGGGCCCAGAACGTCAGCGCGCCGCCGAGTGCGAGCAGCCCGAACGAGGATGCGAGCCCGAGCCAGGTTCCGGCGAGCGGCCCCCCGGACGCCTGCACCACGAGCGCGAGCACCCCGAGGCCGACGAGGGCGAGCCCGAGCTTCTGGGCCGCGGGCAGCGCCGGTGCCTCGGCGCGCGCGGGCTCCTCGAAGCCCTGCTCCTCGTCGAAGTCGTAGTCGAGATAGGGGAGCTCGCTCATGCCGCCGGCGCCTCCTCCGTGAGCTGCGCGCGCAGTGCACGGACAATTTCGTCCTCGTAGCGTACAAAGAACTCCGGATCGAAGTTGGCCTCGACGAGGTGCTCGAGGACGTACTCGATTTCGCGCTCCTCCCGGATCCACTGCTCGCACACTTTGTGTCGATAGCGCAGGCCCATGAGGTTGAAGCCGATGACCCGCCCGGCCACGTGCACGATCCGGACGAGATGCAGCCCGTTCGCGTGCTCCCACACGAGGCTCTGCTCGCCTGGGACGCGCATGTTCACCCTCCCGTAGGTCTGGTACTCGAGGTCGAGGAACTTCGCCGAGTTGTACCAGATGCCCGGATCGTAGCTCACCTCGCGTCCGGCGATCACCTCACCGACGACGCGGCCCTGCAGCTTGCCCGTGTACCAGACCTGCTGCAGGGTGTTGCGGCCGCCCTCCGGGTCCACGAGCTCGGCGCAATCCCCCGCGGCGTAGATGTGCGCAGCCTTCGTCCGCAGGCTCCAATCGACGAGGATCCCGCGGCCCGTCTCGATCTCCGAGCCCGCCACGAGGTCGATGTTCGGGCTGACGCCCGCGGTCAACCCGACGAGCTGGCACTCGATGCGCTCGTCCTTGTCCGTCTTCACGGCGCACGCGTTGCCCGTCCCGTCGTCCACGATCTCCACGAGGTTCGTCTCGAGCCGCAGGTCCATGCCGGCCTCCGTGATGATCCGGTTGATCATCGCGGACTCCTCGGGCGGCAGGACGTTGTTCCAGTAGCTCGCCTCGCGCACGAGGAAGGTGACGTGCACGCCACGCGAGTGCAGCATCTCCGCGAGCTCGATTCCGATCAGTCCGCCCCCGGCGATCACGGCGCGCCTGGCGCCTTGGACGTTGTCGTAGAGCCGGCGTAGGTCCATGAGGTCGTAGAGCCCCTGCACCCGGCCGAGATCCTGCCCGGGCCAGCCGAACATGTTCGATTTCGAGCCCGTCGCGAGCAGCAGCGCGTCGTAATCGAGCGTTCCCGCGCGATGCAGCGTGAGCCGCTGCCGCCCCTTGTCGATCTCAGTGACCCAGTCCCGCACGAGCTCGATGCGCTGCTCGCCCCAGAAGCTGTCCGGGTAGGGCTTCGTGTCCGCGTAGCGCATGTGCCCCATGAACACGTACATGAGCGCCGGCCGCGAGTAGTGGTAGGTCGACTCGCCCGAGATCATCGTGATCTTCCAATCGGGCTGCAGCGCGCGAATGCGCAGGGCGGCGGTGACCCCGGTGATCCCGTTCCCGATGATGACAACGTGCAAGTGGCCGGCTCCTGGTTCCAATGCTCGGGCGCGGTGCGACGGCGTGAGATACGGCGGCCGCGGTCGCGCGTGACGGAGAACCTCCCGTCAGTCGCCCTTCCGCCAGGCATCCCAGATGCCGTAGACCGACTCCTGCGGCAGCTTGTAGCCCGAGAGCCGCATGCAGACGATCGCGAGCGCGCGGTGGTGCGCCTCGTGGGCCGTGTGGTACGCGACGTAGCTCGCGAGCGTGCCTTTCCAGCCGCGTACCTTGCCCGCGCTCTCGGCGGTCTCGAGCAGCTTCTCCATGGCGCGGCCCGAGGCCTTCAAGGCCTTGCGCAGCTCGCCCTTCCCTGGCTGAGCGCCCTTCTCGAACGCGGTGAGATCGCCCAGCAGGTCTGGTCCGCCGCGCAGGTCGAGGTTGCGTACGCGCACGTAATGAATGTGTGCGAACTGGGCCGCGACGGTGCGCGTGCGCTTCGAGTACCGATCGCCGAGCTGGGCCGCCGGGATCGCGTCGAGCAGCATCAGCGTGATCTGACCGCTCTTTCGCCACGTTCGAATGAGATCGGATGCCATGGGGTCGCTCCCGTCTCTCCCGTGCAGGAGAGAGATGCCAGCCTAGCGATCCGGGTGTTAGCATACGAACGTTCCAGAACTGTTCACCTCTACTGGGAATCGAAGCATGAACAGGATGCGATCGAGTGTCACCGCCGTCTCTCCCCTCGGATTCCTCCCGCTCCTCGGGCTGGTCGCGCTCTCCGGATGTCGGACGAGCAGCGAGGTCGAGCACGCGAGCATCGGGGAGGACAGCGCGGGCAGGGGCCACGACGCGACACCGTTCCTGCCGCCGATGGACGTCACCGGCACCGTGGACACTCGTTGGGACTACCTGCTCGGGAAGTACGACCAGGACGGCGACGACCGCGTGGCAGCGACGGAGTACGACCGCGGGGACGTCGCGTTCGCGCGCCTCGATCGGGATGACGACGGGTACCTCACGAGCGTTGACTTCGCCTCGGGTCCGTCGCGGGAGGAACGGATGACCGAGATGCGCGCGGAGCGCACGCTCGGGCGCTACTTCCAGGACGAGAGCGACGCGACGGAGCTCACGCTCGCCGAGCTCGAAGCCGCGTTCGGCGCCTACGACGCGGACGACAACGAGCTCCTCATCCGCCCCGAATTCGACGCGCGCTACGAGGGGGCGCGGGTCACGCTCGCGCAGGATGACTCGCGCATGATCCAACGGATGATGGGCGACGTCGAACCCTGGGACGCGCTCGTCGCGCTCGGCGACACGGACGGCGACGAGTGTCTCGCGGTGGAGGAGATCACGGCGCTCTTCGCGCGCTTCGACGAGGAGAACACGGGCAAGCTGTCCTGGGTGCCGCCGGCCCCGCGGGAGGAGCGCGCCTCCGGGTCGTCCCGGCCGGAAGGGCCCGACGAGGGCACGCTCGCACCGGATTTCACGCTGGAGCCGCCCGACGGCGGCGGGGCCGTCACGCTCTCGTCGTTCAAGGGTTCGAAGCCCGTCGCGCTCATCTTCGGCAGCTACACGTGACCGCCCTTCCGGGCTTCAGCCGGTCGGCTGAAGGAACTCTGGAGCACGTACGGTGAAGAGGTCCAGTTCTACGTCGTCTACATCCGCGAGGCGCACGCCATCGACAGCCGTTCGCCGATGGGTGGCGGCGGCATGCCCATCGTCGAGGACCCGATCTCGATCCTCGAGCGCAAGAGCGTCGCCAAGGTGTGCATGACGAAGCTCGCGCTCGAGCCGATGCCCGCGCTCGTCGACGACATGCAGGACACGGCCAATGAGGCCTACGGGGCCTGGCCGGACCGGCTCTACCTGATCGGCAAGGACGGCAAGGTCGCCTTCCACGGCGGTCGGGGACCGTTCGGGTTCAAGCCGGACGAGCTCGAGGACGCGATCCGCGCGGAGCTGGGCCTGGAATCGGTGGAGGAGTAGCCCGCCGACCCTGGAAGCCCGTTCCCACGGGGTGTGAAAACTGTTCGCCGCGGTTCCGGCCGCGGTCGTAACCGGTGCTCTGCACAGGCTTTGTCGCGATCGTTCGCGGCGAACCGATTGCGCTCAGAGCCGCCCCGGATCGGTCGATAACCGGGGCATGAACATCCACCCGCGAGGCAATGGGAGCATCCGGGCCGCCGAGGCCCTCGTCCGTCCGGCGCAAGCCCAGGGACCGAAGGGCGGTACACGGCCCGCGGCCAAGGTCGCCGAGGCCCGCAAGCCGGAGCGCGCGGATCACCGCGCCGATCGCCTGGATGTCGCCTCGCCGCCGGGCGGCGGCGTGCGCCCCGCCGATCTGCAAGATCGGCTCGCGCTGGCCGGTGCGGGCATCGAGGCGCGCATCGACAACATGATGCAGCACGGCGATCTGTCCGAGGAGCAGCTGGCCGCGCTCGCGGAGGCGAAAGACTCGTTCAGCGCGATCCTCTCGCGCCTCGGGAACGCGATCGGCTCCGAGCCCTTCGACGATCCGAGCGAGGTGGCGAAGGGCTTCGCATTCGTGCTCTCGCAGTTGCAGAGCGACGTGCACGCGGCGCTCGCGGGACCGGACGCGCCGCAGGCCACGAAGGCCGACGGCGTGGCGACGGCCGACAAGCTCCCGGCCTCCGGGGTCGAGTCCGCGGCCGACATGACGGACGATGCGGGCGCGGCTTCGCCCGCGGACCGTCTCGACAACGTGGGCCAGACGGTCGCCGCGCGGCTCGCGAACCTGGCGCAATCGGAGGGGCTCTCGAAGCAGGAGCTCCGCGCCATCGGTGGGGCCGAGCAGCACTTCCAGGCGACGCTCGACCGGATCGCGAACGCGATCGAGGTTGGCGGACTCTCGCGCGGGAACATCCAGTCGGGGTTCCAGGCCGCGCTGCACGGGCTGCGCGACGACGTGAACGCGATCCTCGGCCAGAAGCACGGGCGGCCGGAGACAGGGGGGCTCACCGGCGTCGACGCGAATAGCCTCACTCCGGAGGAGCGGCTCGCCGCGGTCCAGGAGAGCATCGAGGGGCGGCTCGCGAACCTGCTCGCGAACGCGGGTCTCGACGAGTCCGGTTCGGCGGCGATCACCGAGGCGCAGGAGGCGTTCAGCGCCACGCTCGAGCGCCTGGGTGCGGCCGTGTTCGAGCACGGCGGCACGTCGCACGGAGTCCTCGGCTCGACCCTCGCCAAGGCCCTGGCGCAGTTGCGCCAGGAAGTGAACGCCGTGCTCTCCGGGGCGAACTTCACCCCGGGCGGGGAGGTCGGCCTGTACGGGACGGACGCGGGTGTCACGCCCCTCTCCGAGCTCGACACGACGGGCTTCGATCAGGTCGGGTGATCAGCAATACGGAGCCGCGTTCCCTATCGAGGCGTATATTCCAGCCGTGGAATGGACGCCGCTGGTGACCGAGGACGGCTCCGTGACGCTCGTCAGTACGACCGTGGGCCAGGCGTGTCACTCGCGGTCCGGGGCGTGGCTCGAGGCGCGCGAGCGCTACGCGATTCCAACGCGCCTGCGCGAGCGCGCGCTCGCGCTCAGCGGCGACGACCGAATGCTGCGGCTGCTCGACGTGGGGACGGGGCTGGGGCTCACGATCGCCGCGGCGCTCGATGCGCTCGAAGGCACCGGAGTCCGGCTGGACGTCGTCACGCTCGAGCGCGACACCTCCGTGCTGACGGCCGCGGCACGGATCGGGCGCGAGGCGATTCGGGGCGGCGCCGCGCCGACCGCCGACCTCGACCGTTCGTGGGCGCTCGTGCTCGACACCCTGGCGCGCGCGCTCGCCGCCGGGCCCGACCCGGCTTCCGAGCCGCTCGGCGCGGACCGCGGCCGGCTCCGGCTGCTCCTGGGCGACGGGCGCGAGACGATTCAGCGACTGCCCGCCCGCCCGACGTTCGACGCCGTCTTCCTCGACCCGTTCTCGCCCGCGGCCGATCCGCCCCTGTGGGAGCGGGAGTTCCTCGCCGCCGTCGCCGTCCGCATGGCGCCGGGAAGCTGGCTGTCGACGTACTGCGCATCGCTCGAGGTGCGCGCACGGCTCGTACTCGCCGGGCTCCGCGTCGGACCCGGAGGAATGGTCGGGGCGAAGCGCGAGGGCACGCTCGCCTCCCCCGACCTCGACCCCGGCGCATTCCAGCCCCGCGTCGCGCGCAAGCTCGCGCGCCGGGTGGAGCGGATCCAATCCCGGGCCCCTGTCCCAGGCAATCGATGTTCGTCGTGATCTACAGCTGGAAGCTCGCGTCCGGGCAGGAAGCCTTGTTTCGCGAGGGATGGACGCGCGTGACGGAGGCCATCTACCGCGATCGCGGCAGCCTTGGCTCACGCCTGCACGAGGGCGAGGACGACGTGTGGGTCGCCTACGCCCAGTGGCCCGATCGTGCGACATGGGAGCGTTCCGGGCGGCTCGGGGCGGCTGACACCGAAGGCCTGCGGATGATGGAGGAGGCCACCCTCGAGCGCTTCCCCACCTCCTTGCTCACCGTCGAGGAGGACCGCCTGCGTGCGCAGCCGCGAGGAACGTGACGACCGACGGATCCTGGGCCGCCAAAAACCGTTGCTGACGGTGCCCTCGCCCTCTGCCTTGGCCTAGAATGACGACTGGAACCCGGTGTGACCCACCGCCGGACGAACGGTCCCCACTCCCGAGGGCCGTCGATCTGCTCCCCTGGACCGCATCCCAGACCCCATGAGTACCCTTGCCTTCCTGCCGGGACCCGGCGAGCTCTGGATCGTCCTGGCGGTCGTCCTCGTGATCTTCGGCGGCAAGAAGCTGCCCGAACTCGCGCGCGCCATGGGCAGCAGCATCACCCAGTTCAAGCACGGGCTCAAGGAAGAGAACGACAAGCCCGAGCGCATCGCCGGCCCCGAGGAAGGCGAAGAGCAGGACTGAGCCCGCCGCGCGGGCGTGCCCCCTCTCGCATCGAGGCACTCAATGTTGGAGGCATCCAAGACCAACATGTCGGCGAGTCGGCCGGTGGGCGCAGTCGTTCCGGCGCCTGCGCTCGTGACGGGCGTCGTGCTCTGCGGCGGCATGAGCCGTAGGATGGGGCTCGACAAGGCGCGCCTCGAGCTCGCGGACGAGCCGCTGCTCGAGCGCGCGGCCCGAGTGCTGTCGCCGCTCGCCCGTGAGGTCGTGATCGCCTGCGGTCCCGAGCCGCGGTACGCCGAGCTGGGGTTCCGGCTCGCGCTCGACGGCGAGGGCGTGGACGGTCCGCTCGCGGGACTCGCGGCCGGCCTCGAAGCGGCCGGGACGGAATGGGTGCTCGCCCTCGCGTGCGACATGCCCCGCGTCCGCACGGAAGACTGTCGGAGCCTGCTCGCGCACGCGAAGGCGCACGGCGCCGAAGGCTCGGACGTCTGCGTCTACGCGAGCGCGCGCGGCGTCGAGCCGCTCTGCGCCGTCTACCGCGCGACGTGCCTCGCGCCGATGCGCGCGGCGCTGGCGGACGGCGAGCGACGGGCCACGGGGTTCTGGGACCTCAGGACGGCGGACGGCCGGCCGCTCGCCATCGAACGCCTCCAGGTCGAGCTCGGTCCTGACGATGCGGTCGTATCGGACATGCTGGTGAACCTCAATACGCCTGAAGACCTCGCGCGCGAGCGCCACCGCCAGGGCGGCGACGCGTGAGCCCGCCCGATTCCAAACTGCTGGAGCTGATCGCTCCGGTGCAGGACGGCGTCGAACGGATGCGGGCGGTCCTCTCCGAGGATCTCGGTGTCGAGTCCAAGGCCGTCGCCGACATGACCGCGCACATCGCGCGCTTCCGCGGCAAGCAGCTCCGCGGCGCGCTCGTCCTGCTCGTCGGCCAGGCGACGGAGAACACGTCGGACGAGCACCCCGAGGTCGCGTCGATCGTCGAGCTGATCCACCTCGCGACGCTGGTGCACGACGATGTGCTCGACGGTGCGAAGGTCCGGCGGCGCGTCGCCTGCGTCAATCAGCGCTGGGACAACCAGGTCGCCGTGCTCCTGGGCGACTTCCTCTACGCGCGCGCCTTCGGGCGCTCGACGCAGCTCTCGTCGCGGCTCTGCAGCGAGGTGCTCGCGCGGACGACCCAGCGAATCTGCGCCGCGGAAATAGATCAGGCGGCGAGCCGGTACGAGTTCGAGATGCCGCAGGAGCGCTACGAGGCGATCGCCGGTGCCAAGACGGCGAGTCTCTACGCCGCGGCTTGCGAGCTCGGCGCGCGCTACCCCGAGGGGCGCGAGGACATCGGCGCGGAGATGCGCCGACTCGGCTGGGACATCGGCCTCGCCTTTCAGATCATCGACGACTGCCTGGACGTGGTCGCCGACGGCGAGGTGGTCGGCAAGGACGTCGGCAATGACATCCAGGACGGGAAGGTGACGCTGCCCGTCCTGCACATCTACCGCAGCGCGAGCGAGGAGCTCCGCGGGCGCATTCGCGACGTCTACATGCAGCAGGGGCTCGACAAGCGCGCCGAACGACTGCGCGAGGTGTGCGACCTCGAGCCCGGTGTCGAGTACGCGCTGGCGCGCGCGCGCGAGCTCGTCGACGGCGCGATGCTCCGGCTTCGCTCCCTGCCCGCCAGCCCCGCCCGGACCGCCATGGAGAACCTGGCTCAGTACGTTCTGCAACGACGATGGTAAGAACCCTTTCGCTCTGCCTGGCTTCCCTCCTCCTCACCTCGTGTGGCGAGCAGTCGAACGAACGCACCATCTCCGAGACCCGCGTCGCCAGCGAGCCCATGCCGGCGGTTCCGAACGCGACGAGCGAGATGCGGTTCGGCTCCAATCCGGTCGCGGACCAGCACGCGCACGAGGAAGCCCGGAACCCGCTGCGTTGGACCGACCCCGAGGGCTGGACGGTCCTACCGAGCTCACCGATGCGCGAGGTGAACTTCCTGGCCGGAGACCCGCGCGCCGAGTGCTACGTGACGCGCCTCCCCGGCGAAGCGGGCGGGCTCGTTGCCAACGTCAACCGGTGGCGCAAGCAGATGGGGCTCGCGCCCCTCGACGAAGCGGCGGTGCGGGCGCTCGACACGCGCACGATCTTCGGCGTTCCCGCGACCGTCGTCGAATTGGAGGGCACGTTCACGGGGATGGGCGGCGAGCCCCAGGCGGGCACCAAGCTCATCGGCGCGATGCTCTCGTTCCAGGGCATGGGCACGCTGTTCGTGAAGATGGTCGGCCCGATCGATGTGGTCGACCGCGAGCGAGCCCGGTACGAGGCCTTCTGCGATTCCCTGCATCTCGACACGGGGTCCGGACCGGCGCCGGGCGGCGACCACTCCGAGCCGGGTCACGGCCACGGGGGCGGATTCGAGTGGTCCGCGCCGACGACGTGGCAGCGGGAGGGCCCGCGCTCGATGCGGCTCGTCTCCTTCACGCTCGGGTCCGGCACGGAGTGCTACATCAGCGTCCTCGGGGGCGCGGCCGGCGGCCTCGAGGCGAACCTCAACCGCTGGCGCCAGCAACTGGGTCTCGCCGAGCTCGGAGCGGCGGAGATCGCGGCCCTGCCGAAGATCGAGGTGCTCGGTCAGGACTCGGTCCTGTTCGAAGGCTATGGGGACTTCACCGGGATGAACGATTCGACCGAAAAGGCAGGCATGCTGGGCATCGTGTGCGACCTCGGGACCGAGGTTCTGTTCGTCAAGATGGTCGGCCCGGAAGGGGCCGTGAGAGCCGGACGCGAAGGCTTCATCGCATTCTGCGCCTCCATCCGGAGATCCTTGTGAGCGCGAAGTCTCCGCTCACCCGGGCCGTCGACTTCGGCGCCTCGTACGGCAACGCCGTCGTGCTGCTCTTCTTCCTCTTCCTGCTCACGCTCTTCGGGACGCTCGAGCAGGTCGAGCACGGCCTCTTCGAGGTGCAGCGGAAGTACTTCGAGTCCTTCTTCCTCGTGGCCGACCTCGGCGAGATCTTCGACCTGCCGTTCCGGCTGCCCCTGCCCCTGCCCGGGGCGGTGCTCGTGCTGAGCCTCCTCACGCTGAACCTCCTGTGCGGTGGGTTGATCCGGATCCGGAAGAACAAGTCGACCTTGGGCGTGATCATCATCCACGTCGGCATCGTGCTCATGTTCGCGGCGGGGCTCGTGAAGCTCACTGCGTCCGAGGACGGGCACCTCACTTTGTTCGAGACCGAGAGCTCGGACGAGTTCGTGAGCTACTACCTGTGGGAGGTGGCGATCTTCGACGCGACGCAGCGGGCGGACGTGCAGGAGCACATCATCCCCGACGCGGCCTTCCTGGACCTCACGGGGGACCGTGCGGCCACATTCACTTCCCCCGACCTGCCGTTCACGGTCACGCTGTCGCACGTCGCCAAGAACTGCCGCCCGCTGCCCAAGGGCCCGATGTGGGCGGCGGACTCGCCGGTCGTCGAAGGCTACGCCCTGCGCGCGTTCGAGCTCGAGGAGGTGGCCGAGCAGAACGTCGCCGGTCTCCACGTTCGCGTCGACTTCGCGGACGGTGAGTCCGTCGAGGGCCTCCTCTGGGGCTTCGAGCGCTCAGCGTGGACGTTCCGGACGGACGGCCGCGTGTGGGGCATGTCGCTCAGGCACAAGCGCTACAAGATGCCGTTCACGGTCGTGCTCGACGACTTCACGCGCGAGCTGCACCCCAATACCGGCATTCCCAAGGCCTTCATGAGCGACATCACGAAGCGCGAGGGCGGCTCGGAGAGCCGGCTGCGCATCAGCATGAACGAACCCCTGCGCCACGGCGGGCTCGTCTTGTTCCAATCCTCGTGGGGCCCGTCCAACGCCGGCCCCGGGGATCCGCTCTTCTCCGTGTTCTCGGTCGTCCGCAACCCCTCGGACCACTGGCCCGCATGGTCCTGCGGCATCATCGCCCTGGGGATGATCATCGCATTCGGACAGAAGCTCTACCGATACATTCGGGCCCAGGCCGCGGCGCGGCAGAGGCTCCAGGCTGGAGAGGCTCAAGCATGATCGCTCGTTTCACGTCCGTGTTCCTCGGTTGCGCCGCGATGCTCCTCACGGCGCCCCGGGCGCTCGCGCAGCACTCCGAGCAGGAGACACGGAGCGCCCCGTGGAGCGCGGAGGTCCTCGATCTGTTCGCCACCCTGCCCATCCAGGAAGGCGGCCGGATCAAGCCGATCGACACGTTCGCCGGATTCAAGCTGCTCAAGATGAACGGCAAGCGTCACTACACGACGGACGCCGGGGAGCGGCTTTCCCCGGTCGAGTGGCTGCTCGACTGCTTCTTCTTCCCGGAGCAGGCCAGCGAGTACCGGATCTTCCGCGTCGACAACGAGGACGTCCTCACGGCGATCGACAGCCGCGTGCCGGGCAAGAAGAAGCGCGACTGGTACAGCTACGCCGAGCTCGAGCCGGGCCTCGGCCGCCTGCTCGCGAAGGCGCACGAGTTCTCGCGCAAGGAGGCCAAGGAGCGATCGCTCATCGAGACCCAGGTGGTTCAGCTCGCGACGAACGTGCGCGAGTTCGAGGAGCTGATCCACTTCCTCGACTTCGCCCGCTTCGAGATCACGGTGGACGGGACGCCCGAGCTATCAGCGCTCTTCGACGGCGCCGGGACGACGAGCCTCAGTCGCGTGCTGGAGGAGGCACCGGGACTCGTGGCGCTCTTCCGCGGCGAGATCGGGGACGGCGACGCGGACGTCCAGGCCGCGACGGAGCTGCTCCGCAACATCGAGGCGCTCCAGCGCCTCGGCGGCGGGCGGCTGGCCATCTTCCCACCGGAGCAAGACGCCGGGGACAATGCCGAGTGGATCGAGCCGGCCGAGCTCGCGTCCGACGCGTTCACGGACTCCGGTACCGTCGACGATCCGCTCGCCCTGCTGGCCGCCCTCGAGCGGATGGAGGCACAGAAGGCCGATCCGGCGGCGTTCCTCGTGGAGCTGCGGCAGTTGCACGACGGCGCGGTCGCCAGCGCGGAGGCGCGCGGCGAGTACGGCAAGATCCCGCTCGAGGTGAGCTTCTACAAGCGCGACTACTTCACGCGGGCGCTCGTGTTCTTCCTGCTCGCATTCCTCATGACGGCGTTCACGTGGGTGAAGCCGTCCAAGTGGCTGCACCGCGGTGTCTGGGGCGCCCTCGCCGCGGCCGAAGTGCTGCTCGTGACGGGGATCACGATGCGCTGCATCATCCGCGGCCGCCCGCCCGTCAGCACGCTCTACGAGACGATCCTCTTCATCGCGGCCGTGGCCGTGCTCATCGCGATGGTCATCGAGGTGATCAACCGCCAGCGCGTCGCCATCGTGGTCGCGAGCGTCCTCGGGGCGCTCGGCATGTTCCTCTCGATGAAGTACGAGCTGAAGGAGGCCGTCACGGCCGGCGACACCATGCCGAGCCTCGTCGCCGTGCTCGACACGAACTTCTGGCTCGCGACGCACGTGACGACGGTCACGATGGGCTACTCCGCGGGGCTGCTCGCGTCGGCCATCGCCCACGTTTGGCTCTTCGGGCGGATGTTCGGCTTCCGGAAGGGGGACCGCGTCTTCTACAAGAACATCGCGCGCGTCGTCTACGGCGTCCTCTGCTTCGGGCTCTTGTTCTCCGTGGTGGGCACGATCCTCGGCGGGGTCTGGGCGAACTACAGTTGGGGCCGGTTCTGGGGCTGGGACCCCAAGGAGAACGGCGCGCTTCTCATCTGTATCTGGGGCATCATGACGCTCCACTTGCGGCTCGGCGGGTACGTGAAGGACTTCGGTTTCTGCATCATGGCGGTCCTCGGCGGGCTCGTCGTGTCGTTCTCGTGGTGGGGCGTCAACCTGCTCGGCGTCGGCCTTCACAGCTACGGCTTCACCAGCGGGATCTTCATGATCCTCTTCGTCATGTACATGATCGAGCTCGGCGTCGTCCTCGCGGCGGGCGCCTGGCGGCTGTTCTCCGTCAGCGGGAAGGCCGTCGGGACCCGGGCGGTCGCGGTGGACGCACGCGCCTGATGGGGGAGCCCGTGCGAGTGAGCGAGGGAGCCACCCGGATCGATGGTCGGAAGATCGCGGCGGAAGTTCGCGCCGAGGTCGCGCTGGGGGTGCGAGCGCTCAGGGACAAGGGTGTCCACGCGTCGCTCGTGGTCGTGCTCGTCGGCGAGGATCCCGCGAGCCGGGTGTACGTGCGGAACAAGGACAAGGCGGCGACGGAGGCCGGCTTCCTCGTGCGAACCGTCCGCCTGTCTGCGGAGACGACGCAGGCGGAGCTCGAGGATGTCGTGCGGGGCCTGAACACGGACCCGGAAGTGCACGGCGTGCTCGTCCAGCTCCCTTTGCCGAAGGGCCTCGACGCGGGCCGGATCGTCGACCTGCTCGACCCGCGCAAGGACGTGGACGGGCTCACGCCCGCCAACGTCGCGGCGCTCGTCATGGGGCGCGAGGGGCTCGTCCCCTGTACGCCGGCGGGCTGCATCGAGCTGCTCGATCGCCATGGGGTGGAGCTCGAGGGCTGTCGGTTCGTCATCGTCGGCCGATCGATGCTGGTCGGCAAGCCGCTCGCCCAGCTCGCGCTCGCCCGCCACGCCACCGTCACGATCTGCCACAGCCGCACCCGGGACCTCCCCGCCCGCTGCCGCGAGGCGGACGTGCTCGTCGCCGCCGTCGGGCGCGCGAAGCTCGTGCAGGGCGACTGGATCCGGCCGGGAGCGGTCGTTCTGGACGTGGGCATCAACCGCGGTGAGGACGGGAAGCTCGTCGGTGACGTGGACTTCGAGGCCGCTGCGAAGGTCGCGTCGGCGATCACCCCGGTCCCAGGTGGCGTGGGCCCGATGACGATCGCGATGTTGCTCGAGAACACGCTCCTCGCTGCTTCGCGATCCGCAGGCTCGGGCCGCTAGTCCCATGCGGAGCGCGTACGACGACGGGGGCTACGGCGGCGGAGGCCAGATGCGATTCGCCTTCCCTCCGATCACGCCGATGGTCAAGCGACTGGTCTTGATCAACGTGGCGATCTACGTCCTCATCCTGCTGACGTTCAACACGGACCTGAACCGGCTCATCTTCAGGGCGCTCCGCCTGTCTCCAGCGGCTTGGCGGGACATGTTCCCGCTGGTGCCCGTGTGGCAGGTCGTGACCTACGGGTTCCTGCACAGCCCGGATCCGATGCACGTCTTCTTCAACATGCTCGGGCTCTACTTCTTCGGGAGCATGGTCGAGACCGCGGTGGGCCCCAGGCGTTTTCTCGTCACCTACCTCGGCGCGATCCTCATCGGGGCGCTGGTGTTCCTCATGGTCGGCATGGTCTCCGGCAGCGAGCACACCGTCGTCGGCGCCTCCGGAGCCGTCATGTGCATGATCGTCGCCGCGGCCTGCTTCCAGCCCAACGCGATGGTCATCCTGATCATCTTTCCGGTGCCCCTGAAGTACCTCGCGGGCGGGCTCTTCGCGCTCGACACGATCAACGGGTTCATGAAGCTGCGGGGCGGCGGGGCGGACGGGACCTCCCACCTCGTGCACATTGTCGGCGCGGCCTACGGTTTCGTGCTGGTCAAGCGCGGGCTCATCTGGAAGGACCCGATCGGGATCCTCCAGGAGCGGCGCGTCGTCGCGATGCAGACGAGGCGGGTCGACGAGGATCAGCGCATGGACGAGCTCCTGGCGAAGATCTCGCGCGACGGGATCAACTCGCTCAGCCGGGGCGAGCGGGACTTCCTGAAGCGCGTTTCGTCCCGGCGCTGAGGCGCTCGGCACCCACGGAGGGCCGGCGCGGGCGCCCGGCTGTGCGTGGAGGGGGCCCGCGGTGTTAAACTGTGGGCGGTCGCCACGCCCGAACTCCGATGCTCCCGACGATCCCATGAAGAACCACCAGCGATTCACGGCCCTGATCTCGACCGCCCTCCTCGCTCTCGTCCTCGCGTCGTCCGGCGCACCTTCGGCGGGCGCACCGTCGGCCCAGGACCGGAAGGCGGAGTTCATCATGAAGTTTCAGCAGGCCCAGGCGATCGGTGCAAAGCAGGAGATGGCGAACCTGATCCGAAAGTACGAGCAGGAGGCCATCAACTGGATTCTCGAGACGGCCGAGGTGCTCTCCAACGCGCCCAACGACAAGGTGTTCGAGCGCATGGACATGTTTCGGGAAGCGTGGGCCACTTCCTACAAGACCGAGTTCGTGACGAAGATGGAGAAGTACTACTCCTTGCTCCGGCCGACCATGAAGCGCGACCGGATCCGGGCCAGGACGAAGTACGACGATCTCCGGACCACGTTCTGGAAGAACGTGGAGGAGAACGACAAGCCGACGTGGACGGTTCTGGGTCAGGGCTTCGAAGGGCTCGCGCAGGTCTTCGAGACGTTGGGTGACAAGTACTTCGCCTCCCAGTGCTGGAGCTTCTACGCCAACTGCTGGGACGAGTTCTACCGGCCCAAGGAGCCCGATCTGTACAAGGCGTGCGAGGGCTTCGGCAAGTTCCTGAAGTTGCGCGAGGAGATGGGGCTGCCGGACAAGAACTACAAGACGACTCAGCCGCGCCACGCCGCGCTGGTCGGCATGGGCTACGGGGCCAAGGGCACGGTCATCGACCCCACGACGGGCGAGGAGGTCGAGATCCCCGAGGTCGCGGAGCTGGCGGCGGCGATTCCGGTCGCGCTCGAATTCGAGCTCGTGGGTCTGAAGGACTTCGCCCGGCCCAACTACTTCCTCGACGAGCACTACCCGATGTGGAACTCGCTCTACTTGCAGGAGAAAGGCGACTCCAAGCCGTTCCCCAGGATCGAGGGCGCGCCCATCGTGATGCGGGTGGGCTCTGGGACCATCAAGCTGGACACCAACTTCGACGGCGCGGGAGACCTCGAGATCCCCCTCACCGGCAATCTCATGCCGATTCAATTCTCAATCGGTTCGGGCGAGGAGCAGCGGGAGTGGGGCTGCCTGACGATCGTCGGCGTCGAGAAGGACTTGTATCAAGGGATCGGGGTGTACCTCGCCTTCATCGATAAGTACGCCAGCGTCTACATCATCAGCGCCGCGAGCATGGTGGGGGAGCTCTCCGGCGTCTCCGTCCGCGTCATCGACGAGGACATGAACGGAATCTACGGCGGGCCGCCGACGTCCTGGGCGTACGTCGGGCTGACCGAGGGCGCCTTTCACCCGGAGATCGACTCGGTCGTCGTCGGCAGCGAAAAGCGCGCGCGGCCGTGGAGCGAGTACATGGAGATCGGGGGGACGTGGTACAAGCTCGAGGTGCGGAAGGGCGGCGTGGAGATCGGCGCCGTGCCCGTCGAGGTCAAGACCGGCACGCTGAAGCTCTCCTTCAAGGGCGGCAAGCCCGCGTGGCTGATCATGAAGGGCGAGGGGACGTACGAGAACTCGTACTTCGACCTCATCGGGGGCGGCTCCAAGGGCGCCACGGTGCCCGTCGGGCGCTACACGCTGTTCTACGGCGAGCTGCGCGCCGGAAAGAAGCGTCAGCTGATCAAGTCGCTCATTCTGCCGGGGGCCAACACGCCGAAGTGGACCGTGAGTGAGGGCGAGAAGACCGAAGTGACGCTCGGCGCGCCGTTCGGCTTCGACTTCGAGGTCATCGAGGACGAAGAGACGGTCATGATCCCCGGCGCGAGCGTCGTCGTCGTCGGCTCGGCGTTCGAGCGCTACGAGCGGGCGTGGGGTAGCGTGCCGCGCCCGCTGGTGTCCATTCGGAAGAAGGGGAGCAAGAAGGGCTCGAAGCCCAAGAAGATGCCCGTTCTGACTTCACAGGACGAGCTCTACACGCTCGGCTGGGAGTCGGCGTGGCATCCCAAGGACCTCCTCATCGAGAAGAAGTCGAGCGAGAAGGACGTCGAGGTCCAGCTCACTGAGAAGAAGAACAAGCTCTTCGGCAAGCTCGCGTCCGACTGGAAGGACTAGCGCCTCGTGCTCGACCTCAAGTTCATCCGGCAGAACCCCGAGGTAGTGAAGGCCGGAGCGCTGAAGAAGCGCGTCGAGTGCGACGTCGATCGCATCCTCGAGCTCGACGTGGAGTCGCGCACGCTCGGGCAGTCGATCGATGCCATGCGGCAGGAACAGCGCTCGGCCGGCAAGACGATCGCGACGGCGAGCGACGGTGAGCGCCCGGCCCTCCTCGAGCGCCAGAGGTCGCTGAAGACGGAGCTCAAGGGGTCGGAGGAGCGGCAAACCGAGCTCAAGGGAGAGCTCGAAGGCCTGCTCCTCCGCGTCCCGAACGTTCCCGCGGACGAGGTCCCCGAAGGGCGGGACGACACCGACAACGTCGAGATCTCGCGGTTCGGCGAGCCCCGGCAGTTCGAGTTCGAGCCCTGGTCGCACATCGAGATCGGCGAGGCCCAGGGCTGGCTCGACATCGAGCGGGGCGCGCGGCTTGCGGGCTCGCGCAACTACGTCCTGCTCGGTGACCTGTCGCTGCTCGAGGGCGCAGTCATGCGCTACGCTTTGGACTCGATGGTCAGCAAGGGGTTCATGCCGATGAGCGTTCCGACCCTGGTGCGAACCGAGACGATGGTGGGGACGGGGTACTTCCCGGGCGGGGAAGATCAGGCGTACCGCTGCGACGAGCGCGACGACCTGTGTCTCGTCGGGACGGCGGAGGTGCCCGTGACCGCGTTCCATCAGGGCGAGATCCTGAAGTGCTCGGATCTCCCCAAGCGCTTCGTCGCGCTCTCGACCTGCTACCGGCGCGAAGCGGGAACCTACGGCAAGGACACGAAGGGCCTGTACCGGGTCCACCAGTTCCTGAAGGTCGAGCAGGTGATCCTGGACGTGGCCGACGCCGCCCGGAGCCTCGAGCACCACCGGTCGATTCTCCACAACGCCGAGGAGCTGCTCCGGAGCCTGGAGCTGTCGTACCGCGTCGTCAACGTGTGCGGCGGCGACCTCGGCCAGCCCCAGATCCAGAAGTTCGACATCGAGACCTGGATGCCCTCGCGCGAGAACTACGGTGAGACCCACAGTGCCTCCCGCTTCCACAGCTTCCAGGCGCGCCGCCTGGGCCTCCGCTACCGCGGCGAGGACGGCAGGGTGGAGTACTGTCACACGTTGAACAACACCGTCGCGGCGAGCTCGCGCATGCTGATCGCGCTGCTCGAGAACCATCAGCTCGCGGACGGGCGGGTGCACGTCCCGGAGCCGCTGCGACCGTACCTCGGCGGGCGCGACGTGCTCGGGGTGGCCGTGCGTTAAGGGAACGAGCGACAGTACCGATCCGCACGGTCGGTCGTTCGCCTAGCCCTCTTTGCCCTGGTCCCCCCCGCCACTACCGGACGCGTCGTCGGACCCGGAGCCCTGAGTCTGGGTGGTGGTTTCTTCCTCGCCGCCCGGCGCGGTGGGGATCGCGACGCGGGGCGTCTTGTCGGGGGGCACGCGCAGGCTCTCCGGGAAGCGGATGATGCGGCGGTAGACGTAGGTGCGGCGGTCGACGGGGGCGATCGCGATCTGCTCACGGTTGAGCCGTGGGGCCGTCTCGAGCGTGAGCGTGATTTCGATCCAGGCCGGCACGCCGCGGAACTCGTCGTCCGCGTACTCCGTGTTCCAGTCCTCGAACTCCTCGGCATCGATGCCGTCCTCCGCGTACGCGAGGATGTCGAAGCTCTTGATGCGGTCGTGGAGGAACATGTAGCCGCCGCCGTCGTAGGGCTCATCCTCGTCGAGGCCGAAGTCCTCGCGGCGGTAGATCTCGAGGAAGTCGTCGTTCTCGGGGCTCGTCCTCAGGCGGTAACCGACCTCGTTGATGTCGGCGCGCACGGCACGGTCGCCGTCGTAGGTCCAGAGCAGGCTGTCGGTCGTGGTGATGAAGTCGATGCTGTCCCCGTCCTGACCCAGCATCACGTGATTCCGGATGCGGATCTGATTCTCGAGGGGAATGTTGCACGTCACGAGGCCGCGCAAGTCGCGCTCGATCAGGTCGAGGATGGCCGGCCCGGCGAGCTGGGTCTCCTGGATGTTGTGGATCGTGTCGCGCGACATCCGGACGGAACTGAGGATCTGGGTGATGCTCACCATGAGCATGCCCATGATCAACACCGTGACCAGGACCTCGATGAGCGTGAACCCCGCGCGCCCGCGATCAACCGCCCGTCTCATCGCCCTCTCCTCCAGGTAGTGATTCGTCGCCATCCAACTCATCCTCCTCACCGTACACCTGCACCCAGGGGATCCAGCGCTCGAGGATGAACTCGTTCGGAAGGTCGCGGATCGCGGGGTAGGTCACCTTGACGCGCACCTCTTCGTACGGCTGGATCTCCTCATCCTCCGCGTCCTGGTCGTAGTCGTCCGCGAGCCGGCGCTGCTCCTCGCGGTAGGCCCAGGTATCGAAGGGCCCCTCGTCCGGGTCGATCTCGAGGAACGTCTCGTCCCCGAGGGCGAGCTCGTAGGAGAAATTCGGGTAGTCCTCGTAGATCCCCGAGCGACCCGTCTCGATGTCCTCCCAGAAGAGCCCGGCCTCGATCTGACCGAGGGTGTAGAGGGCGAGCTCGCGGGCGAGCTTCGAGTTGCGGGTATGGGCCGCCATCAGCTTCGAGACGTTGAGGGACTGGAACGCCAACGTGAGCGCGATGGCTACGATCGCGATCGTCACCACGACCTCGGCGAGTGTGAAGCCCGCTCCCGCGTATCCCGCGCTGCCGCGCCGTCTGCTCACGATGACTTTCATCAGTTGAAGTCCGAGTCGTCGGGGGCCTCGCGAATGAAGACACCGTCGTGGAACCGGATGAGGCCCGTCAGGGCGAGCACCTCGATGGTGAAGAAGTTCTCGAACGCAGGCTGGGTCAGGATGACGGAATGGTCGGAAGCCATTCCGAGCGGATCGAACCGCACGAAGACCTGGCCGTCCGTGTACTCGACCCCGGCCGTCACCACGCTCGCGATCTCGACCCCCTGCTCGAGCGTATTCCACGGGAGCTTGACCCGCTGGTCATCGTCCTCGTCCGAGACGATCAGGCTGCCGCCCCCGGCGCGAAAGGGCGTCACGATACGGTACCGCTCTTCCTCGAGGTCGTACTCGACCCAGAGCTCGATGTTGCGGGCGATCGCATCGGAACGGGTGCCCTGCAGGATGCCACCGAGGGAGCGGACGCTCGAGTTCAGCCGTTCGCCGGGAAGGATCGCGTCCACGCTGATCGAGACGACGTACGCGGCCATCCCGATGATCAGGACGACGACCATGAGCTCCGCCACGGTGAAGGCCGACCGGCTCGGTTTCCGAGCCGAGGAGGACCGGCGTGGGGTGCGGCGAACCGGACTGCAAGACATGGTGCCGGAACTGTCCGGGCGCGGGCTAGTTGATCCCGTCCCGCTTGTTCTTGATGTCGATGTTGGTGACGTCGCGCTCGTCGCCCTCGCCGCCGGGCGTCCCGTCCTTGCCGAAGCAGGTGATGATCGGGTCCGGCTCGCCACCGCTCGGCGGCTCGTAGCCGTACTCGGTGCCCCAGGGATCCGTGGGGACGGAGTCCCTGTCGAGGAATTTGCGGTTGTTCACGTCACGCTCGACGAGCGCCTCCAGGCTGTCGGGGTAGGCGCCGCCGTTCTGGATGGCGTACTGGGTCAGAGCGCTCTGGATGACCATGATGTCCGACTTGGCCGTGCCCCACTTGGCCGACATGAGGCTGTCCATGACCCGCGGCACCACGGCGGTGGCGAGGAGGCCGATGATGACGATCACGACCATGAGCTCTGCCAGGGAGAAGCCGGCGGTCCGACGTCCTTCGGCTCTGCGGTGGATCAGGCGTGTTTGCATGTCTGGTTTCCTAGGTTCGGGCCGCGGCGTCGAGCCGCGGCTGTGCTTGCGTGGAGTCGGCGCTACGCCACCTGTCCGAGGGAGAGAATCGGCTGGACGATCGCATAGACGATATAGCCCACGACCGAAGCCAGGCACACGATCATGATGGGTTCGAGCAAGGCGGTCAGACGCTCGGTGGCCACGTCTATTTCCTCGTCGTAGGCGCCGGCGATCCGGTCGAGCATCTGCTCCAGCTCCCCGGACTGCTCGCCGACGGCGACCATGTAGCCTACCACCGGCGGGAAGGCTCCGCTGGCCTTGAGGGGGGTGGCGATGTCCGTGCCCTCGATCACCCGTTCGCGGATGTGCTTGGTCGCATCGGCGACGACCCGGTTCCCGACGACCTTCTCGGTGATCTCGAGCCCCTGGATGACCGGCACGCCGCTCTTGAGGAGGGTGGCGAGGGTGCGGGTGAAGCGCGCGACGGACGTTTTTCGGAGCAGATCGCCGAGGACGGGGAACTTGAGCAGGTTCCGGTCGATGAACAGCCGACCCTTGCCGCCCGCCCTGTAGATCCGTTCGAAGACGGCTGAGAGCCCGGCGACGACGAGCGCCGCCATCCACCAGTACTTCTGGAACAAGGAGCTGACCGCCACGAGCAGCCTCGTCGACGGCGGCAGCGCCTTGCCCTGGTCGATGAGCATCGCCGTGATCTCCGGCACGACCTTCGCCATCAGGATCGAGACGACGGCGAAGCCGATCGTGATCATCATCACGGGGTACATGAGCGCGCCCGTGATCTTCCGTTGCAGTGCCCGTTGGGATTGGAGGTAGTCCGCGAGACGCGATAGGACGACGTCCAGGTTGCCCGCGGCCTGGCCGGCGCGGACCATGTTCACGTACAGCTCGGTGAAGTAGCGCGGGTGCGCCTCGAGCGCGTCCGCGAGGCTCGCGCCCTGCTGGATGCTCTCGCGCACCTCGCGGAACATGGTCTCGACCTTGCGCTGATCGGCCTGGTCGACGATGGCCGTGAGCGCCTCGGTCAGCGCGATGCCCGAGCCGAGGAGCGTCGCGAGCTGGCGCGTCACGCCGGCGACGACTTCCGTCTCGCGCGCCCCCGGACCCGCCTGCTCGGCGCGGTGCCGGGAGACGCGCCTGAAGATATTCTCCTTGTCGATCGGCTTGCCGCGCCGGCGCCGCCCGCTCCTCATCTCGAGCAGCTTGCTGACGAGCAGATTGTCGCGGCGCAGTTTCTGGCGCGCGTCCTTCTCCGTGTCGGCGTCGATGATGCCCGTCTGGACGGCTCCACCAGGCGCGAAGGCCTTGTACTGGAAGATGGGCATGGCGGACTGCTGGATCTCAGTCGAGGTCGAGCTGCGTCACGCGCAGCACTTCGTCGGGCGTGGAGAGGCCCGCGCGGATCTTGTCCCGGCCATCCGCGCGGAGGCTGATCATGCCGCGTTCGCCGGCGGCGCGCTTCATCACCGTGGCGCCCACGCCCTCCATGATCTGCGTGCGGAGAACCTCGTCCACGGGGAGGAATTCGTAGATCGCCGTCCGCCCCGAGTACCCGGAGTGGAAGCACTCGTCGCAGCCCTTGCCGTAGGTCACCTCGCCGCCGACCTCCTCGGGTGTGAGGCCGACCTTTTTCAGCTTGGCGGCCCACTCATCATTGATGGATATTCGGACCTTGCAGTGGACACAGACCGTCCGGATGAGTCGCTGGGCGATGATCAGGATGACCGAGCTCGAGACGAGGTAGGGCTCGACTCCCTGGTCGACCATCCGCGTGATGGTCGAGGCCGCGTCGTTCGTGTGGACCGTCGAGAACACGAGGTGCCCCGTGAGCGCCGCGCGGATGGCGACCTCGGCCGTCTCGAGGTCGCGGATCTCGCCGACCATCATCACGTCCGGGTCCTGGCGCAGGAAGGCGCGCAGCCCCGAGGCGAAGGTGAGCCCCTTCTTCGTGTTCACCTGGACCTGGCTGATGCCGGGCATCGAATACTCGACCGGGTCCTCGATCGTGAGCACGTTCTTCTGCGTCGTGTCGATCTCGGCCATGGAGCCGTAGAGCGTCGTGGTCTTGCCCGAGCCCGTGGGGCCCGTGACGAGGATGATCCCGTGGTTGTAGTCCAGGTACTCCCGCAGCGTCGCCTGGTTCTTCTCGGACAGACCGATCTCGTTGATGCGATACAGCTTCGCGGTCTTGTCGAGGAGCCGCATGACGATCCGCTCCCCGTGCGTCGTCGGAATGGAGCTGATCCGGACGTCGACCTCGCCGTCGCCAAGGCGGATCGTCGCACGCCCGTCCTGGGGCAGGCGCCGCTCGGCGATGTCCATCTTGCCCATCACCTTGACGCGGCTGATGATCGCGTCCTGGACCCGACGGGGGATGGGGTCCATGTCGTAGAGGATGCCGTCGATGCGGAATCGCACCTGCAGCCGGTCGGGGTAGCACTGGAAGTGTACGTCCGACGCGCGAAGCTTCAGCGCCTGGAACATGATCGTGTTGACGAGCTTGATGATCGGCGCCTTGTTGGAGACGTCGAGCACATCCTCCGCTTCGTCGATCTCCGCCGCCAGACTGCCGATGTCGGCGTCCTCCGCCACGTCGGCGAGCGCCTGGTCCACGCCGTCGGCCTTGTGCCGGTAGGCGCGCGCGATCAGCGTCGTGATCTCCAGCCGGGGCGCCAGCACCGGGTCGATCTCGTTCCCGATGAGGGCGGCGAGATCGTCCATCGGGTGGGGCTCGAGGGGCGCACACGTCGCGACCTTGAGGATCCCGTCGTCGTTCAGTTCGAGCGCGATCAGGTTGTAGTTCCGGGCGAAGTGCACCGGGACGTTGTTGACGAAGTCCTCGGGGACACGTGTGCCGTCCAGGCTCTTGCGGAACTCGAAACCGAGGTGCTTCGCATAGACCTGCAGGACGGTGACCTCGTCCATGTACTCCTTCTGGAGGAGGACGCGGTCGAGCGACTCGCCGTTGGTCATCGCGATCTTCCGGCTCTCCTCCAGTCGCTCGCGGGCGAGCCCCGCGTCGACGAGCATGTCTCCGATACTGGCCAAGGGTCTGCTCCTAGTCCTTTTCGTCCTGCTCTTCCAGGCGCCCTTCTTCCAGCATCTCGTTCACGCTCAAGGGGTCGAGGCCGATGTCGGAGGTCTCGATCTCGCCGCGCGACGGGCTCGTGAAGAGGGGTACGTCGAATCCGGAGAGGTCGATGCCGCCTCCGGCGCTGTTGAAGTCGGGGTCGATCAGTCGCACGCGGTCCGCTCCGATCGTGTCGGCGGCCTCCAGCTTCTTCTGGTACGAGAGCTCGGCCAGGTCCGCGAAGTTGTCGTCGCGGAGGATGTGCGGGGTCACGAAGAAGTAGAGCGCCGTCCGGTCCAGGGAGTCGCTCTCGCGGCTGAAGAGCCGGCCGATAATGGGGATGTCCCCCAGGATCGGGATCTGCTGCTTGGTGCTCGTGTGGTTGTCGAGGATGATACCGCCGATCACCATCGTGTCCCCGTCGGGCACGCTGACGCTCGTCTCGATGATCCGGGTGGTCCGCGGCGGGGGAATCGAGCCCTGGACGGCGCCCAGGAAGTTCGACACCTCGAGGCTGATCTGGAGCCGCAGATAGCCCGAGGCACTGATCGAAGGGGAGATCGTCATCGTCGTCCCCGCCTCGACGTACTCGCTGAAGTTCTCTTGCGTCTGGCCGCCGATACCTCCGGTCGCCGTGATCTGAGTCGTCGGCTGCTCGTCCTTCGTGGTCACCGTCGCGCTGCCGTTGTTGTTGACGAGCACCGAGGGCACGTTCAGCACGTTGGAGTTGCGCCGTTCCTGGATCATCGAGATCAGGAAGGGCAGGTTGAAGTTGTCGCCCGAGAGGATGCCGGCCGTGAAACCGGCGGCCTGATTCGGGATCTTGATGTCGGGGATCCCGTCCCCGTCGGTGTCCGCCAGGGTCGACAGCCCGAAGTCCGTCACCCCGAACCCGCCGTCCTGGCCGTTGTTCGGGATGTCGGATAGCGCCAACTCGATCCCGATGTCGAGGAAGTCACGCCCCGATAGCTCGATGAGCGCGGTCTCGATCAGCACCTGGGGTTGGCGCTGGTCGAGGCGCTGGATGAGCGAGAGCAGCTCCTGGTAGCGGGTCCGGTTGGCCGCGATGAGGAGCGAGTTCGTCTCGATGTCCGGCACGACGACGAACTCCGTCGTGCGGCTGCTCGCGCCCCCTCCGGGGCGGCCCTGTCCTGTCTGCGACGCGCCGCGGCCCGCCTCCAGCCGG
>SMVQ01000210.1 GCA_004357655.1 Planctomycetota bacterium
ACGCACAAGGAAGTGCTCGAGAATCCCGACGAGATCTCGAAGGTCGTGCTCGCCCGCGGTCTCGACGCCGGCACGGCGTTCGAGATCGTCTCGATCGACATCGCCGACGTCGACATCGGCGACAACATCGGCGCCCGCCTCCAGGCCGACCAGGCGGAGGCCGACAAGCGCGTGGCGCAGGCGCTGGCCGAGAAGCGCCGCGCCATGGCCGTCGCCGCCGAGCAGGAGGCCAAGGCCGCGGTCGAGGAGAACAAGGCCAAGGTGGTCGAGGCGGAGGTGCAGGTGCCGCTCGCGATGGCGGACGCACTCAGGTCCGGCAACTTGGGTGTCATGGACCTCTACCGGTTGAAGAACATCGAGGCGGACACCGACATGCGCACGAGCATCGCGCGCGAGGGCGAAGGCACCCCGGCGACGGGCGAGAAGGATTAGACGGTCGTGCCGTTCCCTATCGTTGCGGTGGCGCTCGCCGCCTTCGACATGAGCGATGTCTCGAAGTACCTCATCATCGTCATGTTCGTGGTCGTGCCGATCGTGAACAAGGTGATCGCGGCTGCTCGCAAGAAGACAGCTTCGCAACCGCCCGCCCCCCGCCCGCCGACGCGCGCCGCCGCGGGCACGCCCGCACGTCCCTTCTCCTGGGAGGACCTCATCTCCGGCCGCATGCCGGAGCGCGAACCCGCCGCGAGCCCGCCGGAGGAGACGCCCGTGCACGCCGAACTCGCGGGTCGGGATAGCGCCGATTTCGATGCCTCCGCGCCGGAGCCGATGTTCGCCGAAGCCCCGACCGAGAACGAGCTCGAGGCCACGGGTGGCGACAAGGGTCCCTTGAGCTCCACGCCCTGGGAGGCGGGCGCGGTCGCGACGCTCACGGGTCGCTCGCCCTGGCGCCCGCGCCGCGGAGAGTGGCGCCGCGCCCTCGTCTGGTCGGTGCTCCTCGCCGTGCCCGTGTCGATGCGGCCCAAGGGCAGCTTTCCCGGGCCGCCGCTCGGCCTCCTCTGAGCCCCGCGCGAGACCATGGCCCGATCCAAACGCCGCTACTGGCTCTTCAAGTCGGAGCCCGAGGCCTTCTCCTTCGACGACCTGCGCGCCGCGAAGAGGCGCCGCACCACCTGGGACGGCGTGCGCAACTACCAGGCGCGCAACCTTCTGCGCGACGACGTCGAGCGGGGTGACGGCGTCCTCTACTACCACTCGCGGGCCAACCCGCCGGGCGTCGTGGGCCTCGCGGAGGTCGTGAAGGCCGGCTACCCCGACCCCACCCAGTTCGACCCGCAAGACGCCCACCACGATCCGAAGAGCGACCCGGACGACCCGCGCTGGTTCATGGTCGACATCGAGGCCCGGCGCGCGCTACCCAGCTTCGTGCCCCTCGACGAGCTCAAGGCCAACCGCAAGCTCGCGCGGATGCTCGTCGTCCAGCGCGGGCAGCGCCTGTCGATCCAGCCCGTGACCGAGGCGGAGTGGCACGAGGTGCTCCGGATGGGTGGAGCGCCCGCGCGCTGAGCGTCGCAAACGGGGCCAGGGGGGTCGGGGGCCCGGAATCGTGCCCACGATCCGGGTCCCGCCGGCGCGCGGTCCCGAGTCCATAATCCGGCACAAGCCCTTACGTGAAAATGCTTTGCAGTCGAAGCAGGCGATCGTCCGCAAACCCCGTTGAGGCCCCGGCTGGCCCCAGGGGCCCTGGGAGCGGCTTTCGCGCTTGATCCCTCGGCCGGAATGTGTCTCCTTGACGGCTAGGAGGGCGGTCGGAAGGCCACCCAGCAACATGCAGTCAGCCCGGGCGGCGCCCGGGAGTCCGTTCCACACCCCTTACTCTCTGGAAGCATCCGACATGAGCGACCATTTCGATCGCCTCCTCGCCTGCGTCGAGGCTGCCCGTGGCGACGTGGCCAAGGCGGAAGAAGGCAACAAGGCAGCGACTTCTCGCGTTCGCAAGGCCATGCAGGAGGTGAAGGCCTGCGCGCAGGACATCCGCAAGGAGATGCTGGAGCTGCGCGACGCAGGCGGCAAGCAGGCCTGAGGAGCATCCTTCGGGCGCGCGCGGTCCGCAGGGAATGCCGTGACACCATGACGCGCCTCCTGCGGGGGGGCGCGTTCTTCCATGCCATGGCCTTGGGGCGCCTGGCGGGAGGCCGAGAGCGGCCTTCACGGGGGCGCGATCGTGAGCGTCCGGCCGAGGGGCAGGATCCCCGCCGCGGCGGCCCGTTCGGCGAGCGCCGCGAGGGCGCGCCGGCCCTCCGTGCCGAGATCCCGCGTCCACTCGTTCACATAGAGGTCGACGTGCGCGTACAGGACATCGTCGGACGCCTCCTGGGCGTGGCGACGCATCGTCTCGAGCGCCTCCGCGCGGTGCGCGAGCCCGTACTCGAGCGAGTCGCGGACGACGGCTTGCACGCGCCGCAGGAGCTCCTCGCCGAGCCGTTTCCGCGCCACGATCCCGCCGAGGGGCAGCGGCGCGGACGTCGCGCGCTCCCACGTCGCGCCGAGGTCCTCCACGAGCTCGAGCCCGTGCTCCTCGTAGGTGAAGCGACCCTCGTGGATGCACACGCCGAGGTCCGCCGCGCCGGACGCGAGGGCCGGCATGATGTCGGAAAAGACGACGTGCTCGAGCTCGCCCGCACCCGGGTGGAACAGTCGGTAGAGGAGCGCCGCGGTCGTGTGCTCGCCGGGGGCGAGGACGCGCGCGGGGCGTCCCGGCGGGAGCGCGTCAGCGGGTCGCGTTCCGGGACGCGCGGCGAGGAGCACTGGCCCGACGCCGAACCCGAGCGCCGAGCCCGAGGGCAGGACGACGACCTCGTCCGCGCACAGGAGCGCGGCGTGGAAGCTCACTTTCGCCACGTCGATGTCGTCGGCGAGGACCCGTCGGTTCAGCTCCTCGATGTCGGCGAGCTCGATCGTCAGCTCGAGGCCGCGCCGGTCGACGCGGTCCGTGAGCAGGCCGTGGAAAGCGAACGTGTCGTTGGGGCACGTCGAGATACCGAGGCGGAGAGTGCTCACGCGAGGGCCCACGCCGCGCCCGTCGCGAGCACGTCCGCGGCGAGCGCGCGCGCCGAATCGATCGCTTCGTCGATGTGCCAGGCACCCGGGTCGCGCTCGCCGACGCGATTCGAGGCGCCGCGCACGATGCAGAGCGGCACGCCGGCGAGCGCGCACGCGAGGGCGACCCCGAAGCCCTCCATGTCCTCGGCGCCGGCGCCGGGGTGGCGCTCTCGCCGTTCGCCCGTCTGGGTGGCGCCGTCGGACGCGGCGCACACGGTGAGGAGCAGACCCGCCGCGCGCGCCGCCGGAGGTCGGGCGAGCGCGAGTCGCTCGTGCACGGCCGCCGCCCCGTCCGCGGCGGGCCACTGGGGCAGGCCGAGCTGCGAGGGGAGCCGGAAGCCCGCGCCCGCGCCCGCACCCACGCCGTCGAGGGCGACCGCGTCGAAGCACGTCGCGGCGCCCACCGGCAGGACGTCCTCGGAGTACGTGCCGGCGATGCCGGCCAGGAGCACGCGGCGCGGCGCGAGTCGCGCGACGAGCGCCGCTGTGCGCGCGGCCGCGGCGACTGGACCGAAGCCCGCGAGCGCGTGCAGGGCGAGCCCGCGCTCCCAGGCGCCGTCGGCGAAGAAGCGGCGCTCCTCGCGCGCCGTCGGCACGAGGAGCAGCGTGGGCGCTCCAGGGCTCTCGCGGGTGGGCATCGGCGCAGTGTCCGTCATGCCCCCCCGGTGGGCAAGCGGGGCGCGTGGAGACGATGCGCCGCTCCGCGCTGGGAGGCCCTCAGCCGGCAACCTCGGCCACCCTCTCCAACGTGCCCGTGTCCGTGCGCGATCCGTTCCGTCTCCGCGGCCCGGCTCCCGCCGCGGTACCGCGGCACCGGAACCCCGGTTCGGGCCCGGGCACGTCACGGAGGTCCGCCGATGCTCCAGGCCAACCTCGACGGCCCCCACGCCGGCCCGCCGCCCGAATCCAGCGGGAACGAGGTCCGCGCGCTACCCTGTCGGCCATGCTCCAGCCGCCCCTCGCCGTGCGCCGCCGCGCGCCGTCCGCCTGCGTCGGCGCGTTCTTCGCGCTCCTGCTCACGGCCCTGCCCCTGCCCGGCGCTCTCGCCGCGCAGGCCGCGCAGGCAGCGCAGGCAGCAGAGGCAACAGAGGCAACAGAGGACGCGGGCGCGAGTCCGCTCGAGCGCATCCTCGCGCTCGGCCGTGATGACAATCGCGTCCAGGATCACCTGCGCGTCCTGACACAGGAGCTCGGCCCGCGCCTCACGAGCTCCTCGAACCTCGAGCGCGCGGAGCGGTGGTGCCGCGACCGGTTCGCGAGCTGGGGGCTCGACGCCCGGCTCGAGCAGTACGACGAGTGGGCGGTCGGCTTCGACCGCGGCACGTCGTCGGGGCGCATGGTGGCGCCCGAGGAGCGCGAGCTCACCTTCATCACGCGCGCCTGGTCGCGTGGCACCGACGGGCCCGTGCGCGGTCCGGCCGTGCTCGAGCCTGAGTCGCTGGATGAAATGGATACATGGGCGGCGGGAGTCGGGGGGGCCTGGGTCGTGCAGCGCGCGCGCGCACGCGGTGAGCAGCTCCCCCGGGATCTGCGCCGGGCGATCCGGGCGGCGACGGACGCCGCGGGCGTCCTCGGCACGATCCGCTCCGGTTCGCGCGACGGCCGGCTCGTCATGTCCGGGCGCGCGCCCGGCTCGATGGACGAGCTGCCCGAGACCGTGGCGATCACCCTGCACACGGACGACTGCGCGGACCTCGTCGCCCGGCTCGGTCGCGGGGAGCCGGTGGAGCTCGAGTTCAACATCGACAACCGCTTCCGCCGCGGGCCCATCCCGCTCCATAACGTGCTCGCGGACATCCGCGGCACGGAGTTCCCCGACGAATTCGTGCTCGTGCAGGCGCATCTCGACAGTTGGGACGGCGCGGAAGGAGCGTGCGACAACGGAACCGGCGTCGCGACGACGCTCGAGGCCGCGCGCCTGCTCGCGCTGGCGGGGGTCAGGCCGCGCCGGACGATCCGGTTCGTGCTGTACAGCGGCGAGGAGCAGGGGCTCCATGGCTCGCGGGGCTACGTCCGCGAGCACGCGGACGAGCTCGAGCACACGAGCGTCGTTCTCAATCACGACAACGGGACGAAGTACCTCGCCGGTATCGGCGCCACCGAGGCGATGCGCGCCGACTTCGAGTGGGTCTTCGCTCCCGTGCGGTCGCTCGACGCCGGGCGACCGTTCGAAATCCGGGCGGTCGAGGGTCTCCGCCCCGGCCCCAGCGACCACGCCCCGTTCGTGCGCGCCGGCGTGCCCGGCTTTCACTGGAGCCAATCGAACGAAGGCTACCGGCGCGTCCACCACACCCAGCACGACGTCTTCGCGGCGGCGGACTCCGCGGATCAGCAGCACTCGGCGCTCGTGGCGGCCATCGCCGCCTATCGCTTCGCCAGCCTCGACGGCCTGGTCGATCGGACGTTCATGGCGGTGCCGGAGGCCCGCAAGATGGGCGTGTACCTCGCCGGGACGGAGATCCAGCGCGTGCTCGCGGGCAAGGCGCAGGACGCGGGATGGCAGGTGGGCGACGTGGTGCTCGCGATCGACGGCACGGCCGTCGAGACGCAGGCGGAGCTCGTCAGCGCGCTGCAGGCGGGCGGTCCGCGCAAGGTCGTGTCCCTGAGACGCGGAGGGGCGACGATCGAGAGCGTGCTCGACTACACGGACGATCCCGCCGAGGTCGAGCGGGAGGCGCGGCGCAAGCACTTCGAGGAGCGCGCCCAGCTTGGTGACGGACCCGAGACGGAGGACGACGAGGGTTGACGCCGCAGCGTCCGGCTTTGCCTCGGGCATTGCTTCGGGCGTCGTAGCAGGCCGGTGGGGACATGATGACGAAGGGGACGAAGCAGCTGACTGGAGGGTGGAGCGCTGTGCCTTGGCTCTCCCTGGCGCTGGCCCTGCTCGTCGCGGCCGCCTGGTCCACCGCCCGGTCCACGTCGGCCAGGGGTCCGCGGGTCGTGCTCGCCGACGAGGGCGGCGCTCGCCCCGAGCCGCCCCCGGTTTCCGCCGCGCTGGCTCGCCGTCTGCGCGAGGAGCTCGGCGGCATCGCGCCGGCCGGCACGATCGCTCCCGCCCGGGCGGTGGAACGTCCCACGGTCCCGGCGCGGACCGTCCCCCGGACGCCGCCCCGGGTCCCGCCTCGGCCTCCCCCCGCTCCCAAGGCGACTGAGCATACGCGGCGAGGCAAGTAGCAGGGGACCACCCACAGAGCGGCGGCGGCACGCTACACTGGCCCCTTCCCTTCGCCTGACGGGCGCTGCGTCCAGCGGTCCGCCCGCTCTCCTGAGTCCTCGACTCCCGACACCCTCAGTCTCCCGAGTCCTCACCCTTCAGAGAACGCCAAGCCAATGAAGACCTCTCCCAGTCTGGTCGCCCTCCTTGTGTCGCTGGCCGTCGCCGCGCCCCTGGGCGCCCAGGACAGCGTCGCGAAAGCTCCGCACATGGTCCCCGGCGATTCGATCAACGCCTACGAAACGGGCGAGCAGATCAACGACTACATCGTCGACCTCACCCCGTTCCAGTCCTCGTGGGGCAACACCTTCGGGATCGCCCCGCTCGTGAAAGCCAGCCAGAACGAGACTGCGGCCGCGTCGGCTTTCTTCACGCACCTGCAGAGCGGGAACGGCATGAGCAAGGACACCCTTGCGGACACGCCGTTCGCGCGCAACAGCTACATGACGTGGAGCGGTCAGGGCCTCGGTGTCCGCGACAACGCGACCTATCAGGATCCGGGCCCCTTCGTGAGCACCCAGGGCATGACGGGACGTCAGTTTGGCATCGGCGTGGCGGAGTTCGGGGGCCAGATCAGCAAGAACAACCTGATCGGCGGCGTCGTGAACTACGAGGCGGGCTTCCCCGGGCGCATGTACGTCTCGCGCATCGTGGGCTCGACCAACGCTGCCAGCTACAACTGCAACGTGTCGCAGCTCGGCTTCGGCGGGGTGGATGCGGACGGCAACGCCGCGATTCGCGTCGACGGTTTCGGCTCCGCCGACTGCGAAGGCGGGGTCGTGCCCGGGGGCAACAACATCTACCGCATCGACCTGCTCGCCCGCACGTCCGTGCTCAACCTGATCGACGACACCGGCGGCTCAGACGCCGCGGCGACGGACCATCTCGTCATCAACAGCGGCACCGTCCAGGTCGTGCCGACCGTCATCCCCGAGAGCATCGCCGGGCGCTCCATCGTCATCGGCACGACGTTCGCGGACGAGTACTCGTACGAGGCCGTACCGGGTGCGATGGTGTTCACGACGGCGCATACGTCCGGCCTTGGCCTGAACGACACGCGCGGCAACCTGTCGTACGCGCCCCTCAACTCGGCCCTGCTCGGCGCCAGCGTGAACGGGACGGCCGCCCTGCTCGGCCGCAACGCGGCGAGCCAGGTCGTGCACCTCGTGCTCTGGGGTCTGTCGGCGAACGGCAGCGTCACGGGCAACCTGCGCCTCGACCTGCCCGCGGTTCTCGTCGACAACGACGACGCCTGGCCGTCCAACGCGCTGGGCGCGGGCCAGATCGAGTTCACGAACCACAGCAGTCAGACATCCTTCCGGGGCGGCAACGGTCAGGTGGCGATGGGCCGGGACCAGGCCGGGCGGATGCTCGTGGCCGCGACCGTCGACCACCCGCTCCACGTGCCCGACGAGAACAACCACCCGACCCAGCTCATCGCCGTGGCGCGCGAGAACGCGGCCGGCGGGTTCGACTGGGCGATCGCGGCGCACAACGACAACAGCATGGGCATGGGGGGCGGTGGCAAGGCCATCAAGGACGGCCCCGGCGGCGCGGTCGTCGGGCGCCTGATCAGCCTGTTCAACGTGGCGGGCGGCTTCACCGGCCCCTCGTGCACCAGCCCCATGATGGACTCGGTGGGGAACATCTACTTCACGGCCGCGCTCGAGATCTTCGATCCCGCCGGCGGCCCCTCGAATCCGGGTACCGGTCTCGTCAAGGCGGTGTATCACGAGGCGACGTTCAGCTACGAGCTGGAGCTGCTCTTCGACACGGGTGACTCGTTCGTGGGCGTCAGCTCGGTCACCTCGACCACGCCGTACCAGATCCGCTTCCTCGAGATCAACGACAGCAACTCGGTCGGCTCGGCCGCCACGTACTCCGGCAGCATCAGCGCGAACGCGAGCGACCTCGTGAACCCTGCTGCTCTGGACACGAGCGATCCGCGCACCCTGGGCGGTCTGTCGATCGCCGCGCGGGTCGTCTGGGACGTCGACGGCGACGGTGACTTCGAGTTGCAGGACGGCGTGAGTCAGACGACCGACGAGGACTACCGCGTCATGATGTACGTCGGGGCCTCCGCGGACTGCAACGGCAACGGCGTCGACGACGGCATCGACATCCTCGACGGCACGAGCCTCGACCTGAACGGCGATGGCGTGCCGGACGAGTGCGCGGGGACCGTCGGCAGCAACTACTGCCTGTCCGTGCCGAACTCGACGGGTGCGGCCGCCGGGATCTCGGCCTTCGGCAGCAGCAGCATCGCGGCGAACGACCTGACGCTCGTATCCCAGCCGTGGCCTACTCAGCCAGGCATCTTCATCGCCGGGCCGGGCCAGGCCCAGATCCCGTTCTTCAACGGCTTCTTGTGCATCAACCCGGTCGGCTTGCAGCGCTTCGTCAGCATCGCCGTCGTGCCCGTCGGTGGTGTGATCAGCGAGACGATCGACTACGCGACGTCCGCGGCGGGCGGACTGAACGTGGTCGCGGGCTCCAGCTACAACTACCAGCGCTGGAACCGCGACCCGGCCGCGGGTGGCGGCAACGCGAACTTCTCCAACGGGCTCGAGGTCCTGCACACCCTTTGATTCCAACCTAGGCCTCAGGTCGCGGGCCCGAATCCGAGCCCGCCCGCACGGCGCGGCCCCGCTCGGAGGGGCCGCGCGGTCATGGTGCGCCTGGCGCGGGTCCGGCTGGCCTGCCTGGTAGAATGCCGCGCCTGCGACTCGCTCTCCGCGACGCGTACCACCATGAAGGCTCGGACCCTCGCTTCCCCCGCGCTGGCGGCCGGTACCGTCGCGCTCGTCCCCTCGCCGGGGGCGCTCCAGGGGCTCCATGCCTTCGGGTGGATGCTGCCGTTCGCCCAGCGGGGCCGGCACCTCTTCGGGACCTTCCAGGATCCGACCGCGAACGACGATCGCGCGCCGTACCCGGGCCGCCCCGCCGCGCCCGGCGCGCGGATGGCAGCGGGGAGCTTCGCCCGCTCGAACGGCGTGTACGCCGTGGTCTGTGCATGACGGGCGAGCCGCGGCCGGGTCCGCCGGCGGGCAGGGGCTCGAGGCCGAGCGGCGCGGAAGTGCTCCGCGCCCTGCGCGAGCGCTTCGGCGCCCTCGACTTTCGCAGCCGGCAGGCGGAGGCCGTCGACGCGGTGCTCGATGGACGGGACGTGCTCCTGACCATGCCTACGGGCGCGGGCAAGTCACTCGTGTACCAGCTCCCGGCGGTCGTGCTCCCGGGCTTGACGCTCGTGGTCAGCCCGCTCATCGCACTCATGAAGGACCAGGTGGACGCCCTGCGGAAGCGCGGGATCGCCGCGACTTTCGTCAACTCGTCGCTCGACGCTCCGGAGCGCCGTCGGCGGCTCGAGGCCGCGGTGCGGGGCGAGCTCGACCTCCTGTTCGTGACGCCCGAGCGCTTCCGCAGCCCGCTGTTCCTCGAGCTGCTGCCCGCGCTCGCGATCGACCGGCTCGCAGTCGACGAGGCGCACTGCATCAGCCAGTGGGGGCACGACTTCCGCCCGGACTACTCGCGTCTCGGCGAGTACCGCCGGATGCTCGGTGACCCGCCCACGATCGCCCTCACGGCCACGGCCACCCCGCGCGTCGCCGAGGACATCGTGAACACTCTGCGGCTCGCGGACCCCGTCGTCATCCGCACGGGGATCGAGCGCGAGAACCTGTTCCTGTCCGCGACTCGTGTCGACTTCGCCGAGGAGAAGATCGAGCGACTCGCGGACCGCATCCGCAGCATCGATGGACCGGGGATCGTCTATTCCGCGCTCATCCGCGACCTGGAGCACCTCCACGACGAGCTCCGGCGGCGCGGCATCCACAGCCTCGTGTACCACGGCAAGCTCTCGCCCGAGGAGCGCCGGCGCATGCAGGACGAGTTCATGACCTCGGAGCGCGAGGTCGTGCTCGCGACGAACGCGTTCGGCATGGGCGTCGACAAGGCGGACATCCGTTTCGTCCTCCACGCCCAGATCCCGCGCACACTCGAGGCGTGGACGCAGGAGGTCGGACGCGCCGGCCGCGACGGCGCGCCCGCCTGGTGCGAGCTCCTCTACCTGGAGGAGGACGTCGCCATCCAACACAACTTCATCAAGTGGGCGAATCCCACGCTCGAGTACCTGGTGGGCGTGTACGAGACCCTGCGCGGATGGGGCGAGCGGATCCAGGTGAAGGATCTCGACGACCTGCGCCAGGAGCTGCTCGTCAAGGAGCGGCGTGACAACCGCGTGTCGGTCAGCCTCAAGTGGCTCGAGGTGCTCGGGATCACGGGAGGATCGTTCGAGTCGCGTGACCTCCGGATCGCGCGCGAGCTCGACCCGCGGGAGTTGCCGGCGTTCGTCGGCTCGGGTGACAAGCTCCGGACGGATCTCGAGGGCCTGCTCGGCATGGTGCGCTTCGCGACCGACGGGGACACGTGCCGGCGCGTGCTGCTGGCGCGGCACTTCGAGCTCGATGAGCCCACGGAGCCGTGCGGGGCCTGCGATGCGTGCGTCGCCCCCGATTCATGGCTCACGGAGCACTTGCGGCCGCGCCCGGTCGGCGCCAGCACGGGCGACGGCTCCGGCGCCGAGCGCCGCGGCGGGTTCCAGCGCGGCGACTGGGTGCGGGTCGACCGCCGCCACGTCGGTCAGGTAATGCGCGTCGATGGGGAAGGCGCGCGCCAGCGCCTGCTGGTCGAGAGCGCTTCGGACCTGGTGCGCCGCACGGTGAATCCCCGGCGGCAGCACGTGGAGCGGTTGTAGCTCGATCCCCTCTTCCCTCCTCTCCCTTTCCGTTCCGTTCCCTTCCTGTCTTCCTGCTATGTCTGCTTCTGGTCAGGCATGGGCGGCCGCCCATGCCTGACCAGAAGCAGACATAGCAGGAAGACAGGAAGGG
>SMVQ01000211.1 GCA_004357655.1 Planctomycetota bacterium
ATGTCGCGCGACGAGACCGGTGGCACCAACGTTTCAGTGAATGCGGCGCGTCTGGTCGAGCGTGACTTCAGCCAGTGGCTGGTGCGAGTCGGCGCCGGATTCGAGGACCGCCCTGGCGTGACGGTTCCCGGTGGAGCTCGAGGCGACGCGAACATCCGGCGGCGATTCCTGACCAACGCGGACAATCTGCGCCTTAACAGTGACTCCCGGCGAATCGATGCGTTCTTCGCGACTCGCTATCGCTCGGAGGGGGGCGCGTGGGCGTCCCTGGTCACGTCGGCGCTCGACGTCGAGCGCGGTGTGCAGCCCGAGGCGCATCAGGACGAGCCGCGCTTTTGGCGGTACCCGAATCAGACTCGACTCTTCACGGCCTTCTCGATGGGGACCGGCATGCGGGAGACCGGCGGCGGCGGCCGCGGGGATCTGGAGGTGAGCATCGGACTCGACTTGGGATCGACGCGTATCGACCAGTACGACTCGGAGTTGTTCTCGCGCGTCGTGGGGAGTGAGGACGCCGACGACCGCACGTTCACCGTACGAGTCGAAGGCGATCACACCGCCGGGAACCATGCAGACATCCGCGCCGCGGCCACCTACGCGGACGTCTCCCACGACGAGATCCTGACCCCGGGCGGGGCGAACACCTATCGGCAACGCTTGTGGTCGCTCGCCGCGGAGTCCGAGTGGAAACTCGGCGACTCGGGCCGCACGCGTCTTTCGCTGGGTACCGTCGTGGACGGAAGCGACACCCCCGAGAGCGGCGACAAGGCGCCCTTGGGGCGGCTGACCGAGTATGGTTTCCGCCTCGGCATGAGCTCGCTCGTGAGCGAGGGCTTTCTCTTGCACGGTGGCCTGAGTCGGCGCGCACGCTTCCCGTCGTTGCGCGAGCTGTACTCGGGGGCGCTGGGACGTTTCGAGCCGAACCCGGACCTCGCGCCAGAGACGCTCCTGGGTGCCGAGGGCGGCTTCACGCTGGAGAGAACGGGAGATATCGAGTTCCCGGTGGTCGCATTCTACCAGCGGCTCAACAACGGGATCGTGCGCACCTCGGTGACCAGCGCCGACGGCGTGCGCCGCTTCCGGAGAATCAACCGCGACAGAGTGCGAAGCGCGGGCATCGAGCTGCTCGCGATCGGAACCTTAGGCGTCGCCACGGTCTCCAGCGATGTCACCATCCAGAATGTGAAAGGCATGGACTTCGACGGCCGCGAGGTCGAGCTGGAGTACGAACCCTCGATTACCGGCAAACTGGGTCTCGAGACCGCACTCGGCGCCGGATTCCGGGCCTCCGGCAACTTCCGCTTCGTGGGCGGCCAGAGCTGTGAGAACCCCGAGGTAGGCGGCCTGCAACCGCTGGGCGCCAGCGGCTCCGTGGACTTCTCCCTACGAAGGATCTTCCGGTTGGGCAGCATGGGTCGACTCTCGCGGCTGGACGCTTCCGCTTCCCTGCGCAACGCCACCGACGCTACTGTCTACGATCAGTGCGGGCTCCCCCAACCGGGGCGCACGCTCCAATTCCAGTTTCGCATCTGGTAGCAACTGGTCGGCCATGATTCGCATCACCTTCCTGGGTACGGCGGCAGCCCGGCCCACAGTGGGTCGCAACGTCAGTGCGATCGCGATCCAGAGGGATGGGGACCAATTCCTCTTCGATTGTGGTGAGGGCACGCAGCGGCAGATGATGCGGTACGGAACCGGCTTCGCAGTGCAGGCCATCTTCGTCACGCATATGCACGCGGACCACTTTCTCGGCATTCCGGGCCTGCTGCGCACCATGGCTCTGCAGGGACGGACCGAGGATATCGCACTCTACGGACCGCCGACATCGGGCGAATGGCTGCGCAAAGCGGTCAACCTGGGTGTGGACCGCATCCCGTTCTCGGTCGATGTCATCGAGGCACAGCCTGGCGAGGGCTTCGACGGTGGTGAGTACCGCATCGAGGCCTTCGGAGTCGAACATGGCCGTTGGGCGGTGGGGTGGGCGCTCGTCGAGAAGGACCGCCTAGGACGATTCGACGTGGAACGAGTCCGCGAGCTCGGCGTGCCCGAAGGCCCGCTCTTTGGGAAGCTCCATCGGGGCGAGGATGTCGAGGTGGACGGCCGCGTGATCCGCGCCGCCGAGCTGGTCGGCAAACCGCGCGCAGGACGGACTGTCGTCTACACCGGGGATACCCGGCCCGTGGCCAGCACAGTCGAGCGGGCGAAAGGGGCCGATGTGCTCATCCACGAAGCGACGTTCGCAGAAGATGAGCACGAGCGAGCGCGCGACACACAGCACAGCACGGCGGCGGGTGCGGCCGGCGTAGCCAGGGACGCGGGCGTGCTCCGGCTCTTCCTCACTCACCTGTCGGCTCGCTACTCCGACGACCCGACGCCGCTGCGAGACGAGGCCCGGTCCGTTTTCGAAGCCGCAAAGGTCGCCTACGACGGTCTATCGTTCGAAGTGCGCCACCGCGGCGAGCCCGAGAGTGTCTGACGCTGCGCCGTTTCAGCGGATCGCGGTGCTCGGTCTGGGCGTCATGGGTGGCTCGATCGCGCGGGCGCTCACCGGGACGGCCGCGGCTCCAGAGGTGCGAGGGTGGTCCCACGACACTGAGGAGCGTCGTGCCGCTCTGTACGCCGGTGCGGTGACGGCCGCGCCCGAAGACTTGAAGGAAGTCCTGCAAGACGCCGACCTGGTGGCGATCGCGACGCCGCTGAAAGCCGCTTGTCGCTTGATCGCCGATATCGCGGCCGCCGACCTCACCCGAGACGCGACCATCATGGACGTCTCAGGACTGAAAGCGCCGGTCGCACGCGCCGCGGCGGAAGCCGGGGTAGCCGGTCGATTCGTGGGCGCCCATCCCATGGCCGGGAGCGAGGCCTCGGGCTTTCCCGCGTCCCGAGCAGACCTCTTCGAGGGTGCGCTCGTCTGGATCGTCGCCGAGCCCGAGGCGAGCGCCCACACCCAGAAGGTCGAGGCGTTGTGGCGTTCGATGGGCGCGAGGCCCGTGCAGACTTCGGCCGAGACCCACGATCGCCTCATGTCGTTGGTGAGCCACCTGCCTCAGCTAGCCGCGAATGGCCTGGCCGCCGCGCTCGACGGCGAGGGTATCCGCGCGGGAGATCTCGGCCCCGGCGGTCGCGACATGACGCGGCTCGCCGCCAGCAACCCCGAGGTGTGGGCGGGCTTGTTCGAAGGAGCCCACCCGGATCTCGTACGAGCCCTGCGAGCGATGGCCGGGACCCTGCAAGACGTCGCTGACGAGCTCGAGCGCGGGGACGTCGAGGCGATCGCGGCTCTGATGCAGAGAACCCGAAGCTGGAGCGACGCGTGAGGGTCCAGGTCCCGGGGGACAAGTCGCTCACGCAACGCGCCCTGATCCTGTCCGCGCTCGCGGAGGGAGAGAGCCGGATCAGTGGTCTGCTATGCGGAGGCGATGCGGAATCCACGGCGGGTGCACTGCGTGCGCTCGGCGCGGGAATTCCGGAAATCCCCGCGGACCGGGGCGCTATCAGGGTGCAGGGCGTGGGCCTCGGGGGTCTGCGGAGCACGGGCTCGCAGCTCGACCTCGGGAACAGCGGCACCGGCGCCCGCCTGCTGCTCGGTGTCCTGTCGGGCGGCGCGGTCGAAGCGGCGATGACCGGCGACGAATCCCTGCGCTCACGGCCCATGCGCCGAGTCACGGAGCCGCTGAGCGCCATGGGAGCGCGTTTCGACTTCCTGGACGAAGGCGGGCGCCTCCCCATCCGCGTGCACGGCAAGCGACCTCTGGAGGGAATCGAATGGTCGACACCGGTCGCGAGCGCACAGGTCAAGTCTTCGATCTTGTTGGCAGGACTCACCGGGGGCGCGTCGGTGCTCATCACCGAGCCCGAGCAGTCGCGTGACCACACGGAGAGGATCTTCCATCAGGTAGGTGTACCCACCGAGAGCCGCGCCGTGACGGACGGATGGCGAGTGGAGATGCGCGATCCGCCGAGCCGCATCTCGGAGCTCGACTTTCGCGTCCCCGGGGACATCAGCTCGGCGGCCTTCCTCTTGGCGCTCGCGGTGCTCGGCGGTACTGCCGATTCGCTCGAGATCGTCGACGTCGGCCTGAACCCGACGCGCACCGCGTTTCTGGAGGTTCTCGAGCGCATGGGTGCGGAGATCGCTGTCGAGACGGATGGCCACGACGAAATGCTTGAACCCAGCGGGACCGTCTCGGCCAACGTGTCGTCGCTGAAGGGAACGCACGTTGGCGCCGCGGAGGTACCGCGCATGATCGACGAGCTGCCGCTGGTGGCCATCCTCGGAGCCCGCGCCCACGGTGAGACCAGTATTCGCGGAGCCCAGGAATTACGCGCCAAGGAGAGCGACCGCATCGATGCACTGGTTCGCAACCTTCGCGCGCTCGGCGTGGACGTAGAGGAGCACGAAGACGGCCTTACGGTGCTCGGCTCAGATCGGCCTCTGCGCGGCAGGGTTGAAGCCTTCGGCGACCACCGCATCGCGATGGCGTTCGGCGTCCTGGGGGCCGCGCCCGGCAACGACATCGAAGTCGACGATCCCCAGGCCTCCGGCGTGAGCTTTCCGGGCTTCTGGGAACTGTTGCGCGAGCTTGGCGCAGGATCCGCGGCATGACCGCTGGTTCGGGCGCGGCATCAGAGGGGCCGATCGTCACGCTCGACGGCCCCGCCGGCTCCGGCAAGTCGAGCACGGCAAAGGCGGTCGCTCGTGTGCTCGGCTATCGCCACTTGGATTCGGGCGCTCTCTACCGAGCGCTCACGCTCGCGCTTCTACGGGCGGGGATCGCGCTCGATGACTGGCCCGAGATCTCCGAAGAGTTCCTGCTGGGGTTGGACGTCGACATGCGTCCGACGGAGCAGGGCTTCACGATCTGGGTAGGTGGCGCGCCGGTCGACACGGAGTTGAGGACCCAGGAAGTCACGGAGCATGTCTCCCATTTGGCGCGCCTCCCGGCGGTGCGGCGCTGCCTGCTGGATCTTCAGCGCCGCGCCGGCTCCGGGGGGCGGTTGGTCGCCGATGGACGCGACATGGGGACCGTCGTTTTCCCAGATGCCGAGGTAAAAATCTACCTGGTCGCCGACGTGAAGGAGCGTGCGCGGCGGAGGCTGTTGGAGCAGGGACGAGCCGAGAGCGATCAGGTCGAGCTCGCCCTCCAGATCGAGACCATCGCCGACAGGGACCGGCGCGATTCCCAACGAGACATCTCGCCTCTCCGGAAAGCCGCCGACGCCCACGAGATCGATACCACGGGGCTCGACTTCCAGGACCAGGTCGACGCGGTGGTCGCTCGGGTTCGCCGGTTGACGCTTTCCTAGGCCCTGCCTAGGTTTTTGGGCTGTCCCGACTCTTTATCCATTTTAACCCGGGTTCGTCCCCCGAGCACCGGTAAGTGCCTCGTACGCTCTGTACGAGAAGCGAGCAGATGATCATGACCGATTCGCAAGACCCCACCCCCAAAGAGAC
>SMVQ01000212.1 GCA_004357655.1 Planctomycetota bacterium
GGATTTCCGCCCTCTCGCGCGCGACGCATCCGGATCGCGGACGTGACAAACCATGAGCCTTCCCATTCTCGTCGCTCAAGATCGCTGGCAGGACTTCGACACCGCATGGCAAGCGAGCGTGGAGAGCGAGGGACCGATCGACGAGCTCGTCGTCGCGCTCGGACTGGCCGGCGCGAAGAAGCGCATCTCGCGCTGCCTGCCCCAGGCGAAGGAGCACGCCGCGCTGCTCGAGGCCGGTGAGCGCTACGCCGACGCGGCGCGCGTGCTCGGCAGCGCGTTGATCGCGGGGGGCAACCCGGGCGAGCTGACCACCGACCTCATGCGATGCGCCGAAGCGGCCTGGTCGGAGGAGCCCTGGTGGGAGGCGTACCGGGGGCTCGCGGGCTTCGAGGCCGGTGCGGCGGATCTGCGCGGTCCCTGGCGTGCGTTCTCGAAGCTGTTCACCTACAGGCTCGGGACGCTGGTCTTCCACCCCGGCGGCTGGGGCGCGGGGGAGATCACGGGCGTCCGCCACGAGGAGCTCGAGCTCGACGTGCGATTCTGGAACGGGAAGCGCGACACGTTCCCCATGAATGCCGCGCTCGAGATCTTCGAACCGCTCGCCGAGAGCGACGTGCGTGCCATGCACTTCCGGGATCCGGAAGGTCTGCGGAAGCGCGCGAAGAAGGAGCCGCTCGAGGTGATGCGCGCCATCGTCGAACGCCACCATGGCGCAGCGACCACGGCGCTCATCCGCAACATTCTCATGCAGATCGGGATCGAGGGCAGCGCCTGGTCGGCGTGGTGGCGCAAGGCGCGCAAGCTCGCCGAGAACAGCGAGTGGTTCGAAGTGAGCGGGAGCCAGCAGAAGTCGACGGTGCGCCTCCTCCTCGTCGCGAAGGACCCGGCGGAATCGCTCCGCAAGCAGCTCGAACGCGCGGGTGGTCTGCATGACGTGCAGGCGCGGGTGCGAGACCTGTTCACCGGAACGGGCGTGGACGAGCGCTTGCGCGCCGTCGCGGTCGAGATGCTCGATCAGTATGCGGAGAACACCGAGGAGGAGGTGGCGATGCGCATGGCCGCCTGGCTGCTCGTCGCCGAGCAGCGGGGCGAGCGGGCGCCCGCCATGCAGGCGGTCCTCGACGAGCTCATGGCGGCCGAGGTCCCCACGGACCCCTCGGTCCCGCCCGCGATCTGGAAGCTCGCCCAGGACCTGGCGACGACCCGCGACCAGGAGCGCTACTTCGCCCTCTTCAAGGAGATCCTCGGCGACGGCTGGCTCGACGAGATCGCCCGTCACCTGCAGCACGCCCCCCCGGGCTACGTCCGGACCCCCGTCGAAGAGCTGCGCGCGGCCGGGCGCACCGAGGAGCTGCTCGCGCACTACGCGGCGCTCCTCGCGCGGCCGTTGCGTGCGCCTGCCTTGCTCGTGAACCTCGCCGACGTATTCGAGAAGACCGAGCTCGGAGAAGGTTTTCCCACGCCGGCGCAGCGGGCCCAGGCGCTACTCAGCCTCGCGAACAACCTGTTCATGAACCGGCGCGGCAACGCGCAGCTCGCGCGGGTCGCCAGTCGGCTCGACACCATCCTCGCGGGCGGCGCGAAGCCGATCCTCCGTCGCCTGCTCGAGGACGCCGACGTCGCCACGGTTCGCAGCATGCACCTGCTCGTCCAGCGGGGCGTCGACGATGCGGTCGACCACCTCGTCACCGACATCGCCCTCGAGCTCGACCGCAACTTCTTCGCGGCGGACTCGGGGCCGTTCTGGAGCACCGATACGATTTGGACGACGCGCAGCGGTCTCGAGCGGCGATCCGCCGAGCTGAAGGAGCTGCGCGAGGTCAAGATCCCCGCGAACCAGGAGGCGATCGGGCGCGCCGCGGCCTACGGCGACCTCTCCGAGAACTCCGAGTGGGAAGCCGCGATCGAGGAGCAACGCACGCTGACGTCGCGCGCCATGGACATGGAGAGCGAGGTGAAGCGCGCGGATCTGCTCGAGAACGCCATGCTCATCGAGGACACCGTCTGCCCGGGGACGATCGTCCGCTACCTCGAGCTCGAGTCCGGCAAGGAGAACACGATCCGGATCCTCGGGCCGTGGGACGCCCACCTCGGGCCCGAGGTCGTCTCGTACATGGCACCCCTCGCCCAGGGTATCCTCGGCCTGCACCCCGAGGATGACGCGACCGTGAACCTGCCTGCGGGCGAGCTCGCGGTGAAGGTGCTGTCCGTCGAACCGGCCGAGATCGAGTAACTCCCGGCCCACCCTGGATTGGGACGCAACCGACGCCGCGTTCGCCCGGTCTGGCCCGGGTGGGTGGGGGTGGCGGTGGTCTGGGTCCCTGCCGGAGCCCGGGCCCGGGCCCTGCCCGCGCCCCCCTCCCCGGTCGCACTTGGGCGGGACGCTTGACCATCACGATATCATGATCTAGTGTTCAAGCGCCGTGTCCAGCGCCGCCAGCCACCTCCCCACCCTCCTCAAGGTGCTCTCGGACCCGGTGCGCCTGCGCATCCTCGGCCTGCTCGAGCTCGAGGAGCTCAGCGTGGGCGAACTCTCGCGGGCCCTGGGAATGGCCCAGAGCCGGGTCAGCAACCACCTGCGCGTCCTGCGCGAGCAGGGACTGCTCGCCGAGCGCCACGCCGGCACGAGCACCTTCCTGCGCCTCGCCCTGCGGGCCGACACAGGGAACGGGCGCGCCGACTTCGCCACGCGGCTCTGGTCGACCTTGCGCGAAGGACTCGCCGCGCTCCCCGAGCACGACTCCGACCGCATGCGGCTCGCGGAGGTGATCGGGGCCCGCGTCGAGCAGAGCCGCGACTTCTTCGATCGCGTCGCCGGCGAGTGGGACAAGCTCGGCACCGCGTTCCAGTCCGGACAGGCGCGACAACGCGCCGTGGCGAACCTGCTCCCGCACGGGCTCGTGCTCGCCGATCTCGGCTGCGGCACCGGCTACCTGGCGCGCGCTCTGGTGGGCCTCGCGGGTCGGCTGATCTGCGTCGACCGCTCCCAGCGGATGCTCGACGAGGCGCGGCGCGGGCTCGCGAAGTTGCCGCGCGGCACCGTGGTCGAGTTCCGCGCGGGCGAGCTCGACGCCCTGCCCATCGATGACGACGAGGTCGACGGAGCGCTCGCCGGCATGGTCCTGCACCATCTCGCCGACCTCGACGCGGCGCTCGCCGAGATGTTCCGCATCGTGCGCCCCGGCGGCACGGCCGTCGTGCTCGAGCTCGCGCCCCACAAGGAAGCGTGGATGCACGCGGAGCTCGCGGATCGGCACCTCGGCCTCGAGTCCAGCGACGTGGCCGAGGCGTTCCGCCGCGCCGGCTTCGAGGGCGTGGGGTTGGAGGCGGTCGACGACCGCTACTGCCCCGTTCGCCCGGCGACCGACGGCGAGCCGGTCGAGCCCGTCGCACTCCCCCTCTACCTCGTCCGCGGGCGCGTGCCGTCCGGACGAGCCGACTGACCTGCGCACCCCAACCCCGATCGAATCGATGACCACGACCACACAGACAATCACCGACTTCAAGGTCGCCGACCTCACCCTCGCCGACTTCGGCCGCAAGGAGATCAAGCTCGCCGAGGTCGAGATGCCCGGCCTCATGGCGCTCCGCGACGAGTACGCGGGGAAGTTCCCCCTGAAGGGCGCGGCCATCTCCGGCTCGCTGCACATGACGATCCAGACCGCGGTCCTGATCGAGACGCTCGTCGACCTTGGCGCGGAGGTGCGCTGGGCCTCGTGCAACATCTTCTCCACGCAGGATCACGCCGCCGCGGCCGTCGTCGTGGGTCCGGACGGCACCCAGGACGCCCCGACCGGCGTGCCGTGCTTCGCGTGGAAGGGCGAGACGCTCGAGGAGTACTGGCGGTGCACCGACCGGATGCTCACCTGGCCGGACGGCGAGGGCCCGAACATGATCCTCGACGACGGCGGCGACGCCACCATGCTCGTGCACGAGGGCGCCGAGTTCGAGGCGGCCGGCGCCGTGCCCGCGCCCGCGGCCGATGCGAGCGAGGAGCGGGTCGTCTTCCTGGCGCTCGTCACGAAGACTCTGGCCGAGGAGCCGAAGAGGTGGACCGGGATTGCCGCGGGCATCAAGGGCGTCAGCGAAGAGACGACGACCGGCGTGCACCGCCTCTACCAGATGGTCGAGCGCGGCGAGCTGCTCTTCCCGGCGATGAACGTCAACGACTCCGTGACGAAGAGCAAATTCGACAACCTCTACGGCTGTCGGCACTCGCTCATCGACGGCATCTGTCGCGCGACCGACGTCATGATCGCCGGCAAGATTGCGGTCGTCTGCGGCTACGGCGACGTCGGCAAGGGCTGCGCCCAGGCGCTCGCGGGCCAGGGCGCGCGCGTCGTCATCACCGAGATCGACCCGATCTGCGCGCTGCAGGCGGCGATGGAGGGCTACCAGGTCACGACGCTCGAGGATATCGTTGGCACCGGGGACCTGTTCGTCACGACGACGGGCAACAAGGACATCATCACGCTCGAGCACATGAAGGCGATGAAGAACAACGCCATCGTGGGCAACATCGGGCACTTCGACAACGAGATCGACATGGCCGGCCTGATGTCGTTCCCCGGCATCGAGCGCAACAACATCAAGCCCCAGGTCGATCAGTGGATCTTCCCCGACGGGCACGCCGTCATCGTGCTCGCCGAGGGCCGCCTCCTGAACCTCGGCTGCGCCACGGGACACCCGAGTTTCGTGATGTCGAACAGCTTCACGAACCAGGTGATGGCCCAGATCGAGCTCTTCCAGAACAGCTCGCTCTACGAGAAGAAGGTCTACACCCTGCCGAAGCACCTCGACGAGCGCGTCGCCCGCCTGCACCTCGACAAGCTCGGCGTCAAGCTGACGAAGCTGACCGAAGAGCAATCGAGCTACCTCGGCATCCCGGTGGACGGGCCGTACAAGCCGGAGCACTACCGCTACTAGCGGGACGGCCGGCGCGCGCCGTGCCGGCCCAGTTCCCCGCCCCGAATTCGAAGCGAGCGCGTCCAGGCCAGCGGCCGGGCGTGCTCGCGCATTCCGCTCCCGCCGGCCCCACGGGACCGGATGGCATCGGCGTCCGGGTGACGCATACTGCCCCCCCGCTCCGCGCGCAGCACCCCCCCACCATCCCTAGCTCCCACCCCCACGGGGAAGACCGTCCGGACCGCGTCGTGGCTGCACCTGAAGTCGCCTATTCCGACCATGCCCGCCCCCGTCCGCATCGCCCTCGTCGGCAATTCCTTCGCCGCGAAGGTCCAGCTCCCCGCCCTCCGCTGGGCCGGCGGCAACGAAGTCGTCGGTATCGCCGGCACCAACGCGCCCAGAGCAGAGGCCACGGCCGCGGACTGGAACATCCCCGTCGCGACGACGGATTGGCGCGAGTTGCTCGCCCTCGCGCCCGACCTCGCGATCATCACGACTCCCGTCGACCTACACGCGCCGATGGTCCGCGCGTTCCTCGCCGAGACGGGCGCCGCGATCCTCTGCGAGAAGCCGTTCACGCTGAACGCCACGGAGGCGGCTGACCTCGCGCGCGAGGGCGCCGGCCGCCTCTGCCTCCTCGACCACCAGCTCCGTTGGAGCCCCTGGCGCCGAAGACTCCGCGCTCTCGTCCAGGATGGATTCCTCGGCACGCCCTGGAGCGGCCGGATCCAGATGCACTTCGGCGGCCCCGCGCGCCTGAACCACGCATTCGGCTGGTGGTACGACGCTGAGCGCGGCGGGGGGATCCTCGGCGCGATCGCCTCGCACCTCGTGGACTCGCTGCAGTTCGACATGGGCGCCGTGCTCGCAGTCCGCGCGCGCCTCGCCACCTACCGGAAGACCCGCCCGGACGCCGAAGGCATCGAGCGCGAAGTGACCGCCGACGAGCACGCGACCCTGTGGCTGCGCATGGCGAACGGCGCCGAGGTGAGCGTCGACACGAACATCATGGCGCCGAACAGCACGGGCTCCCTCGTCGAATACGTGGGGAGCGAAGGCACCCTGCGCCTCGAGGAGGAGGACCGCCTCCTCGGCGCCAAGCACGATGCAAAGATCGCCCCGATCGAGCTCGACGCGAGCGTCCCCACCCACACCGAGCTCGGCATGCCCGACCAGGGGATCTTCGCGCGCATTCTTCCCCTCTACCTGAAGGACGTCATCAGCGCGGTCGGCGAAGGCAGCGCCACGCTCGCGGATGCCGCCACCTTCACAGACGGCATCGCCACCATGCGCGTCCTCGACGCCGCGCGTCGCTCCGCCACCGAAGGCACCTGGGTCCCCTGCCAGCCCTGATGCCTGAGCCGATCGTCGGACGCCTCGCCCCAAGCCCCACGGGCCTCCTGCACCTGGGCCACGCGCGGTCTTTCCTCCTCGCCTGGTGGCAGATCCGCGCCGCCGGCGGCCGGATCCTGCTGCGCATGGAGGACCTCGACACCGAGCGCACGAAGCCGGGCATGATCGACGCCGTCCTCCGCGACCTCGAGTGGCTGGGCCTCGACTGGGACGGCGAGGTCGTCTACCAGTCCAAGCGTCACGAGCTCTACGCCGACGCCCTCGCCACACTCGTCGAGCGCGACCTCGCCTACCCCTGCATCTGCACGCGTCGGGAGATCGAGGAGGCCCAGAGCGCCCCCCACCGGGGTGACGACACCCAACCCTACCCGGGCACGTGCGCGGGCAGGTTCGCATCGCTCGCCGACGCCGAGTCCGCGACGGGCCGCCGCGCGGCGTTGCGATTCCGCGTTGCCGATGGCCGCGGCGTCACTCTCGTGGACGGCTTCGCCGGCGAGTTCGACGCGAACGTGCGCCGCGAGACGGGCGACTTCGTCATCGCGAAGCGCGACGGCGCCCCGGCCTACCAACTCGCTGTGGTCGTCGACGACGCCGACCAGGGCATCACCACCGTCCTCCGCGGCGATGATCTGCTCCCGAGCACCGCGTGCCAGTCACTACTCCAGGAAGCCCTCGCGCTCCCCCACCCGAGTTGGTTCCACGTCCCGCTCGTCGTGGACGACACGGGCCGTCGGCTAGCCAAGCGCTGCGACGACTTATCCCTGTCCCACCTTCGCGAGCGCGGCGCTGACCCGCGGGCCATCGTCGCCTGGGCCGCGAACGCCTCAGGTCTCGAGGCGGGCGCCAGGGCCACTCCGAGCGAGATCACGCCCCGGTTCTCCCTGGCTTCCGTCCCGAAAAACCCGGTGCGCCTGGACTCTTCCGCCCTCCGGTCGATCGGAGTGGGACCCGACTGATTCCCACTTCGACGACTCCCAACCGGCCCAGAGCAGGTGCCCTCCAGGCACGCACAGGCACGAGCCGATGAGGTTCGCGAAGCTTGACAGGGGCCTCACTGGGGGTACCTTGTCCGCGCACTCCCCGATAGCTCAATTGGTAGAGCATTCGGCTGTTAACCGAAGTGTTGTAGGTTCGAGTCCTACTCGGGGAGCCACTTACCAAAATCGCCTGTCTTGGCGGTGTCCCCCATCAACTCGGGGGTGACGTTCGCGGCCATAACCGCAAGCACGTCAAAGGGTTGGCGGTACGTGACGGCGAGTTTCCCGTCCTCCCAAACGCAGTTCGAGTGGACGAATCCGAGCAAACGGGCCTGCCCCGCCGAATCGGCCTCCCTGAACATGCCAGGGGCTCTCTTGGCGAGTTCTAGGAGCATCACGCCTTCCTCAAGGTAGGTGTGATTCGCGCCCTGGTGGTTCTCGATGGAGCGGGTGGCGCGGGTCTGCTCCTTCTTCCACTTGGCCCGCATCCGCTCGAACTCTGTTGCCTCGAGGAGCCCGTCGAGCTTGTCCACGTAGGCGGAGTCGATGCGGTTCTGGAGCTTGGTGTACTCCGCCTGGAGCCTGGAGATGGCGGAGTCGTGGAGCGTCTTCTCGTCCTGGTGCGATTCGCGTAGGGCCTGCGTCACCCACGCCAGGACTTCATCGGAGAAGGCGATGGCTTCGAGTGAGGCCGCGAACCGCTCGGCGAGCGAGGCTTCCTTCACATAGCCAGTCGGGCACCCCTTCTTTCCGTGGCAGTGGTAGTAGACGTACTTCCCGCCCTTCTTCGCCTCTGCCACCATCGA
>SMVQ01000213.1 GCA_004357655.1 Planctomycetota bacterium
CGCTTTGATTCGTATGCGCTGTGATACTCGGAGGGGTAAGCCCCGGTCCGCCGAAGGCGGATCGAGACGACCCCTTAGGGTCGTTCGAAGGGGACCCCGGAACGCAGCCATGGGCACTGGGAGGTGCGGGCAATGTGCACGAACTTCTGGTGCAGGACACTAGCTCACGGCACAACCCTGAACTCGACGGGTTGGCTGACGTAGTCGAGGGGTTGGATCAGTGCGTAGGCGTGGTGCAGGGTCATGCCCACGAAGGGCGCCAGCGCCCCGGGCGGAGCGATGATGCGGGACGTGGCCCATCCGCCGGCAGTCATGGAGCCGTTCGTGTTGACGAATATGGCTCCGTTCGCTTGCTCGATCGTGATGCGCATGTAGTCGTCGAAGTTCAGCGGAAGGGTGAATCCACCGAGCGCCAATCCTGGCGTCGTGCCCGAGCTGCTCCCGACGAGAAAGAAGGTCCTGCCCGCGTACTGGAGGCCGGGTTCGAGGAAGAAGCCGACCGTGCCGCCGGCCGACGCGGAGATCGTCGGCGCGTTGACCGTGAGGTCGGTCTTCTCGATGAGGGCCACCCAGTCGTTCGACGTATCGGACGGTGGAGAGCCCAGTGCCAGGCTGCCCCCGCCTTGGATCGTCTGATCTCCGCCCTCGAAGAGGCCCGTCCGTGGGTTGAACCAGCGGAAGCTGAACGCCCCCGTCGCGCCCGAGAGGTCGAGCGTGGCGTTCGGAGATGACGCTGGAAGGTAGACGGCGTAGGCGGTGCCCGGCTCCGCGAACACCTCGCCGCCCCCGTACGAGCCCGTCTCGTTCGCGAGTAGCTGATCCATGGGCTGCATCGTCCAGTACGGCAGGTTGTCCTCGAGGAACCGACGCGCGATCGTCGTGGCTTTCCACATCTCCTCGCGCGTGCGGAAGTCCTCGAGCGTCACGTCACCGCCCAGAGGCAGGTCGTGCCACCCGAGATACCACTCGATGTTGCCGCCGCTGAACAGGACGTCGTAGAGGATGCTCTTCCGCAGGTTGTTCGTATTGGAGTCCGTGAGGCCGGTCGATGCGGGCGCGTTCTCATCCGTCTCCACCACCCATGGATGACCGGCCGCCGCGGACTGTGCGCGCAGGGTCTCGACCTGGTTGCCCACTGAGCCGGACGTGTATTGGAGCGACGTGGCGGAGAAGCGCGGATCTCCCGTGACCTGGTTGTAGTCGGAGAAGTCGTTCGTGTGGTTGTGGAAAGCGATGATGTGGTCGTAGGGATCGAGTCCAGCGATGTAGCTCGCGAAGTCCTCGAGCTTGGTGACGCTGAAGTCGTTCTCTTCGCAGAGGTTCCACTTGATCGCCGCGTTGTGCGCGAACCGTGCGATCATCTCGCGATAGAAGAGCTTGCGTTCGGGGCCGAGGTTGCCACCGTCGAGCCAGTTCTCGTTGGCCGACTCCGTCTCGCCGAAGGCGAGGTGCAGCGCGATGCCCTTCCGCGCGGCGTGCTCGAAGACGATGTTCCACTGGTGAAGGCGGCTCGTATCGTAGTGCGTGCGATTGAAACCCGTGTCCGCGGGCCCCAGGAACGGGTGTACGTCCTGTCCGTCGCCGCCGAGGTTCATGAGGATCGCGTAGACGGAGTTCACGCCCACCGACGAGAGGTAGTTGAGCGCCCCGATGATGCCGCGTCCGTCGGCCGGGTAGACATTGCTGCGGAAGTTCGGATCGTGCGGCATCCAGTCGGACACGTGCGGGCCGTACTTGTGCAGAATGCCGGCGCCCCCGGCGTCCGAGATCTCGTGAAAACCGCGATAGGCGAGCAGGTTCTCGGGGCTATTGGTGCCGCCCTTCAGGAAGTGCGGCCCGTCGGCGAAGCTGCGGTAGTGGCCGCCATCGTGTCGCAGGCGTCCGGAGCTCAGGAAGCCGGGTGCTTGGGGATCGCGGGGTAGGATGGTGAACTGCGTGGAGACGCCGTCCAGGAGTCCGGGAGTTCCCGTGCCGAGCGTACCGACGGCGACGTTGGTGCCCCGACGGAAGTGCGCCGTGACGGTCCACGTCCCGGGGCGATCGGGGCTGAAGCGCGCCTTCCAGATCCGTCCCCGGTCGCCCCCGTCGCCGTCGGCGTCGAAGAAACCAGGGACGCGGAAGGCCTGGACGCCGGGACTCTGGAAGACGACCTCGAGGCGGTAGTCGAGAAACGGGTTCGGGGCGGTGTCCGTCTCCCTCGCCCACGGTCCTTGGAACACGGCTTCGATCGGGTGCCAGGTCCGCAACTCGCCGACGATCGCGACGCTCCCGTCGCCGTCCAGACCGGCCAGGGGATCCGGATTCGGATCGACGGCCAGGAAGGAGGCCCCGTCGACGCTCGCGGAGCGAATGCGAATTCCGGTGATGAGCGCGTTCTGTGCCAGGCTGGCTCCCGCGGTGTCCCGGAGATCGGTGATGTCGAACGCGAGGCCGTAGGCCCGCTGCCCGGAGTTCGGACCCATGGGGACGGTGTAGCCGGTGTTCGTCCAGCCCGTTACGGAGACGTCCTGGCCGTAGGCGCCGTTCGGCAGGCGTGGAGCAACCTGGATGGAATCGTTGCCTCCGATCTCGAACACGAAGAAGTCCGCGTCCGAGCCGTTCGTGTCGCGCCAGAGGCCGAGGTCGATGAACCAGTTCGGGGCGCTGCCGCTCCGGGCGAAGTAGAAGTCCAGGTTCCGGCCGTCAGCGGCAGTGATGCCGAAACCGTCGAGGTCGAGGAAGGCGGCCTCACCCGAGGACTGCCCGGGAGTGAGGTGGTCGATGTCGACGGTCACACCGCCGGAGGTCACGGACTCGATGTGTGATCCGGCGAGGGTGACGGTGACTGTGTCCGCGTTCGACGCGCCGGCGAGTACCGACAAGGTTCCGACGCCGAGGCACACGCGTGCTAGGGATCCGTTGGAGAGCATGGGACCTGACCCTGAGGAGAGTTCGGGGGGGGGAGGTCGACCCGAGCGTGACCCCGGCTTGCGGGGCGGGGGCGCGTCGGGATGACCGGGAGCGGGAGAGCGGGTCGTCGCCGACCCGGGTGCCAGGTAGGCGACACTATGGCAACCCGAGATCGGGATGACACTCTTTATTAGGAACTTGCATTTGCGAGGGAGCGCGCTCCGCACTCAGTCCCGGTTCCGGGATTTCGGGCGGGGCCCCCAGGGAGCTCGGGAGGGCGTACAGGGTGCGCCTGAGGACCCGCGGGGCGCTCTCATGTTGCGCGGCTTTGCTGGCTGCGCGTTATGCGTATCCTCTTTGGAGAAATGGCTGCCGACGACTCTTCTTTCAAGAGCTTCAAGGACCTCCTCCGCTCCCGCGGCGGCGCGCCCGAAGAGTCGGCGAAGAAGGATCGGGGCTGGTCGCTCGACACCGGGGGTGACGCCGCCGACGTCGAATCCGAGCTCGAGTCCTACCCGGATCCCGACGCGACGGTGCGCGGCATCATCGAGAGTCGTCCGAGCGCCGGCGGAGCGATGACGACGGGGCCGCCGTGCTACCGCGACTCCGAATCGGAGGAGGTCGAGCTCCTGCATTCGTTCCGGCTGAGGACACGCTTCCTCGCGGACGTCCTGGACGAAGTGCGGGCGATCCCCGCAGACCCGACCGAGGCCGACTTCGAGGGTCGACTCGATCTGCGAGCCGAGACGATCTTCACGATCGACGGCGAGGACGCCAAGGACTTCGATGACGCCATCGGCATCCGCCGTCTGGAGGATGGCGCGCTCGAGGTCGGAGTGCACATCGCGGACGTGGCGCACTACGTGCGGCCGGGGACGGTGCTCGACGCCGAGGCGCTCGCGCGCGGGACGAGCGTCTACCTGCCGGATCAGGTCATCCCGATGCTGCCCGAGAAAATCTCGAACAACCTGTGCTCGCTCGTCCCGGACCGCGACCGGCTCGCCCATTCCGTCCTCATGGTGTTCGACGAGCAGGGCGAGCGGCAGAGCGCCCGGGTCGAGAAGTCCGTCATTCGCAGCGTGCGGCGGAATACGTACCGCGTCGTTCAGGACCTCCTGGACGGCAAGGCGACCGCGGAGGCGCAGGCCATAGAGCACTTGCGGGAGCCACTCGAGCTCTTCGAGCGCTGGACGAAGAAGCAGCAGAGCATCCGCGATGCGAAGGGCTCGATGCGCATCCAGTCGACGGAGAAGAAGTTCCTGTTCGACGAGCAGCACGAGGTGAAGGAGATCGTGAACGCGCCGCGCTACTTCTCGCAGGCGCTCATCGAGGAGACGGCCCTCGCCGCGAACCAGGCCGTGGGCGATCTCTTCCGCGAGCGCGGCCTGCCGACGATCTACCGCGTGCACCCGGAGAAGGATCCCGAAGAGATCGAACGCGTCGCCAAGCTGCTCGAGGAGCACGGCGTGCGCGTCCCCAAGAAGGACCGCCTGACCGGGCGGGACATCGGGCGCATGATCCGCGATGCGCGGCGCCGCCCGAACGCCGAGGCGCTCATCCAACGCATCATGGGGCTCATCGAGCGCGCCGTCTACGAGGTCAAGGACCACGTGGACATCGCCGAGCACTTCGGCCTCGCGCGGAAGGCGTACCTGCACTTCACTTCACCGATCAGGCGCTACCCCGATCTGATCGTCCACCGCTGGCTGCACGCCGTCGAGACTCGCGGCGACGAAGCGGCCGAGGAATTGCAGACGGAGGCCCTGCTCCAGGACCTGAACGACGTCGCCGCGCACTGCTCCATTCAATCCGAGGTGGCGGAGATGACCGAGATCGCCGTGAAGGACCTCAAGGTCTGCCAGTACATGGCACCGCACGTCGGTGAGAAGCTGGCGGCGAAGATCCTGCGGGTGTCGCGCGGGGGAATGGAGGTGCACCTCGAGGACTTCAACGTCACGGGGTTCCTGCCGGCGCGGGCGATCGGTGACAGGACGCACGTGAAGGGGTCCACGATCACGATCACGAGCGGCAAGCGTACGCTCTCGTTCACCGAGGGCTACTCGATCGCCGTGGTGATCGAGGACGTCGATTTCATCCGGCTCCAGGTCCTGTTCGGCCTCGCACAGGGTCCGGCATGAGGAAGCCGATCTTCGCGACCCTGATCACTGCGCTGCTGCTCGCCCTCGCCGCGGGCCGGATCACTCCAATCTTCAACTGGCTCGCTCTGTCTTTGGTCGCGCTGCTCGTGCTCGCCATCATCGACGCGACTCAGAAGCGGCGGGCGGTGCTGCGCAACTTCCCGGTGATCGGTCGGATGCGGTACCTGTTCGAGATGATCCGACCGGAGATCAACCAGTACTTCGTGGAGTCGAACACCGACGGGACGCCGTTCAACCGCGAGGTCCGGTCCCTCGTGTACCAGCGCGCAAAACGCGTGCTCGACACACTCCCCTTCGGCACGCAGCGCGACGTCTATGCGCCCGGGTACGAGTGGATCGCCCACTCATTCCTCGCCCGGTCGATCCCTCACGACTACGAGGCTCGCGTCCTGATCGGTGAAGGCCAGTGCGACGAGCCATACTCGGCTTCACTGCTGAACGTGTCGGCGATGAGCTTCGGGTCGCTCAGCAGCAACGCGATCCTGGCGCTCAACCTGGGGGCCCGACTCGGGCGCTTCTACCACAACACCGGCGAGGGCGGGGTCAGTCCGTACCACAAGGCGAAGGGCGGCGACCTCGTCTGGCAGATCGGCACCGGGTACTTCGGCTGTCGGAACGAGTCGGGCGGCTTCGATCCCGGCCGTTTTCAGGAGACGGCGACGCTCGAGCAGGTGAAGATGATCGAGGTGAAGCTCTCGCAGGGGGCGAAGCCGGGACACGGCGGAATCCTCCCCGCCGTGAAGCTCACCCGCGAGATCGCGGAGATCCGCGGTGTGCCGATGGGCCACGACGTGCTCTCGCCCCCGACGCATTCGGCCTTCACGACGCCGCTCGAGCTGCTCCAGTTCGTGAGCGACTTGCGCCGGCTCTCGGGGGGGAAGCCGGTGGGGATCAAGCTGTGCGTCGGCAGCAAGCGCGAGTTCATGGCGCTCTGCAAGGCGATGATGGAGACCGACCGACACCCGGACTTCATCGCGGTCGACGGCGGCGAGGGTGGAACGGGCGCGGCCCCGATCGAGTTCTCCAACTCCGTCGGCATGCCGCTCTCGGACGGACTGGTCTTCGTCCACAACTGTCTCGTGGGGTTCAAGCTGCGCGCCGGAATCCGGTTGATCGCGTCGGGCAAGATCGCCAACGGGTTCGACATGGTGGCGAAGCTGGCGCTGGGCGCCGACCTCTGCAACTCCGCGCGCGCAATGATGATGGCGCTCGGGTGCATTCAGGCGCGGCGGTGCAACTCCAACGACTGCCCGGTCGGCGTCACCACCCAGAATCCAGGCCTCGTCGTCGGCCTCGACGTCGACTCCAAGGGCGAGCGCACATTCAACTTCCACAAGGAGACCGTGCGGGCCTTCCTCGAACTCCTCGGCGCCGCCGGCCTGTCGGATCCGGGCGAGCTGCGCCCGCACCACATCATGCGCCGGATCGATGGGACGCAGGTGCGTACCTACGCCGAGATCTTCCCATACCTCCAGCCGGGCGCGTTGATGACCGACCCCGTGCCCGAGGCGTACGAGCAGGACTGGGTGCGAGCGTCGAGCGCGACCTTCTAGGACCCACCTCCGTCGCCCTGTCGCGTCTGGAATCGGACGAGTCCCGACTCCCACTTGCCACCACTCCATGCCGCTCCGTGCCTGCCTCGTCTTCCTCTGGTCAGGCTGACGGACCACGGTGGATCGTCAGCCGCAGCCGATGCCGCGGCAGCGCTGCGTGACTTGCTCCGTACATCCACCCCGGCGAGAGGCTATCCTCTCCGCATCATGCGTGCACACGATCGACACCTCCCATGCGCCGGCCTGGCCTCACTGCTCGTCGTCCTCGCCGTTGGTGCGGGCTGCGGCGGGGGCGATGCGGGGCGGCCCGCCCTGCCCACTCCGTCCGCGGCCCCAGCGAACTCCACGGAGCCGGTAGCCGCGTCGCCAGACTCCGCCGATGATTCCAAGACGATGCCCCCCAGCGAGGTCCCCGCAAGCGGTGGGGGCGAGGTCTCCGCTCCGACCGATTCGGGTTCCGAGCCCGTGGATCCGACGCAGCTCGGCCACATCACGGGCTTTGCGACGTTCAGCGGCGCGGCCCCGAAGCGCGTGCCCATCACGGCGATCACGAATACGGTCGGTTGCAAGGATCACCCGGAGACGCCGCTCAAGGAGACCGTCATCGTGAACGACGGCAAGCTCCAGAACGTGTTCGTGTACATCTCGCGCGGTCTCTCGGGCTGGGCGCCGACACCGGTCTCCGGCGATCCGGTCATTCTCGATCAGAAGGGCTGCCTGTACCGGCCGCACGTCGTCGGAATGCGCGCGGGCCAGAGGCTCCTGGCGCGGAACAGCGACGGCATGTCCCATAACGTGCACGTGATCGCGATCAAGAACGACGACCTGAACAAGACGCAAGGCGCCGGCTCCAAGCCGTTGGAGATCACGATGAATCGCGAGGAGGTCCCGGTCACGTTCGTGTGCGACATCCACCCTTGGATGAAGGCCTACGTCTGCGTGGTGGACCACCCCTTCTTCGCCGTGACCGCGGCCGACGGTTCGTTCTCGATCGCCGGCGTGCCCCCCGGTGACTACACGCTCACCGCGTGGCACGAGAAGCTCAAGAAGGTGAGGTTGAAGGTCACGGTCGAGCCGGGCGGCGAGCTCACCCTGAACTTCCAGTTCGTCGCCAGGTAGCCGGGGGGCGTGGGACGGGCAACGCCGTCGGCCTGGAGCCTGGGCGTCCCGCTCCAAGGTGCCCGATCCGTGCTGTTTCCGCCGTCCAACTCCCAGCGCAGTCCCGAAGAGCCGGAACGGAAACGAGCACGGGCTCGGGCGCGTCGGGCCGGCACGCCAGGCCCCGCGCCAGCGGCATTGCGCCGAACGGGCGCGGTCGCGCACGATGCCCGCGATCCGGGGCGGGGACGGGATCGGCTCAGTCGGCGGCGTGCCCCGATGTTCCCCGGTGTTGACTCCGAACCGGGGCTTGTGGATAGTTCTCGCTCACGTGAGCGAGAGCCCCGTGGCGCCCGGCCGTGAGTCCGGCAAGCGCAAGGTCTCGCAGGCCCAGAGGACAACCCGAGGAACGTACAGGTCATGGACAACATTCCCTTCTTGAGCGAGCACGCGCAGCTCTCGTTCCGGTGGATCCACGTCGTCGCCGGGGTGCTGTGGATCGGAATCCTCTACTACTTCAACTGGGTGAACGGAGCCTTCCTCGCGACGCTCGACGGCGACACCAAGAAGAAGGTGATCCCCGAGCTGATGCCCCGCGCGCTCTTCTGGTTCCGTTGGGGCGCGGCCTGGACCTGGCTCACGGGCGTCGCACTGCTCTTCGTCCTCTACTATGTCGGTGATTACGGGTACTTCTTCAGCAACATGTCGGAGAACGCCGGCATGAAGCCGGCCTTCGGAGACTGGATCGTCCCGTTCGGGAGCCTGTTCGTGGGCTTCCTGATCTACGACATCCTTTTCAAGATGTTGAAGGGCGGGGCGCACACCGCCGGCGTCGTCATCTGGGGCCTCCTCGCGGTCGGTGTCGCCTGGTTCCTCACCGGTTCGCAGGAGATGTCCTCGCGCGCCGCGTTCATCCACGTCGGCGCGCTCTTCGGGACGGCGATGGCCGCCAACGTGTGGATGCGCATCTGGCCGGCTCAGAAGCGGATCATCACCGCCATCAAGAACGGCGAGGCGCCCGACCCGGCCGATCCGGCGATGGCGGGCCTGCGCTCCAAGCACAACACCTACATGTCCGTGCCGCTGATCCTGATGATGGTCAGTGTCGATCAGCCCGCGATCACGAGCGCGGACAACCCCTCCCTGTGGGTCGCCGTCACGCTCGTCATCGGGTTCCTGGCGACCTACGCCCTCTACAAGAAGGTCGGTAGCGTCAAGGGCTTCTGAGTCGCACCCCTACGGCACCAGGAAGGGCTAGGAAGGGAGCGGGAGAGCAGGCAGGGGCCTCACCGCTCGAAGAGCTCGAATCCGCCGTTCGCGCGCCGGACCTCGAACCGGCCCCTCGGGCGGCGCGCATTCAGGACGAGTTCGACCTCGCTCTTCCCCGGCGGCCGGATGCGGATGCCGGCGACGTCCGCGGTGCCGAGGCCGACGTGGACCGACGCCTCGCAGACGCCGAGATAGGACGGCTGCCCTCCGGCCTCGCGCACTCGCGTCGTGCCGTCCGTGAGCTCGATGGTGACGCGTGTGCCGGGCGGAAGTCCCGCGAGGGCAAGGTAGGCGCGCTCCGGACCGACGTTCCGGTACACCCGCGCAGGACCGTCGTTCTGCGTGAGGACGAGGTCGATGCGGCCGTCGCGATCGAAGTCGCCCGTGTAGAGGCCGCGGCCGACGAGCGCCTCGCTGACGAAGTCGCCGGCGCCCTCCCGGTCCAGCTCGAATCGGCCCGCGCCGTCCCCCGTGAAGAAGAGCGGCTCCTGAGCGTGGGTCTTGCCGTCGTGGTAAAGGCGGATGTTGTCGAGGATGTGTCCGTTCGCGACGGCGAGGTCGAGGTCGCCGTCCAGATCGGCATCGAAGAGTACCGCTCCGAAGCCCACGGGCAGGCGGCTCGGTGCGTCGAGGCCGGCGATCGCCGTGACGTCGCTGAAGAAGCCGTCGCCGTCGTTGCGGTAGAGCGTATTCGACTCGTCGTCGAAGTTGGTGATGAACAGGTCGATGCGCCCGTCCTCGTTCACGTCGCCGGTCGCGATGCCCATCCCGGCCTCGGTCGCCCCGGACCCGTTCACGCCCGTGGCGGAGAGGAGTGTGGCGTCCGTGAACGTCCCGTCGCCGTTTCCGCGCCAGAGCCGGTTCTCGACGCTGTCGTTGGCGACGTAGAGATCGAGCTTGCCGTCGTCGTCGAAGTCGAACGCCGCGGCGCCGAGTCCCTTGCCCGCCGAGTCGGCGAGTCCGGCTGCCACGGTCGCATCGGTGAAGTGTCCCGCGCCGTCGTTGCGCCAGAACCGATCCGGGATCCCGTCGAAGAAGTCGGGGTGGCACGTGGAGCGCCAGCCAGGCCGGCGGTCCCCGCACCAGGGCGGGTGCGCGACGTCGACCTCCACGTAGCCGCACACGTAGAGGTCGAGGTCGCCGTCCCCGTCGGGGTCGAAGAAGAGCGCTGCGGTCGTCCAGCGCCCGTCGTAGATGCCCGCCTCCGCGGTCCCGTCCCGGAACCCGCCGGTCCCGTCGCCCAGGAGCAGCACGTCGGGCCCGAAGTTCGTGACGTAGAAGTCGACGTGTCCGTCCCCGTTCGCGTCCCCGGCCGCGACGCCCATCCCATAGCCCGAGTGGGCGGCGGCCCCGGACTCGTCCGTGGCGTCGCGGAAACCCCCGCGGCCGTCGCCCACGAAGAGCCGATTGACGACGATCCGCGCGACGCCCTTCGAGCGTCCGCCCGCCCCCGGGAGCCGGCCGCCCTGGATGAAGTAGAGGTCGAGGTTGCCGTCCCCATTCACGTCGCAGACCGCGGCACCCGCACCCATCGTTTCGGGTAGGTGCTTCTGCGCCGTCTTGCCCGCGTCATGCACGAAGTCGATGCCGGAGTCGGCCGTGACGTCGCGGAAGAGCGGACCGGTGGGCGCCGACCCTGGGCCGGAGCGCGTCCCGGTGTCGTCCGAGCAGGCGAGGCACAGGATCGCGGCGAGGAGTCCGTTGTGATACGCACGACGGTGAGGCGCACGGTACGCTCGGATCCTCACCGTCCGTCCTCCACCGCGATCGCGGCCCGGCAGACCTCGAGCCGCTCAGTGACTTCAGCGTCGTTCGGCCGCAACCGCGCGGCCGCCTCGAAAGCGTCCAGGGCCTCGTGCTGCTGTCCGGCCGTGACGAGCAGGTCGCCCTTGCGGACGAACAACCGCGCGTCCGGCGCCCGCTCGGCGGCCTCGTCGAGCGTGCGGAGGGCGCGCGCGAGGTCGTTCCGGTCCTCGTCGAAGAGCCGTGCGGCGCGCAGGGCGATCGGGACGACCTCGTCGGGCTCGGCCAGCTCCAAGGCGCGCGCGTAAGCGACCTCCGCCCGTCCGAGTCGCCCAATCGCGCGCTCGACGTCGGCGACCCGCGCGTGGTTCGGAGCGTGCCGGGGCGCAAGGTCGACGCCGCGCTCCGCGAAATCCAGGTCGTCGAGGAGCGGCGTGAGCGCGCGATGTCGCTCGAGCGCCGCGAGCCCCGCCTCCCGCGCGCCGGTACGCGCGAGCGCCTGCCCGTGGAGGAACAGCGCCTCCGCGTCGTACGGGTCGGCCGCGAGCACCTGCGCGACGATGGGCACGACGTCGGCGTAGCGACCGAGCCGCGCGAGCCGGCGCGCGTCGAGCACCTGCACGCGGGAGTCGTCCAATCCGATCAGGCTCCCGGCGCGTTCGAGCCAGCGGTCGGACGACCCGTGGCGCCCCAGTCGATCGAGGGTGGCGACGAGCAGGAGCAGCTGATCCGGGTCGAGGGTGTCGAGGAACTCGACCGCTTCCGCGAATCGTCCCATTCCGTGCAGCGCGAGCGCCCGCTGGCTGCGTACGTCGCGGCCGAGCCCGGCCATGTGCTCCAAGGCGCTCGCGTAGCGGTGAACGGTCATCTCGCGCTCGACGAGCCGGCGCCGGAGGAACCGGTCGCCGGGTGTGGCGGCGACGGCCACGGCGAGGCGCTCGATGCTCTCGATCCGGCGCCCGGCGCTCCAGAGCGTCTCCGCCTGGGCAGCCGGGCCCTGAAGAACTGGCGCGAGGACTAGGACGAGAGAGAACATGGGGGCGGCCGGGGAGAGCTGGGTGGGCGCAGAATTCTAGGGCAACACTCCGCAAGATCCGATCCCTGTTCGCGGGCAACGTTCCCTGTCGGGCTGTAGACTCCGCGCAGTTTCCCGCGCGTGCAGGATTCCACCGTCCCCATCACGATGAGCCCCCAGAACGAGCCACGCCGCCCGCTCGCCCCGCTCGAAACGCTCGTCCTCCTCGCCGTCGTCCTCCTCGCCCGCATCCTCGGCGCTCGATTCTGCCATCTCTACGACGACGCGTTCATCACGTTCCGGTACGCCGGAAACCTGGCGGGCGGCCTCGGGATGGTGTTCAACCCCGGGGCCTCCTGGGAGCCCGTGCTCGGGACGACGACACCGGGCTACACCGCGCTCCTCGCGGGCTGCATCAAGATGGGCTTTGAGGCGGCGCGAGCCTCGCTCACCCTGAACCTCGCGTGCGACGTGGCATCCGCGTGGCTCCTGGTCCTGCTTCTGGGGCGCGACCGGCTGCGGAGCACGCTCGTCGTCTGCGGTTTCGCCCTGATGCCGGAGCTCACGCGTGTCTCGATGGGGGGGATGGAGGCGCCGGTCCTCTGCCTCCTCGTCCTCGCCGCGACCTGGTGCTTGGGGCGCAACAGGATCGCGGCGGCCGGAACGCTCGCGGCCTTCGCATGCACGGTGCGGCCCGAGGCGCTGATCTTCATCGCCGTGCTCCTGCCGGGCGTGGTCGGATCGAAGGCACGACTCGTGCGCTTCCTCACGCCCATCGCGATCGTCGGCGCCTCGTACACGATCCTCCTGATCTACGTGTACGGCAGTCCGATCCCGCACTCAGTCACTTCGAAAGCGCAGCGACACGGGGGCTCCCCGACGCTCGCGACCTGGCTCGAGATCGCGCGCCAGGGTCTCCTGCCGCGACTCGAGTACCTCCCCGCCTTGCCGTTCGTCCTGTTCGGATGGGTGCGCGCGTTTCGGTTCGCCAAGTCGCTGAGGCCGTTGCTCCTATTCGCGCTCGGTATCCTCCTCGCCTATCTCGCCGCGCGCCCGCACACCTGGGGTTGGTACTACTACCTACCCTTGGTCGCATGGGTGATCGCGCTCGCGTTCGGCCTCGAGCCGCTCCTCCGCGCCGTCGCTCGTCGCGCTCCGGCGCTCGCGCGCGTCGGCCGACTGGTTGCCGGAGTCGCCGCTCTCGCGCTCCTCGTGGGGCTCTATGCCCTGCGTCCGAGCGATCCCGTGACCGAGCGCGTCTACCGCCCGATCGCCGAGTGGGCGCACGAAGTGCGCCTGGCCGAGCAGGGCGCCGTGCTGCTCGCGTCCGACATCGGCGCAATCGGCTACTACGGCAGGAGCCTCGTGCTCGACAGCGAAGGCTTGACGTGTCCGCCTGCGCTCGAGTTTTCCTCGCAGGTCGACATGGTCGTCAGCACCATGCCCGAATACCTGCTGCTGACCGCGGTCCGCGCGAAGATCGGACCCATGCGCGCGAACGAGCAGGTCGCGCGCGGCTACTACCCGATCCGCAGGTTCAGCAGATCCGGGGCCACGGAGCTCGAGCCCCGGCTGGAGGACCTCCCGGACCACTGGGTGCAGGACTACATCCTGTACCGCCGCCGGCTCTGACGCTCGCTGCGCGCCACGGCCGATCAGAGCTTCACGCCATCGAGGGCATCGAGCCGCTTCCACGCCTCCCGCTGCTTGAGGGCTCGCACTCGCGCCAGGGCCGCGAGCTGTTTGGCGCGCGGCTTCGTCTTGCCCTTCTCCCAGTTGTACACGGTCAGGGCGGAGACACCGACGAGTGCGGCGTAGTCCGCGGCCGAGATCGCGAGCTTCTCCCTGTGACTCGCGAGCCACTTCGGGGAGAAGCGCGGCCCCCTGGGCTTCGGCTCCGTCGCGCGCTTCTGCTTCGCCTTGCGCGCGGCGATGCGGGTGCGAAGCTCGGCGATCCTCGACTCGAGGTCCGCGATCATTGCCTGGGACGTGCGTCGCCCGTGGCTGTTCGGGGCCCGGTTGCGCGGCCCTACCGTCGCCACTGTGCCGCCCGCCGACTGTCTCTCTCTTCGGTTCGAGCGCGTGCGTGTCGCCATCAGGGTTCCTTTCAGGTCGGGTACTCGCGTGAGTGCCATCGATACCCTGTTGGCCGTGATCTGGCCACGAGAAACCCGCGCCGGAGCTCCGAGCGACGGATCGTCACCCCGCGAGCGGGATCCGGTCGCGGGGGCCGTCGGGGCGTGGCATCGGGGCGTGGCGTCGATCCGCGACGATCCGTCCACCGAGGATCCGAGTCAGGAGCGCCGGCACCTGCCGGCCAGCCGCCTGGTCCAGGTCGCCCGTCGGCTCGTCGAGGAGGACGAGCTTCGGTCGGTTCACGAGGGCGCGCGCGACGGCCACGCGTTGGCGCGGTCCGCCGGAGAGCTGGCCGGGAAGATGGGTGGAGCCGAAGACGATCGGGTGGGAGGCCCGGACGCGATCGAGCGCGGCGAGCTCCGCGCCGAGGCTGCCTGCGAGGAACGAGATCAGGGGGTCCGAGGCGCCTTGCACGTCAGGACGAGGCGCGCCACGCCGGCGACCGTGAGCGACGCGCGGACCGTGCGCCGCGACAGGTTCCCGGGCGCGAGCATGGGCCTGTTGCGAGCGCGGAGAGCGGCCTACTTGCCGCCGTACCCGAGCGCCCGGATGGCCTGTCTGCGAGCGGGGTCGAGCGCCACCGTCTCCGCGGCCGAGTCGCGGGAGGTCGCATCCGCGTACCAGGCGTCGAGCCGGTGCTCCAGCACGCGTGCGTGGACGGGCCGCTGCGCGGCGAGGTCCTCGGTCTCGCCGGGATCGGCGACGAGGTCGTAGAGGAATGCCCGGCCACCTCGCGTGACGAGCTTGTGGCGCCCGATCCGTATCGCGGCGTGCAACTTCGCCGGGTCGTCTTTGTAGCGCGACGTCATGAAGATCGATCGGGGCACGAAGGACTCGGGGCGCGAGCGCACGCTCGCGCCATGGGACTCGAGCAGCCCGACGAGGGAGGCGCCGCGCAGCCTGTGCCTCGGGGGCTCCAGAGCGCACAGGTCGATGAGCGTGGGCATGACGTCGAGCAGGGTGACGGGTGCGTCGACGACTTGTCCCACGGGGATCGGGCTCTCGGGCGCGTAGAACACGAGCGGAATCCGCACCATCTCCTCGTACACGTGGGAGTTGTGGCCCTGCGCGCCGTGCTGCAGGAACGCCTCGCCGTGGTCGGAGGTGACGACGACGAGGAGCTCGTTCAACCGCCCCGCGCCGAGCATCGCCCGCAGGGCGTTGCCGATCTGGTCGTCGACGTAACGGATGTGCCCGTCGTACAACGCGGCGAGCCGCCTCACGTCCGGGTCGCCGGCGGGCGGCGACGCCTTCGCGACAATGGCGCAGGAGATGATCGAACCGTCCACTTCGCCGTCGTATTCGGGGTCGAGGTACAGCTCGCGGAACGACGCCGGCGGTTGGTAGGGTTGGTGCGGCGGCGTGAGGTGCACGTAGAGGAAGAACGGGTCGTCCGACACCTCGAGCATCACTTCGACGGCCCGCGCCATGAGCTGCCGTGTGCCCTCGGTGTGCCACGGAAAGATCGTGTACTCGGCGAAGCCGCGGTCGAGCCCCGTCGCCGGCCAGATGATGCCGTTCTGAATGAGCCCGACGGTTCGATACCCAGCGCTGGAGAACAGCTCGGCGAGCGTGGAGAACTCGTCGCCGAGACGCTGGTCGAGCTCGAGCACACCGTGTCGCTCCTGCTCGACCGAAGTGAAGAGACTCGAGACCGAGGACAGGGTCCACGAGGTTTGCGAGTACGCATACCGGAAGCGCACGCCCGCTTCCGCGATCCGATCGATGTAGGGACTCGTGTCGCGTTCGTAGCCGTATCCGCTGAGGTGCTCGGCGTGCAGCGAGTCGGCCACGAACACGACGACGTTGCGCCCGCGCATCGACCCTGGGAGCCGCGTGGGAGGGGGCTGGGCGGGCGCGCGCAGCTCCTGCACTGCAAAGGCGAGGAGGGTCACGTCGCCCGTCGACTTCAGCGTGATGATCAGGGGGCGCGGGTCCGTCCCCGGCAGCTCGAGCGTCTCGGACCGGATCCCGCCGGTGAGGGTCGTGTCGAGGAGGACGGTGTCGTCGAGCCCGTCCATCGCGACCTCCACGCGCAGCGTGCCGACCCCGATCGCTCCGACGTGGAGCCACGCGCGGGCCCCGATCCAGCAGGTCTCCTCCCTGAACGCGACCCGCCCGGGCCGCTGGAGGAATTCCGTCTCGTAGAGCGCGCTGGCCAGGACCTCGGGCGGTTGTGGCCCCTCCCCGCAGGCTCCCAGGACGAGCGCCATCGAGGCAGAGGACAAGACGTGCCGCGGGGTCGGACGCATCGCGTATCCGCACCAGTCTACGGCGTCCCCGAGCGGGCTTCCACGCCACCCCGGAGATCGTGCAAGATGCGCGCGTGGTCCAGGGCGAGACGAACGGTTCGAGCCTGACGCGCGCCCAGGTGCGCGAGGTCGATCGGTTGGCGATCGAGGAGCTGGGCATGCCCGGCATGCTCCTGATGGAGAACGCAGGCCTCGGTGCGGCGCACCACGTGGGCGAGGTCGCCGGAGAGCGTGGAGCGCGGGTCGCGGTCCTGTGCGGGGGCGGGAACAACGGCGGCGACGGCTACGTGATCGCCCGGCACCTGGCGAACGCTGCGTTCGATGTCCTCGTCTGCGAATGCGTCGAGCCCGGGCTGCTGGCCGGCGACGCCGGGCTCAACCGGGAGATCGTGCGGCGCATGGGGATCCCGCGCCTGCGCGTCACGACGGGCGAGGAGCTGGCGGCGGTGCGCGAGGAGCTCGCGCGCGCGGGCGTGCTCGTCGACGCCCTCCTCGGCACCGGGTTCCACGGCGCGGTCCGGCCGCACCTCGCGCGCGTGATCGAGGCCGTGAACGCCGCCCGTGCCCGGGCCGACGAAGGTCGCGCGCGCGTCGTTGCGATCGACCTGCCGTCCGGCCTGGATTGTGACCTGGGCGAGCCTTCGAACGCGACGATCCGCGCGGACCTCACCGTCACGTTCGTCGCGCGCAAGCGCGGCTTCGACCGACCCGGATCGCAGGAGTGGACGGGCCGTGTCGTCGTCGTCCCCATCGGCGCGCCGCCGGGCCTCGCTGAACGGGTACGCTGCAGCTAGTCGTGTGAGTCAAGAGTTCAGTGCATTTGTCGAGCCGCCTGACCGCCCCTGGCTGCGTTGCACCTACTCCGAGTATCCAGCGCATACGCATCCATGCGCCTTGCCAGCCTCCCTCCGGCGGCCTTCGGCGGCGGGAGAGAACGATGAGGAACTTCCCAGAGCCAAGGCGCCGTCATCAGACGGGCACTTGGCCTGAACATAGCGGGA
>SMVQ01000214.1 GCA_004357655.1 Planctomycetota bacterium
AGGAGTGCGCGAAGCAACTCGACGACGTCGCTCGCGCGGCTGAAGCCAAGACGACCGCGCAGGGTTGAGGGAGCGGGCGCCGCGCTCACCACGGCCAGGCGAGCACGATGCGAGCGACGCAGCTCTCGCGCCCGATCCAGCCGAAGTCGTCGGAGCTCTCGCCCGGGCAGTCCGGGTTGTCGGTCACGATCCAGAGGGTCCCGTCTTCCACGCCGCGCTCCGTCCCGCGCGTCCGCGCGACCGCGCCGATGAAGAGCAGACCGTCAGGGCCCCGGAACAGGAGCGCGTCGCCCGCGGCGTACCGGGACGGCCAGCGGTCGAGCAGGAGCCGGTTCCCCGTCGTGTAGCGGAGGAGCGGCGAGCAGCCGTCATCGGGCAGCGTCATGAAGTCGTAGCGCAGGAAGAGGTAGGCGAGGCAGCATGCGCTGGCGACCCAGGTACCCCAGCGCAAGCGGCGCTGGAGCCGGCGCAGGTTGACCTTCAAGGCTCGACCCGCTCGACACCCGCGGCTTCGGCGGCGGCGATCGCGGCGAGGTAGGCGCGCGCGGCCGCGGCCGGATCGTTCGCCCCGAAGACGCCGCCGAGCACGGCCATCCCGGCCGCGCCGGTCGCGAGGATCTCCGCCGCGTGTTCCGGCGCGAGCCCGCCGATCGCGACGACCGGCAGCTCCGTGGACGCCACGCACTCGCGCAGCAGAGCGGTGCCCGTGGGCTCGACCACCCCGCGCTTCGATGGCGTATCGAAGACCGGTCCGAAGAAGAGGTAGTCCGCCCCGCGCCAGGTGTCCGCGTCGTCGACCGCGTGGCTCGAGAAGCCGAGCGCGAGGTCTTCGCCGAGCACGACCCGCGCCTCGGCGAGTGGGAGCGAGCGAAATCCGACGTGGGCGGCCTGCGCCTTCGCGGCGGTGGCGAGGTGCACCCTGTCGTGCACGGCGAGCCACCCGGCTGCCGGGCGGAGGAGTGCGGCGAGTCGGCGCGCGAGCGCGAGGAAGGCGCCGTCCGCGAGGCCGGGCTCCCGCAGGAGCACGCCCCGCAGGCCCGCCGCCACCGCCCCGGCCGCGGCGTCCGCGAAGGCGTCGACGCGCGCCGGGACGAGAGTCCCCGGCGACACGGCGATCAACCGTGGCGGATGCGGCCGTGCGGTCATCGTGAGTCGGTCGGGTTCACTCCAGCTCGACGAGGAACTGCAGGTCACGCAGGAGCGACCTCATCCGGGCGGGAGTGATGCCGTTCTCGAGTTGGACGCTGTTCTCTCCATCGACGGACTTCAGGTACTGCCGCACGCCCGGGTCTTGGCTGAAGCGGGCCAGAAGATCGGGGTTGGGGCAGGTGACGCGCATCGTCGAGTCGAGGAAGAGCAGGCCCGCCTGCACCGCCCAGTCGCGGATGGAGTACAGGACGTTCTGCGGGACCGGCGTGCGCGCGTTGTCCTCGAGCGTGGTGAAGATGCGCTTCAGGCTCATGCCCTCCGACAGGGCGCGGTGCACGGAGCGGTCCGTGATCTGGAAGTGCATCACCTGGCCGAGGGTCTGCCTGTCGCAGAATCGATCCAGGTCGTGGTTGAGCTCCGCGTCGTCGCCGGTCGGGAACATCACGACCTCGAAGTCCGGCGTCACGACGAGGCTCCCGATCGCCTGTGACTCGCCCCGGCCTTCGAGCCCGAGCAGCCGCGCGCCGATACGCGTGAGCCGCATCGCGACCGGGTGGCCGGCCTTGTCGTATCCGAGGTCGACCAGGCCCAGGAGATAGAGACGCTTGCGCAGCCAGCCAACGAGGTTCCAGGCCATCCGCTGCAAATCGTCCATCGCAGTGTACTGGCCCACCTGAGTGCGCGACGCGAAGTGCTCGTCCACGGCGAGCTCGTCGAGGCTGCACAGGTAGCCGTTCCGTGCCAGGAACGGCAGGTACATGATGTCGTACCAGACGCCGGGCTCGATGCGTTTGATGAGGCGCAGGAACAGCCGCCGCATCCGCACCTGGTGGTAGTACTCGCCGCCCAGGTCCCGCTCCTCCAACACGTAGTCGAAGAGCGCTTGAAGTTTCTGGTCGTAGCCCTGCTGCTCCCAGTCGCGCCCATCCGTGGTGAGCGCGAAGGTGCGCTCGCCGGTCGACTCGATCAAGCCCGCATGGCGCGTGAAGGCGTAGATGAAATTCAAGACGTCCGAGCGGTCGAGCTCGCGCCCCGGATTCGGGATCAGGTCCTGGAGAATCCGCTTCTCGGTGGTCTTGAAGATCTCACCGCGCACGGTGAACCGCACGTTGTGGTCGATGATGAAGGCGAGGAAGCGCGAGATGTTCGAGACAAGGTCGACACCCAGTGACGCCTCGTCGTGCGGCTCGTCAGGGTCGCCGGGCACCGCCACCCGCCGGAACCATGCGAGCGTCACCTCGTTGAACGTGATCAGCGTCTCGTCGTCGTGCTGGATGCCATAGCGGCCGAGCTCCAGTCGCTCCACGGTGCCCACGAGCGACTCCTCGAGGATCTTGCCCCAGCGGCGTCCGTTCCAGTGCGGGAGCTCGGTGTCCATGCGGTCGAACAGCTTGCGTGGGAGCAGGCCGCCGAACTCGAGCACGACCTTCTGGACGAGATCGCGGAGACCCTCGGGGAGGCGCTCGATCCGAGCCACCGAAGCGGCCTCGTTCGAGTACATCTTGTACATCTCGCGCACGCGGCTGGGTGACGTTCGCGCGGCACGCGCGGGGTCGTCGTACAGGCGGTCGAGATGCCCGCGTAGCGTGAAGGTGTCGAAGATACCCCGCCGTTTCGCCCGACGCTGACGCAGGATCGTGTCCCCGATGTCGGTGGGCACGGCGGTGCAGCGTGCGCCGTTCTCGACCATCCCGTTCGAACGCCCGGTAGCGAGCAGGCCACGCCGCGCGAGGACGGTCAGGCTCGCCTCCAGGTCGTAGTTCGACAGGTAGGCGATCTCCTTCGCGTTGCCGAGGTCATGCCTCGTGCACTCGTAACGCTGCGCGTGGAGGTGGAGGTCGAGGATCGTCCCGAGCCGGCGCCCGAGCTGCTCGACGCGCTCCATGAGGAGCTCGGCGTCGCCCATCCACGAGAGCACGTGCTCGCGTACTTCCTTGTCGGTCTTGGGCAGCGCCGGCGCGGACTCCCCCGACCAGAACCGGTACAGCTCGGTCAGGTCGGCCTTCTTCAACGCGCGCACGACCGCGGTCGCCTGCCGCTTCGCGGTCCCACTGCTTGCGGCGCTTCGCTTGCGGGTACCGGTCGGCCGCGCCTTCCCGTTCGACGAGGGTGATGTCAAGTTGTCGCTCCAGATTCGATCGAGACGTCGAGGCCCGCGGCCTCCACGATTTCGTAGGTATAGCCTTGTTCGGTGAGGAACAGTTGTCGCTTCTCAGCGAACTCCTGATCGCGCGAGCCGAGCGTGACGACTGAATAGAAGACGGCGACCGAGCCGTCGGACTTCGGCCGCAGTATGCGCCCGAGGCGTTGGGCCTCCTCCTGTCGCGAGCCGAAGGTGCCCGAGACCTGGATCGCCACGTTGGCGTCGGGCAGATCGATCGCGAAGTTCCCCACCTTGGAGACGATGAGGAGCCGTTCCGATCCATCTCGGAATGCGGCGTAGAGGCGCTCGCGTTCGTGATTGGGGGTCTTCCCCGTGATCAGCGGCGCCCCGAGGTGGTGCGCGAGCAGGTTCAACTGATCGATGTACTGGCCGATGACCAGGATCCGCCCCGAGTCGTGCTTCGCGATCAACTTCTGGATCACGGGGATCTTCGCGGGGTTCTCGGAGGCGATCCGGAACTTGGCACGCGCTCCAGCGGAAGCGTACTGGGACTTCAAGGAGCGCTGGAGTGGAACGCGAACCTCGATGCAGGACGCGGTCGCGATGAAGCCCTGGGCCTCGAGCGTTTTCCACGGCACGTCGTACCGCTTGGGACCGATCAGGCAGAAGACCTCGTCTTCCTTGCCATCCTCGCGCACGAGCGTCGCCGTGAGCCCGAGCCGCCGGCGCGCCTGCAGGTCCGCGGTGACGCGGAAGACCGGCGCGGGGAGGAGGTGCACTTCGTCGTAGATCACGAGGCCCCAGTTCTCGCGCGAGAACAGGCTGAAGTGCTCGAAGCGATCGGTCTTCGTGCGCCGCCAGGTCAGCATCTGATAGGTCGTGATCGTCACGTCGGCCACGCTCTTGTGGTCGCCCGTGTACTCCCCCACCTGATCCTCGGTGAGGTGTGTCTTGTCGAGCAGCTCCTCGCGCCACTGCCGCACGGCGATGGTGTTCGTCGTGAGGATGAGCGTCTTCGTGCCGACCAGCCGCATGACGCCCATGCCGACGATCGTCTTGCCCGCGCCGCACGGGAGCACGATGACGCCGCTGCCGCCGAGCACGCTGCCGCCGGCGTAGAACGCCTGTGCGGCGCTGTCCTGGTAGCCGCGCAAACCGAAAGGCTGTCCGGAGCGCGCCTCGTCGCGGAGCTCGATGTCCAGCGGGTCGCCGTCGATGAATCCGCCGCGGTCGTCCACGGGGAACCCGATCTTGATGAGCGCCTGCTTGATCGTGCCCCGCTGCAGGTCCGAGATCCACGCGCGCCCCTCCGCGTCGACCTCGCACAGCTTGCGGACCTGCTCGTGCCCGAGCATGTCGGCGAGCACCTCCGGGTCGTCGGTGACGAGCTCGAAGCGCTCACCGCGCCGCTCGATCCGGAGCAGGCCGTAGCGGTCGATCCACGTCCGGATCTCGGCGATGACCCCCGGCGGGACAGGGACGCAGGAGAGGTCCTCGAGCCGGCGCTCGATCTCGTCCGCGGTCATGCCGAGCGCCGCCGCGTTCCAGATCGACACCGGGGTCACGCGGTAGGTGTGGAGGTAGTCGGGGCTCTTCTCGAGCTCCGCGAACGGTGCCAGCGCATCGCGCGCTTCGACGAAACGCGGGTGCTCGATCGTCTTCGGACGCCCGTGCTCGTCCTTGACCGGGCGCCCGGCCTCGTCCACGACGCTCTTCACGGTATGGAGCATGAGCGTGCGATCGCTCTGGACGATCAGCGGATTGTCGACGTGCGCCAACATCAGTTCGCCTCCTGCGTGACTCTTCGCGCCCGCCTCGCTGTGAGACGTCGCCGTTTCGGATCCAAAGGCGAGCGCCGTTCCCGGGCCAGCCACGGGCCGGTCACGGAGCTCGGGTCGAGTGTCAGCTCGTCCGGTGTGCCCTGCGCGATCACCCGGCCGCCGGCCGCGCCGCCTCCCGGCCCGAGCTCCACGAGCCGGTCGCAGATGCGCAGGAGGTCCGTGTGGTGCTCGATCAGGACGACCGCGTTGCCACGCCGCGCGAGTCGCCCTAGCACCCGCGCGAGGTGCACGGTGTCGGTGGCGGAGAGTCCGGTGCTGGGCTCGTCGAGCACGACGACGCTGCGCTCGCCGCCCTTCGCGTGCAGGAGCTCCGACGCGAGCTTCACGCGCTGAGCCTCCCCGCCGGAGAGCGTGGTCGAGCTCTGACCGAGCTTCAAGTAGCCCACGCCCACGTCCACGAGGCTCTGCAGGATCGCGCTGGCCTTGGGCTGGTGCGCGAGGAACGCCAGCGCCTCCCCAGCCGACATGTCCAGCACGTCGGCGATCGACCGCCCGCGGAACCGCACCTCCAGGACCTCGGGCATGTAGCGCCGGCCGTCGCACTCCTCGCAAGTGAGCCAGAGGTCCGCGAGGAACTGCATCTCGACGAGTATTGCGCCGCGGCCCTCGCACGCGGGGCAGCGACCCCGGGTGCTGTTGAACGAGAACCGCGCGATGTCGAAGCCCTTCATCCGGGCGTCCGGCGTGCGGGCGAAGAGCTCGCGCAGCGGCCCCATGAGCCCCGTGTACGTGGCCGGCACGCTGTGCGGGGTGCGCCCGATCGGGCTCGCGTCGACGACCACCGTGCGGGTGGCCCCTCCGAGCGGGCCGCTGAAGCTCTTCCAGCGCCCCGCGGGCGCCTCGCCCTGCAGCGCGGGGACGAGCGTGTCGAGCACCAGCGTCGACTTGCCCGAGCCGGACGGCCCGCAGACCCCGGTGATCTTTCCGAACGGCACCTCGAACGCGACGGACTTCAGGTTGTGCGTGCACGCGCCGGCGATGCGGACGGGTTCGGGCGCCGGCAGCGCGTGGCCGTCCGCGACCTCGTCACCCTCGGCGTCGATGCGGACCTCCTCGTCCAGATGCACTTCGCCACGCAGGTACGCCGCCGTGCCCGACTCGGGATGGCGCGCGACCTCGCTCGGCGTTCCGGCCGTGACGACGTTGCCCCCGAGCGCGCCCGCGCCCGGCCCCATGTCGATGATCCAGTCCGCCCGACGCATGAGCGTCCCATCGTGCTCGACCACGATGACGGTGTTGCCCCGGTCGCGGAGCTCGCACAACGCGTCGGTCAGTCGCTCCACATCTTCCGGGTGCAGCCCCACCGTCGGTTCGTCGAGTACATAACACACACCGACGAGCTGCGAGCCCAGACTGGCGGAGAGCCGCACGCGGCGTGCCTCGCCTCCCGACAGGGTCGCGGTCGAACGGTCGAGCGTGAGATAGTGGAGACCGACCTGCGCGAGCAGCGACACGCGCGAGCGGAGCTCGTGGAGCACGGGCTCGACGGCCGCGCGGACCGCGACCGGGAGCTTCAGATGCTCGAGCCACGCGAGCGCATCCTCGATGGTCATCGCCAGCACGGCCGGCAGGCCTTTTCCGCCGACGGTCACGGCCGAGAACGCGGGCTTCAGCCGCGCGCCGTCGCACGTCGGGCAGGTTTTTTGGCTCATCACCGTCTCGAGCATCGCCGCCCACTCCGGATCGTCCGTCTTCCGGTGCCAGGCGTCGACGTGCCCGCACAGGCCGGACCACGTGGACGTGAACTGCTCGGAGATGTCCGTGTTCTTCGTGTGCCGCTCCATCGACACGCGATAGGAGGCGCGCGCGCCTTGCCCGAACAGGATCAGATCCCGCTGCTTGCGAGTCAACGAATCGAACGGCGCGTCGATCTCGATGCCGTGCCGCTTCGCCACCGTGCGCAGGAGATTCTCGTAGTAGCCCTTGCCCTTCGTGAGGTAGCGGCCGAGCTTGCCGCCGATCGCGCCCTCCGTGATCGCCCGGGTCGGGTCCGTCACGAGCAGGTCGGGCTCGCAGGCGAGGCGCTTGCCGAGCCCGTCGCACGACTCGCAGGCGCCGACGTGGGTGTTGAACGAGAAGTGGCGCGGCTCGAGCTCGGCCTCGAGCTGGAAGCCGCACTCCGTGCAGGCGCCGTTCGTCCCGTACTCGAGGCGCTCGCCGCCTTCGATCACGACGCTGACGCGGCCGTGGGCGACCATCGCGGCCTGCTCCACGGCCTCGGCGATACGCGCCCGCGACTTGCCGTCGAGGACCACGCGGTCGACCACGAGGTCCACCGACTGGACGCCCGACCACTTCGGCAGCGCGCCGTCGAGGCGCAACTCGGCGCCGTCGACGAGGACGCGCACGAAACCCGCGGCGCGCCACGCTGTCACGAGATCGGGGAGCTCCTTCGCGAAGTCTTTCGCCGCGGTCTTCCCATGACCGACGACGGGCGCGACGATCCTGCCGCGCGGCGGCTTCCCGCTGCGCTCGGAGACCGCCTTCAGGATGCGCCGCGTGACGACGGCGGGATCGCCGCGCGCGAGCTTCTGGCCGTGCTCGGGACAGCGCGGCACGCCGGCCCGCGCCCACAGCACGCGCAGGTGATCGTGGATCTCGGTCGTCGTCGAGACCGTGGAGCGCGGGTGCCCGCTGACCGTGCGCGCCTCGACGGCGACCGACGGGCCCAGTCCCTCGATGCGCTCGACCGGCGGCTTGTCCTTGGTCCCGAGGAACTGCCGCGCGTAGGTCGAGAGCGACTCGACGAACCGCCGCCGGCCCTCGGCGTAGATCGTGTCGAGCGCGAGCGAGCTCTTGCCCGAGCCCGACGGGCCCGTGATCACGGTCAGCGCGTCGCGCGGAATGGTGACGTCGATGTTGTTCAGGTTGTGGGTCCGCGCGCCGGTGATGACGAGCTCGTTGCGTTCCTGCGCGACCCGCTTGCGGGTCCGGGCTTTCCCCTGCTTGCCGCGCTTGCGCGAGCGCGCGCGCAGCGCCGCGCCCGTCGGCGAGCCCTTGGCGCGCTCGATCTGCTCCGGGGTGCCCGTCGCGATCACGCGCCCGCCCCCGTCACCGCCGTCGGGACCCAGATCGATGACGTGGTCGGCCGCGAGCACGAGCTCGAGGTTGTGCTCGATGACGACGACCGTGTGGCCCTTGTCCACGAGCTCCTGGAGCGCGGCGAGGAGCCGCCCGACGTCCTCCATGTGCAGGCCGGTCGTGGGCTCGTCCAGCAGGTAGAGCGTGTGACCGCTCGGCCGCTTCGCGAGGTGCGTGACGAGCTTGAGCCGCTGGGCCTCGCCGCCCGAGATCGTCGTGGAGGGCTGGCCGAGCGTCAGGTAGCCCAGCCCCACCGCGGACATCAGCTCGAGCGGGCGCCGGATCTTGGGGTGGTCCTTGAAGAGCTCGAGCGCGTCGTCGACCGTCGAGGCGAGCACGTCGGCGATCGAGTGCTCGCGGTACTTGACGTCGAGCGTCTCGGCCTGGAAGCGATGCCCGCCGCACTCCTCGCACGGCACCGTCACCGGGGCGAGGAACTGCAGCTCGACGTACCGCGCGCCGCCCCCGCAGCACTCCTCGCACCGCCCGCCCGCGACGTTGAACGAGAACCGCGACTTCGTGTAGCCGCGGATCAGCGACTCCGGCAGTTGTGCGAACAGCTCGCGGATCGGACCGAACACCTTCGTGTAGGTCGCGGGATTCGAGCGCGTCGTGCGCCCGATCGGCGCCGCGTCGATGCAGACGAGGTCCTCGATGTGCTCGAGCCCGTCGATCGAATCGTGCTCGCCCGGATCGGCCGTCTCGCGCGCCAGGTGCCGGAGCACCGCGCGGCGCAACGTGCGGTCGATGAGCGTCGACTTGCCCGAGCCGCTGACGCCGGTCACGACGGTGAACGCCCCGAGCGGGAGCTCGACGTCGATGTCCTTGAGGTTGAAGGCCCGCGCGCCCCGGATCGCGATCGAGGTGCCGTTGCCCGTGCGGCGCTGCGCGGGACGGGGAATGGGGAGCTCGCCGCGCAGGAGACGTCCCGTGGGCGTATCCGCGCGGGCCACGACCTCGGGCGGGCCCTCGGCGATCACGCGCCCGCCGTGCCGCCCGGCGCCGGGTCCGATGTCGACGATCCAGTCCGCGAAGCGCAGCGTCGCCTCGTCGTGCTCGACGACGACGACGGTGTTGCCGAGGTCGCGAAGGTGCGCGAGCGCGCCGAGCA
>SMVQ01000215.1 GCA_004357655.1 Planctomycetota bacterium
GCCCGCGTGGGTGGACGAGCTGGCCGAAGCGATGACGACGATGACGCTCGAAGAGGTCGCCGCGCGGCCGGACGTCGAAAAGGCACACCAGCGGGCCTCCCGCAATCGGGACAAGGCGCTCGAACAGTTCCCTCCGACCGTCGAGTGGATGCGCGGCGGCGTGATCTTCTACGACGCCTCCAGCAGCAAGATCCGGCGCGAGCGCTTCGCGGCGTTCTACCACCACCCCGAGGTCCAGTACTCCGTGGGCGTCATCCCCACTCGCTCGGGCTTTCACGTCACGTGCGGCGAGAATCCCTGGAACCCGCCTCGGAACGGCCTCCACGTGGGCGAGATGATGGAGCGCTACGGCGGCGGCGGACACCGCGCCGTGGGCGGCGCCAACCCGCCCAACCTGCAGGCTGCGCGCACGGCCGCGGCGGAGGTCGCGGAAAAGTTGATCGAGGCGCTCGCGAGGAACGACGCCTGAGTAGCCCGTGGTGAGAGTCACGACACGCTCGCAGCCCACAAGATCCGCGCTGGCAGCCTGGCGGCGTCCCCTGCGGGTAGCCACCGCGTACGAATCAGAGCGCCGCGCCAGCCCGCATCCCGCCGGCCCCGGGCGCGCCGTGACTGCCACCGCGGGCCGCTAGGCGATGTCCTCGGCCGAACCCGCGAAGAGCCTCCTCGCCCTCGAACCCGAGGAACTCGCAGAGCGCGTCGTGCAGCTCGGCGGCCGGCCGTTCCACGCCCGCGTCATCCGGCGCGAGGTGCTCGCGCGCGGCACGCTCGACTACGGCTCGATGACGTCGCTGCCGGTGGGGTTGCGCGAAGCCCTGACGGCCGAAGTACCGATCCTCGCGGGGGTCGAGGCCGACCGGACCGTCGCGCGCGACCGGACGGTGAAGCTGCTGATCGAGTTCACGCGCGAGGCAGGGCAGGACGCGCTCGTCGAGACGGTCCACATCCCGCCGCGCAAGCCCGACAGCAAGAAGGGCGCGACCCTCTGTGTGTCGACTCAGGTGGGCTGCCCGGTCGCCTGCCCGTTCTGCGCGTCCGGCCTCGCGGGCCTCACGCGCAACCTGGCGGCGCACGAGATCGTCGAGCAGTACGTGCGCGGACGCGCCATCGGCCCGCTCGCGCGCAGCGTCGTCATGGGCATCGGCGAGCCGCTGCTCAACTGGGAGAGCGTGAAGCGCGCGCTCGACGTCGTCCACGACGAGATGCAACTGGGAGCGCGCAAGATGACGGTATCGACCGTCGGCTTTCCCGATCGCGTGCGCCGCGCCGCGCGCGATCGGCCGCGATTCCAGCTTGCGATCTCCCTGCACACGCCCGATGACGACCAGCGCGATGAGCTCGTGCCGTCGATGGCCGGCACTCCGATCGAGGACATCCTCGCCGCCGGCGACGACTGGTTCCGCGAGACAGGCCGGGAGGTGACGTACGAGGTCGTGCTCCTCGGCGGCGTGAACGACTCCGCGGGCCACGCCCAACGCCTGGCCGCGCGCCTGCGCTCCCGCCGGGCGACGGTGAACCTCATCCCGTTCAATCCATCCCCCGACATCCCCTACCACCGCCCCACCCCCGCGGCCGTAGAAACCTACCGGAGCACGCTCGAGGAGCACGGCGTCGTCGCGACCGTCCGCTGGTCACGCGGCCTGGACGGCACGGCAGCCTGCGGACAATTGCGCATACGCGCCCGCTGACCGAAGTGCGGAGCGAATCACGCGGCGCTCCCGTGGCCCTTCGTCGCCGGTGCGGGTGCAAGCGATCGAACGCTTGCGCCTCCATCCGCGCGAAGCGGAAGTCGCCTGCCGTGAGGCGCCGCCGCGCCCTTCCGTCACACCGTAGTTGGCGTCGAAGAAGCGCACGACGTCGAAACCCCACCGGTCGTGGAGCGCGTACAGGTCGTCGAGCATGCGCTCGGCGGGCATCGGCTTCCCGGGCGAGGAGCCCGAGTCGATGGCGGCGACCCTGCGGCAGGCGGCGCGCGTGAAGCACCGCTGCCCGGGCTCGGGCTCCGAGGTCTACCCCTTCCGCGCGATCCCCGGCACCGGGGACTACGAGCACGCGCTCGCCCTCGGCTGGACCGCGCCCGGGACGTTCCACGAGTGGGGCAAGTGCTTCGAGTGGAAGTGGCACGCGGACCACACGCCCCTCCCGGCGGCGATCCACGAGACGTGGCGGCGGTGCACGCAGACCGCCGCGCACTACGACCGACACGTCCGGGAGGGGCCGCGCGTCCTGCGCGACGCGCTCGCGAAGATCGCCGGCTGGCGGCTGCGCCGGAACGAGTACTCCCTGCCGGTCGAGCAGAAGCTTTTCGACGGGTATGTGCGCCTGTCCGGGCAGGGGACGCCAGGCTCCGGGTAGGCCTGTGGGAGCCGGGCTAGAATCGCATCGTGTAGGCGATCTTGAGCGTCACTTCCTGGCCCGTCGGCGTGAATGCCGCGTCGTGGTCCGGCTCGCCGTTCGTGCTCTTCTCCCAGCCGAACAGGCCGACGAGGAAGAGATCGTGGCCCGGCTTGACGATCCAGTGCAGGCGGCTCTGGAAGCCCAGGTTCTTGCTCTCCGTGTCGTACTGCACGAGGTTCTTCCACGACACGTCCGGGCTGAACGAGAAGTCGAAGTTCGCCGAGGTGAGGCGCGTGTGGAAGTCATCGTCGCCCAGGTCCACGTAGAAGTCCTCCACGGCCAGGCTCAGCTTGAACAACGGCCCGGGGATCAGCACCGGCTCCACCTGGATACGAAGGAGGTCGCCGCCGAAGAAGTCGCCGAACTCGACCTCGACATCTCCGTTCAGGATCCGTCGATCATTGGACTCGAAGCGCACCTCGTACCGGGTCATCGTGTAATTGTCGTTGTCGACGGTGAGATCCCCCACCTCGAACGGATCGCTCGCCGGCTCGTCGACACGCTCGAAGATCCAGCTCGTCTCGAACTCGATCTTGTCCTCGGAGTTGAACTCGAGCTCGAGCCACTTGAGCGGAACCCGCCACGACTCCCGGTGGCCGTGTGTGTCGGTCGTGAAGGACGGCGCGATCCGGGCCTGGAACTCCCGCAGGGGCCCCTCGTCATCGCTGCGCCAGGTGTACTCCGTGCTCCACGAGTACTGCCGGATCCCCGTGCGTCGCACGAAGCCCATCTCCGGATTGAAGCCCGACCCCGTGCTCAGGGCTGTCGCCCTGTGGCGCCAGGTGGCCGAGGAGGCCTGGCCTTGCAGCCCGAACGCGTGCCCCTCGCCGCCCGGTCCCTCCGTCTGTGTGTTCAGCCAGTAGCCCCAGATCGTCCCCGAGTGTTCAGCCCCGAACGCGCGGCTCGACCCGAACCGGAAGTCGACGCCCGCCGTCGTTGCGTAGCCGCCCTCGAGCGGACGCCCGCTCGTCACGATCGCCCCTGCCGCGTTCTCGCCACCCAGGTTGCGGCTCACGCGTAGCACTCCCAGGTTCTTCGTCGAGACGCCGTCGTGGTTGTCCACGACCGTGTCGAGCAAGCCGATGTTCCAGTCGCCGACCCGACCCGTGAACTTCACGCCGCCGAGGATCGTCACCGCCTTCCCGTCCTCGTCGCGACCGATCGTGCGCGAGAAGAAGGGCACGAGCGAGGGGCGCCGGCGCGACGGAAATCCGAACTCGAACACGCCCGCATCCTCGAGGAAGAAGTCGCGCTTCTCCGGGAAGAACAGTGGAAAGCGCGTCAAGTTGAACTGGCGCTCGTCCACTTCCGTTTCCGCGAAGTCGGTGTTGGTCGTGATCCGCAGCGTCGTCGCCGGGGTCGGCCGGTAGGTGATGTCGACACCGATGTCCCCCGTCGTCGAGAGCTCGTCGTTCTGGCTCTCGAAGTCGCGACCGCTCGTGATCTTGCCGTAGGGCGCCACGTCGAGCCCCAGGCCCTGCTCCATGCCCTCGAGGCCGAGGAGCACGCCGCCCTCCGAGAGCCTGAAAAACCGGTAGGCGACGTTGGGCGAGGCCCAGCGTGCCTCCTCGCCGTTCGCGATCCGCTTGCGCTGCAGGTTGAAGCCCCAGGTGCTTCCATGCTCGTCGAACGCGAGGGTCTGGAACGGAATCGCCATCTCGCAGACCCAGCCTTCGTCCGTCACTCGCGCGCGCCCGTTCCAGATCCCGTCCCAGTTCTTGTTGAAGGAGTCGCCGCTGTCGGAGATCAAGGCGTCACCGCGCGATCCGCCGGCGGTCATCTGGAACCAGAACGCGAAGCGCTCGTCGTCGAAGGTGTCCAACCAGAGCTCGATCACGTCGTCGTAGCGGACGAACGCGTCACGATCACGCTGCCGTGCGCGCACCTCGCTTGGGTCGTCGTGGCACAGGATGCCGAAGTAGATCCGGTGCGCGTCGTAGGCGATCCGCACGTCGGTGACGACCGTCGCCGGCGCGCCTTCGACCGGCTCGACCTGGGTCAGGGGACCCAGCCGCGCCACCTCGGCCCAGACCGCCTCGTCGAGCACTCCGTCGATGACGATCCGCCCCGACTCGATGCGCGTGGGCGTGATCTCGGGCCGTTGGGCGCGGCCGACGGATGCGAGCAACACGAGCGCGGCCGGTACGAGAGCTGCCGCACGCGACAGGCAGGGTCGTAGGGCGGCAGGGATCGACATCGAGCGACTTCGAGCGAGGGTATCCGTGCGGCGGACCTCTCGCCCGAACTATTCATGAAGACCCGCTTCTGGCCTGGCGGAGTTGGGGGCGTGCAGGCGTGGCCCGCCATGCCTGCACGCCGGGTTCGAGCTGTTCGAGAACGGCTACGGGGTTCGCGGACCGCTGACCCGATGGCGATTCCGCGTCTCAGGTGCGCGCGCCGGTCGGCATGCACGCGGCGACGCGCTCGAGCGCGATCTGAACCTCCTCGGCCGTGACGACGAGCGGGAGGCGGAAACGGATCGAGCGCTCACCCGAGGGGAGCGCGAGGAGTTGCCTTTCGGCGAGTGCTCGGAGCATTTCGTCGCGCGTCTCCACCGAATCGAGCGTGAACGCGATGAGCGAGCCGAGGCCGCGCACGTTGGAGAACTGGCCGCGCTCCCGGGCCATCGCGCGCAGTCCGGCGAGGAGCTCCGCTCCCCGCGCGGTCACGTTCGCGGCGAGGTCGTCGCCGAGGATGATGTCGATGAACTTCCGGCAGCGCACCATGTCGACGAGGTTGCCGCCCCAGGTCGAGTTGATGCGCGAGGAACACCGGAACACGTTGTCCTCCACCTCGTCGATGCGCGGGCCGGCGTAGATCCCGCAGATCTGGGTCTTCTTCCCGAACGCGACGACGTCCGGAGCGACGCCGTGGTGCTGCCACAGCCACGCCTTCCCGGAGCCGAAGAAGCCGGTCTGAACCTCGTCGAAGAGCAGCAGGCACTCGTGCTCGTCGGCGTACTCGCGCAGCTTCGCGAGGAACTCGGACCGGAAGTGGTTGTCCCCGCCCTCGCCCTGCATCGGCTCGATGAGGATGGCGGCGATCCGACCCTCGTACTCCGCGAACGCCGCCTCGATCTCCCGGCAGGCGCGGTCCTCGGAGGCGCCGATGTCGTTCGCGATCCCGCCATCGAGATCCAGCTCGATCGCCGGGTTGTGGACCCGCGGCCAGGCGAACTTCGGGAAGAGCGCGACCTTCCGCGGGTCGGTGTTCGTGAGACTCATCGTGTAGCCGGACCGCCCGTGGAAGGCCTGGCGGAAGTGCAGGATCACGAGCTCGTCACCGTCGTGGCAGCGGTCCGCACCCACCTTCCGGGCCTTCCAGTCGAACGCGGTCTTCAGGGCGTTCTCGACCGCCAGCGCGCCGCCGGACACCCAGAAGTGGTGCTCGAACCCGGGCGGCGTGACGCGCGTGGCGAACGCGTCGACGAAGTCCGCCATGAGCGTCGTGTAGAGGTCCGAGCTCGCGGGCTTGTTGCGCCCGGCGAGCTCGATCGCGGCGCGGAACTCGGGCTCCAGGGTGGCCGGGTGGTTGTAGCCCACGGGCCAGCTCGCGAAGCAGGTGAAGAAGTCGAGGTACTCCGTCCCCGTCAGCGCGTCGCGCAACCAGGAGCCGTGCGACCGCTCGAGATCCATGACCATCGGGTAGCCGTCGACGAGCTGATGCCGCCGCAGGGTGTCGTGTACTGCGCTGGGGTCGATCATGCGGGTCGCTCCATCCTGGCGTTGGTCTCCGATGCCATCTCCGCCCATGGGCCGGACCAGGCCGCCGGACCACCCCTCGCGGGGAAGAATCGCTCGCCCAGGACGGCGGCCGGTGCTCCCCACCGTTGTCCGTCGGTCACCGGGCCCCACTCGCGAATCCCCCGAGCCCACCCCCGTGCCCACGCACGAGCGCCAGGAGGGGGATCGGCCGTGTGAGGGCCGCGAGCCGTGATTCGGGGTCGACGTTGGTGAAGACCAGCCGGCCTACCCTAGCGTGCGGTCGGGGTGGGCGCGAGGCTGTAGGAGCGAGCTCGTGGATCAGCGTGGCGCCCTCGTCCAGACCCAGTTGGAGACCGTCCTCGAGCTCCCGGAAGGCGCTCGGATCCAGGAGAGGCAGGGGCGCGAAGGCCGGCTCATCGCCCTCCAGGGCCTCCAGGAGGGCCTCCGTGAAGCGCGCGAAGACCCGCGGGTGGCACGTGACGAGGCCGAGCCGGCCGGAGCGCTGACCGGAGAGGGCCGCGACGCGCCCGAATGCCGCCCGGGCCACCTCCCGTCCCTGCTGGCAGGGGTCGTCGGACGCCTCGACCCAGGCGACGCCACGCTCCAGGGGTGTGAAGGCGAGCTCCGTCGCTGGGGCCTCGATCACCCCGGCCCCGAAGTACGTGGGGCCTGGACCGGCGCCCGAGCCGCGGCAGTAGGCCTCGAGGCGGGTCCGGAAGTCCCCGTGTCCGGAGGCCGAGATGCGCTCGAAGCAGCCCCCCGCACAGGCCGCGCGCAGGGCGGTCTCGCCGTCGTCGTGCAGCAGGGCGAGTGCACCGGGCGCGAGCCCGGCCTCGATGAAGGCCCGTGCGAAGCGTTCCGCCAGGCCGGGCACGGCCGGGTCGGAGAGCAGCACGACCGCGCGTCCGGCCGCCAGCTCGCGTACGAGTGTTTCCCCCAGGCCATAGAACAGCTCGCTCCAATGGCGGCGGACGAGCACCGGACCCGTCCCCGCCGTCGCGGGCTGCGCGAGCGCCCGCTCGAGGCGGCGCTCCAGCCCGCGGACGTGCGGCTCGAGCTCGCCCGGTTCGAGGCCGATCGAGCGCGCCACCAGCCCCTCCGGATCGGGATCGAGCGCCACGGCGCGGATCGCCTGCGCGAGCGCCCGCGCGCGCCGTCGCGGATCAGCCGGCCGCGAGCGTGCCCGGGCGGCGGCGTCGAGCGCGAGCGCGAGCTCCTCGGGGCCCGAGCGCGACCACCGCCCGAGCGACTCGCCGATCCGCGCGGGGTCCGGGAGCTCGAACGAATGGGCGGTGAGCCGCGGCTCGCCGTCGATCCAGTTCGCGTGCTCCTTCATGGGCTGGGACCATGGGCTGGGACGATGGGCTGGGACGGGCTCCCCGCGGCCAGCGGGCGAAGTATGGTATGGGTCGCCCGCTCGTGCCACAAGGAGAGCCGAGAGGAGAGCGGCGACGCGATGCGATCCCGATTCGGAATGATCCCTGGGATGCGGATCCGCAGCGAGGCGGACTTCAAACGCATCTATCGCCGGGGAAGCCGCGCGCGGGGCAAGATCCTGCTCGTCGTCGCCTGCGAGAACGAGCTCGGCCGGACGCGCCTCGGGCTCTCGGTCGGGCGCAAGATCTGGAAGCTCGCCGTCCGCCGCAACCGGCTGCGGCGAATCTTCCGCGAGGCGTTCCGGCTCACTTACCCCGAGCTCCCGCAGGGCGTCGACCTGATCCTCATCCCCGCCGAGCCGCGACTCGATCCGACGCTCGAAGAGACACGCCGGGAGCTCGTGTACCTGGCGGGCAAGGCCCACCGCCGCCATCTCGAGCGGCGCGCGAGCGAGGAAGCCGCCGCCGCGGAGGGGCGCGAGGGGCCGACGTGAGCACGCTCCTCCGCCGCGCCTTCGTCGGGCCTCTCCGGCTCTACCGGCGGTACCTGTCGCCGCTCAAGCCGCCCATGTGCCGGTTCCACCCCACGTGCAGCGAGTACGCGCTTCAGGCAATCCTCGCGCACGGGATCCTCAAGGGCTGCGCACTCGGCACCTGGCGTCTCATGCGTTGCCACCCGTTCGCCAAGGGCGGCCACGATCCCGTGCCGCAAGCAAAAAGCAGGGCTTGACGGAGTCCCCGCCGTCCGGGCTTGTGCGCCCGCGGATCGAACGTCACCCTCTCACGCTCGAATTCGCACGAGAGCCCCCATGCGCCATTCACTCCCGCTGATCGCCGTCCTCCTCCCGACCGTCGCCGCGTGCAACGCGACCGTGCATCCCGCGGCCGCCCCCATCCCCGGGGCGGAGTCCGTGGACCACCTGATCCTGCCCGCGGAGACACACTTCGCGCATCTCTGGAAGCTCACGGCAGGTGGCGAGAACGCGGAGGGCTACTGGAGCTTCGCCGGCGATCGGCTGTCATTCCAGCGACGAGCGCCGGAAGAGGGCGTCGACTGCGACCGCATTTTCGTGACGGAAGCGGACGGGACGATCGCGCAAATCTCGAACGGGCGGGGAACCACGACGTGCTCGTACTTCCTGCCGGGAGACCGCGCGGTGCTCTTCGCCTCGACCCACGCCGCGATGGAAGGCTGCCCGCCTCCGGTCGACCACTCGCGCGGCTACGTCTGGGCGCTGCACTCTGGTTTCGACGTGTACGTGCACGACCTCGCGACGGGGGCGGAGCGACCCCTGATCACAGGCCCCGGCTACGACGCCGAAGCCACCGTCTCGCCCGCGGGAGACCGGATCGTGTTCACCTCGACGCGCTCGGGAGACCTCGAGCTCTGGACCTGCGCCCTCGACGGCTCTGACGCGTATCAGGTCACGGACGAGCCGGGGTACGACGGCGGCGCGTTCTTCAGCCACGATGGGCGCCTGCTCGTGTTCCGCTCCACCGCGTTCACCCCAGGGGCCGAGGCCGCGGAGATCGCCCAGTACCGAGCGCTGCTCGCCGAGAACCTCGTCCGGCCGAGCTCGATGGAGATCATGCTCGTGAACGCCGACGGCACGGACCGGCGGCGGGTCACCAACCTGGGCAAGGCGAGTTTCGCGCCGTCGTTCTTCCCCGACGACCGGCGTATCCTCTTCGCCTCGAACTTCCACGACGAAGCGACGCCCGCGCGGAACTTCGACCTCTTCGCCATCGACCTCGACGGCTCGAACCTCGAGCAGATCACCTTCTACGACGAGGGCGCGCACCGGAGCTTCGACAGCTTCCCCCTCTTCAGCCCCGACGGGCGCTACCTGGCGTTCTCCAGCAACCGGGGCGGCGGCGCGCCCGGCGAGACGAATCTGTTCGTGGCCGAGTGGCGCTAGACCGGATCGGTGGACCGGGATCCCTCCGGAAGCCCGGTCGAGCCCCTTTCCCCACACGCCCTGCGGTCTCCGGCGAGGCCTCGTTAGAATGAACGCCGCCCTTGCCCGGCCCCTCTCGCATGGCCCCAGAGACGACGACCACCGACGAGCTCAGCCTCCTCAGCGCCCGCGTCGCCGAGTTCGAGGCCGAGAAGGAGGCCTGGCACGAGCGGGCGGGGTCGTCGTTCGAGGCGGACATCCGCGAGCTCGCGGAGCAGATGCGGGCGGTGCTCTGGATCAGCAGCGTCAACAACCAGGTCAAGTTCTACGTGGGCCGCGCCTACGAACGGATCTGGGGCCGTAGCCGCGACGAGCTCGCGGTGAACCCGAGCGACTGGCTCGACGCCATCCATCCGGACGACCGGGCGCGCGTCGAGGATGCCAGGCCCTCCCAGGTGACCGGCAAGTACGACGTCGAGTTTCGCGTGCTCCACCCGGACGGCAGCATCCGTTGGGTCCGCGACCGCGCCTTCCCGCTCACGAACGCGAGGGGTGAGGTCGACCGGATCGCGGGCATCGCCGAGGACATCACCGAGCGCAAGCGGGCGCAGGAGGTGCTCGAAACGGTCGTGGCCGGGGTCTCGGCCAAGACCGGCGAGGCCTTCCTCGAGTCCCTGATCACGCACATCGCCGACGTGCTCGCGTGCGACTGGGTGATGATCTGCCTGCCCACCGGGGAGGGCTTGATGCTGCGTACGGTCGCATGTTGCCAGGAGGGTCGGATCGTCGACGAGCTCGTGTACGACTCCCGCCAGGCACCGTGCGAGCACGCCTTGGGGGGCGCGTTCGTCTTCTGCTCCGGAGACGTACAGTCGCGCTACCCTGAGGACACGGACCTGGTGGAGATGGGCATCGAAAGCTACATCGGCGCTCCCCTCAAGAGCCCGAGTGGCGAAGTGATGGCGATCCTCGTCGCCCTCAAGCGCGGCCCCCTCGACGACCCGGGGCTCGCGCGGTCGCTGTTCAACTTGTTCAGCGACCGGGCCGCCGCCGAGCTGGCTCGCACGCGCGCGGAGGAGGCCCTACGCCGCACCAACGAGCACCTCGAGGCGCGCGTGGCCGAGCGGACCGCCGACCTCGAGACGACCAACGCGCTGCTCAAGACGAGTGAGGAGCGATACCGCGTTTTTATCGAGCAGAGCTCGGACGGTTTCTGGTGCATCGAGGGCGACGGGCCGATCCGGGTCGGTAGGCTCGGGGACGACGCGGCGCGGGCGGTGCTCGACTCACTGCGGATCGTGGAGTGCAACGATGTGCTGGCGAGCCGCATCGGGCAAGCGTCCGCCCGCGACGTGCTCGGACTGCCGATCTCCGACGTCCCGACGGTCTGGCAGGGCGAGGCGGAGCGACACTTGCTCGAGCTCCTGCGTGGGAAGCGCCGGACGGCGGAGTTCGAGACGCTCGTGACGGACGAGAACGGGCGTCACCGGGTGTTCCAGAACAAGATCGTCGGCATCCTCGAGGGCCTGGAGCTCGTGCGCGTGTGGGGCACGCAGATCGAGCTCACCGACCTGCGCGAGGAGGAGCAGGCCCGCCGCAACATCGAAATCCAGAACGAAGCGATCATCCAGAGCGCGCTGGACGGCATCGCGATCCTCGACATGCAGGGCAACTTCCTGGAAGTCAACGCGGCCTACACCGACGCCACGGGTTATTCGCGCGTGGAGCTCCTGCAGATGAACGTGGCGGACCTCAACGCCGAAGACCAGGTCGGAGATATCCGGCACCATCTCGAGCTCACCCGGCGCGACGGCTCCTGGCGCAGCGAGAGCACGACCCGGCGCAAGGACGGAAGCCTGTTCGAGGTCGAGATCAGCGCCCGGTACCGTGACCTGGACGGCGGCCGCGTGTTCTGCTTCGTGCGCGACGTGAGCGTGCGCATGCGAGCCGAAGCCCGCGAGCGTCAGCACCTCGCCGAGCTCGCGCACGTCGACCGCCTCCGTACGGCGGGAGAGCTCGCTTCGAGCTTCGCGCACGAGCTCAACCAACCCCTCGCGGCGATCGTGAGCTACACGAAGGGCTGCGAACGACGCATGCGCGCGCGAGGCGACGCGGACTCCGAGGAGTTGCACGCCCTCGAGCAGGCGGCGGCACAGGCCGAGCGTGCCGGCGCGACGATTCGGAGCATCCGCAACTTCGTGAGCAAGCGTGACCAGCAGAAGCTGCCGTGCTCGATGAACCAGGTCATCCAAGAGGCGATCCAGCTCGTCCGCAACGAAGCGAAGCAGAAGGGCGTGGTCATCCAGCTCGAGCTCACGGAATCGGACGACGGAGTGCTCGGCGACGTCATTCAGATCGAGCAGGTCGTGCTCAATCTCGCCCGAAACAGCTTCGAGGCCATGGCCGAGACGGATGCGGCGGACCGCGTGGTCACGATCCGTTCCCGGGGCTCGGGCAGCGGCATGGTGGAAGTCGCCGTCTGCGACACGGGCCCGGGTGTCCCGCCGGACCAGGCCCAGGAGGTGTTCGAGCCGTTCTTCACGACAAAATCGGACGGCATGGGGATGGGACTCTCCATCAGTAGCTCGATCATCGAGGCCCACGGCGGGCGACTGTGGCTCTCGCCCCGCCCCGGCCGCGGAGCCTGTTTTCAGTTCTCGATTCCCGCGTACTCAGCCGAGCGACCCCATGCCCATTGAACCGACCGTTTTCATCGTGGACGACGACCCCGCCCTGCGGGACTCGTTGCTCTGGCTCATCGGGTCGATCGGACTGCACGGTGAGACGTTCGCCTCGGCCGAGGAGTACCTGGAGCAGTTCTCTCCGGACCGTCACGGGTGTCTGCTGCTCGACGTCCGCATGCCCGGGCTCTCGGGGCTCGAGCTCAATGAGCGCCTGTCGAAGGAGCGCGGCGCGCCCCCCGTCATCATCCTGACGGGTCACGGCGACGTCCCGATGGCCGTTCGCGCGCTGAAGGCCGGCGCGTTCGACTTCATCGAGAAGCCGTTCAGCGATCAGATCCTGCTCGAGCGGATTCACAAGGCGCTACTGCTCGACGAGCGGCGGCGCGCGGAGCTGGAGCGTGTGCTCTCCGTCGAGGAGCGCCTGGCCACGCTCACGGCGCGCGAACGCGAGGTCTTCGAGGTCGTCGTAGAGGGGAAGCCGAACAAGGTGATCGCCTCGGACCTCGGCCTCAGCCAGAAGACGGTGGAGGTCCACCGGGCCCACGTGATGGAGAAGATGCGCGCCGACAGCCTCGCCGCGCTCGTCAGGATGGCGGTGATCGCGCTGGATCCCTTGACAGATAGTCGACTCGCTCCTTGAAGGGCTCCAGCGCCCGCCGTCCAGGCGGGCCCCGGCCCCCTTTCAAGAAAACTCCCGTTCCACCCCTGAGGGGCCCCCAGTCCCTCTCCGGGGCACCCAGGGCTTCCCAGATCAGGGTTTTCCCTCTCCGGCAGGGGGATCGTCCCGGCAGATCGCGCTTGCTTACCCGCTCCGTGGTCCCTACAAGGAATCTCTCTCGATTTCGGCGTCGGCGCATCCGCCGCCGAACTCTCTCGCACGGTTTCATAGCTCCTGTAGGAGTCAGAAGAGTCGCTCGGATGACGGCACCGACGACTCGGGGTCAGCAAGGAGGGCTGTATCCGTCATGAAGGCTAGAATTCTCCTGATCGACGATGAAGAGGTGGACTTCGTCATCACCTCCAGGTTACTCGAACAGATTCCCGAGCGAGCGTACGAGCTCGAGTGGGCGGAGACGTTCGAGGAGGGCATGCGGTCCCTGGCCAGCCAGCGCCACGACGTGTGCCTGGTCGACTACCGCCTGGGAGCGAAGACGGGCCTGGACGTCCTGCGCGAGGCCTCGAATCAGGGTCTGGACATCCCGATGATCCTGCTCACGGGACAGGGGGACGACGACGTTGACCTCGAGGCGATGTCGCTCGGCGCGGCCGGGTACATCGACAAGGATCGCATCGATTCGGCCGTGCTCGACCGCACCGTGCGCTACGCCCTGGAGCACGACCGCGTGGTCCACGACCTCGTCGACCACAACCGGGAGCTCCTGTGGCTCCACAAGCTGACGCAGATCGTGCTCGGTCGCGAACCCGAGGACGAGATGTACCGGCGGATCGCATCCGAAATCGGGAGCGCGACGAGCTTCCCGCTCGTCGCGATCGACCTCTACGACGAAGACTTGGACACGATCACGCGGGCGGGTGCGTATGGGGCGTGCATCCCGGTGGAGGCTTCCCGGCACGCGGACCAGACCGTCTCCGGCACGGTAGTCCGGACTCGCCGCCCGCTCATCGAGATGTCGTTCGACGGCCGCGACGCCGTCGGGCAGTCCGCCGTGTGGGATGGAGTCGCGACCTTCATGTGCCTGCCGATGATCGCGGACGAGCGCGCCACGGGCGCCCTCACCCTCGCACACACCGAGGCCTTGGCGGTGGACAGCCAGCTCGTCAACCGCGTGGCGAGTATCGCCAACCATCTGGCCGCGCTCGTGGAGCACCGGCGCGAGCCGCTCCAGGAGCATACCCACCCCTGACCGTTCACCCCCGGAACGACAGCACCGCTACTCGCCGTCGCGCGTCGCCAGTGTCACCCGCACGGACTGCTCCTCGCCGTCGCGGAGAAAGCGCGTCAAGACCACGTCGCCCGGCTTGTAGATCTGGAGCGCGTACACGAAGGCATGGATGTCGGTGATATCGACGTCCCCCACCTTCGTCAGCACGTCACCCTGCATCAAGCCTGCGTGCTCCGCGGGGCTCCCCGCGGACGTGCCCGAGAGCAGGAGCCCCGTGCCGTCGTAGCCGTACTCCGGAATGGTCCCGAACCACACGGACCAACGGCCGCCGCGCGGGCGACTCGCGTCCATCTTCGACTGGAGGAACTCGAGCTCGCCGGCGGACTGCATGCGCGCGATGAGGTCCAGCGCCAACGTCACCACGTGCGCCGCGCCCGCCGCTTCGAACTTCTCCGCGTCGTCCGAAGGCTTGTGGTAGTCGCCGTGGAGCCCGCTGAAGAGATGGAGCGCCGGGATCTCGCGCTTGAGGAACGTCTGGTGGTCGCTGCCGCCGAGGCCCTGGCCCGACAGGCTCACAGCCAGCTCGAGCCCGGCGTGCTCACCGCACTCCTCCATCCACGCGGCGAAAGCGGGTGAGCTGCCGGCCCCGAGCACCTGCAGGGTCCCTCCGCCGCAACGCCCGACCATGTCGAGGTTCAGGTTTCCGGCGACGTCCGCGAGGGGGATCGTGGGCTGCTGCACCCAGTGCTCCGAGCCGAGCAGCCCCAGCTCCTCGCCGGACCACAGCGCGAAGAGCACATCCCCCTGCGGCGCTTCACCCTCCGCGAGACGCCGCGCGACCTCGAGCACGACGGCCGTCCCGCTCGCGTTGTCATCGGCCCCGTTGTGGATCTCGCCGTCCGCCCCGCGCGCGAGCGAGCCCGTGCCGCCGCGGCCGAGATGATCGAAGTGCGCGCCCACGACGATCGTGGGTCCTCCGCGGCCGGGGAGGCGCGCGAGGACGTTGCGCGCTTCGCCGTGCTCGCGCTCGACATCGGCGAATATCCGTACGGACTCGACGACGCCGAACCGCCGGCCCGCGCCGGACGTCGTCGTGTAGTCCACCCGGGCGAGCGCGGTGGCTGCGTCCGCGTAGTCACGCACGAGCAGCCCGGCCACCGCGGCGGAAATGGCCAGCGCGGGAATCGGCCCGCGGAGCTCGCTGCCCGTCCCGAATCCCGGCAGGGGCCCGGGCGTGGCCGCGGCATCCGGCGGCTGTGCGACGAGCACCGCCCGCGCTCCGAGGCGCTTCGCGGTCATGATCTTGTGGAAGAGCGTGGCGCTCGCGCCCCATCCGTCCCCGGGCACGACGGTCGCTCCGCCCTCGGGCGGGTTCTCATCGCCCTCCCCGGCCTCGGAATCCGGCGCCGGCGTCTCGCGTTTCGGGGCGCCGCGCACCACGAGCACGACCGCGCCCTCGATGTCCGCCCCCGCGCCGTAGTCGTCCCAACCGCGCTCCTCGTTCACGATGCCGTAGCCCCGGAAGAGCAGGCGCCCCTCCGCCGCCCCGCGCTCCGAAGCCGTGAGGGGCACGACCCGCGACGGTCCCGAGCATCGCTCGACGCCCGCGGCCTCCAGCCACGAGCCGCCCGCATCGCGCGCGGGCAAGGGCACCTCGAAGCTCTGGAAGAAGCCGCCCTCGCCCGCGGGCTCCAGCCCCAGCGAGCGCAAGCGCACAGCGAGCCAATCCGCGGCGGCGGATTCTCCGGGCGTGCCGGCCCGGCGCCCCTCGCGCGCGTCGTCGGCGAGCCAGGCGACGTCCGCCGCGAGACGCGCGGCCGGCGCGTCCTGGGAGGAGCGGGGGAGCGCCGGCACGAGGACCGCGAGGACGAGGAGCGAGGATACGTTCATGGGTGCGGAGTATAGGCGCCTCTGGCGCGACCGCGCGCTATCCTCCCGCCGTTGAATTGCCAGATGCATTGCCAGATCCTATCCAGCGGCAGCCGTGGCAACGCCACCCTGATCCGCGCCGGCGAACTGCGGGTGCTCGTCGACGCCGGCCTGCCCTTGGGTAACCTGCGGGAACGGCTCGAAGCCGCGCGGCTGCCCCTGAGGGGCATCGACCACATCCTCGTCACGCACGGTCACCTCGATCACGCGCGCAGCGCAGGCGCGCTCGCGAAGCGCCAGCAGGCGACGGTCCACTGTGCGGAGGCGATCATGCGCCACCGCGCCGTCCGGCGCGCGCCGCGCCTCGCGACGATCCGAATCGGGCGCGACAACGAGGTCATCGGGGAGCATGGGGAAGTGCTCCTGTACCGCCCCGTGCTCCTGCCCCACGACTGCGACCCCACCGTCGCGTACCGCCTCGAGCACGAGGGCGGAGTCGTCGCCATCGTGACGGATCTCGGCGTGCCCGATGCCACGGCAGCCCGGCGCCTCCGCGGCGCGCACGTGCTCGTACTCGAGTTCAACCATGACCCGGACATGCTCGCCGCCGGCCCGTACCCGCCCAGCCTGAAGCGCCGCGTAGGCGGCGACCGCGGACACCTGTCGAACGAGCAGGCGTGCGTGATGCTCGAGCGGCTCGCGGGCCCGGACCTGCACACGCTCGTCCTCGCCCACCTCTCCCACACGAACAACACTCCCGGACACGCGGTGGACGCCGCCTTCACCACCCTGCAGCGGCTCGGCATGACGCACGTCGAGATCCTGGTCGCGAGCCAGGACGAGATCGGCCCCAACCTGAAGGTCAGCTGATGAGAGAGGTCCTGCGCCTGGTACTACGAGGAACGCGGCGCTCCCGGGCGAGACTGGTCCGGTGGGTTGTGGCGGAAGCTCCGCCAGCCCCGGCGCGAGCACCTTCTCGCCTACTATCGCTCCAAGGGCGCACGGTCCGAGTAGACTGAATCTCGATGAACACCGGTGCCTGGTTCGCGCGCCGGCGAAACCGCGCCGTATGGTCAGACCCCGTCCGACGTTTCCGCACTCTTCAGAGTTTCGCGGAGACCGAGGAGGACGGGGGTAAGGACCTCGCGGCCGCCGCGCGACGGATCTCCGACCCGGATCTGCGGCTGCACATCGAGCGGCATGCACGGGACGAGATCCGCCACGCCTCGCTCTTTCGGAACCGTGCGGCCGCGGTGCGCGACGAAGCCGGCGCCGCGCTGAGCTCGAGCGCCGATGGCGGCAAGGCGTACGACCTCTCGCGCGGTCGACGAGGCGAGCTCGACGCACACGGGTTCTATAGCGCCGGGCTCGCGGACGAGATGGGCGAAGTGGCGTACGTCTGCATGCTGCACGTGGCCGAGCTGTGTGCCGCCGAGCTCTTCACGATGCACTACGACCTCACGGCGCACGACCCCGGCACGCGGGCGGTGTTCGAGGAGATCCTGAAGGACGAGAAGTACCACGTGTCCTACACGGGCAAGTTCCTCGACAAATGGCGCGGCGAGGGGCGCGAGCGGGAAGTGCGCGAGGGCCTCGAGGCCGCACGAGGATCGCGGTTCATCGGCGCGTGGCAACGGTTGGGCGCGCGCTCGGCTGCGAGCTTCTCCCGCGCCGTCATGCGGATCTTCTACTGGACCCTGCTCGTGCCGTTCGGGCTCGGCGCGCGGCGGCTGAAGCTTCGCGCAGGCTGGCAACCGCCGGCCGAACCTGCCGGTGACGACCCCTTCGACAGCCAGTATTGATGCGCGTCCTCGGGATCTCCGCCTTCCACCGCGACGCCGCGGCGGCGCTCGTCGTGGACGGGACGCCCGTGGCCGCAGCGCAGGAGGAGCGGTTCACGAAGAAGCGTCTCGACCCCGCGTTCCCGACGCGCGCGATCCGCTACTGCCTCCGCGAGGCGGACATCACGGGACCGGAGCTCGACGAGGTCGTCTTCTACGAGAAGCCGCTGCGCAAGTTCGAGCGCTTGCTCGTCACGCAGCTGCGCGCCTTCCCGCGGGCTACGAAGCCATTCGCGCACACCATGTTCCTCTGGCTCGGCGATCGGTTGTGGCTCAAGCACAAAATCGCCGAGGAAGTGGGTGTGCCGATCGGTCGGGTCCGTTTCATCGAGCACCAACGGTCGCACGCGGCGAGTGCCTTCTTCTTGTCGCCGTTCGAGGAGGCTGCCGTGTTGACTGTCGACGACGCGGGGGAGTGGGCGACGACGACGCTGGCCGAGGGGCGGGGCAGGAACCTCACCGTGCATGCCGAGACGCACTTCCCCCATTCGCTCGGCATGCTCGTCGCGACGATCACGCAGTTCCTGGGCTTCGAGCCGGGGCACGATGAAGCGAAGCTCGAGGCCCTCGCCCTGCTCGGCGCACCGCGGTTCGAGGCGGCCTTCGAGCAACTCGTCGCGCCGGCCGACGCGGGGAGCTTCGCCATCGATACGACGTGCTTCCGATTCCCGTTCGACGCCGAGCGGCTGTGGGACCAGGCGCTCGAGGAGCGGCTCGGGCCGCCGCGGTTCCCCGGTGCGAAACTGCGCATCGAGGCGCCCGACGCACGGGACGCGGACGTCGCCGCGAGCCTGCAGGTCGTCCTCGAGCAGAGGGTCCTCGCGCTCTGCGACGAGCTCTGGCGACGCGTGCCCTCGAAGAACCTCTGCTTCGCCGGCGCGCTCGCCACGAACCGCGCGCTGAACGCCCGCATCCTGGCCGACGGACCCTTCCGCCGGCTCTTCGTTCCGCCCGACCCGGGCGAGGCAGGGGCGGCTCTGGGCGCGGCGCTCGCGCTCTCCGCCGCGCGCGGCGCGGAACGTGCGCCGGAGGCCGACGCCGCGCTGGGGGAAGCGCTGGACCCCGCGTTCGCGGAGGAAGGCGCGCGTCAGCTCGGGAACGTGGACGCCGCCGAGACCGTGCTGGCCGAACGCCTCGCCGCGGGCGCGTGCATGGGCTGGGTGCGGGGGCGCATGCCGTTCGGACCGCACAGTCTCGGGACGCGCAGCATTCTCGCTGACGCGCGCGACCCCGCGGGGCGCGGGCGGCTCTTCGCCGCGATCCAGGAGAGCGAGGACTTCCTCCCGTGTGGCATCGCGCTGCCCGCGGATCGGGCAGCTGAGTATGTCAATGCACCCGAGGGGGCCGGTGACGTGCTCCGCCTCGCGCACGTCGTCGTGCCCGCGAAGGACGCGCTGCAGCGGGCGGCGCCCTCCGCGGTGCTGCCCGATGGGACCGCGTGGGTCCAGGTTGTCGACGCTGAACGGGACCCTCGCTTCCATCGGCTCCTAACGCGCGTGGGTGAGCGTACCGGCGCGCCGCTGCTCCTCCACGCAAGCTTCCGCCTGCACGGCGCGACCCTGGTGCGGTCCGAGGCGGACGCGGTGGACGCGTTCCACCGCAGCCGGCTCGACGGCCTCGTCGTCGAGGACCGCAC
>SMVQ01000216.1 GCA_004357655.1 Planctomycetota bacterium
CGAGCAGAACGTACGCAGGGTCCCCCGCGAGCGCACGGGCGATCTCCACGCGCCGGCGCTCGCCCCCGGAGAGCGACTTTCCGCGGCTGCCGGCGAGGTGCGCGACCTGGAATTCGTCGAGTAGGCGCTCGAGTTCCCTGGCGCGGCCGTCCGCGTCGAGATCCCGGCGCAGCTCGAGCACGCAGGCGACGTTGTCCGCGACGCTCATGTCCCGGAACACGGAAGGTTCCTGCGGGAGGTAGCCGAGCCCGAGGCGGGCGCGCGCGTGCATGGGCAGCTCGGTCACGTCGACGCCTTCGATGATGATCGAGCCTGCGTCACACTTGACCAGACCGCAGATCATCTGGAAGCACGTGGTCTTGCCCGCGCCGTTCGGCCCGAGAAGTCCCACGACCTCGCCGCGTCTCACCTCGATCGAGGCATCCTCGACGACGGCGCGACCGCGGTACTTCTTGGACAGGCCAACGGCCCTCAGCATCGCGCTCCCCCCGGTCATCCTCTAGCTTTGCGGTGCTCGGGGTCGAGGGAATCTGCCATGGGGTGTCTCGGTGGCCCTGCGAGGGGTGTTCGACCCGGCATGTTCCTCTCCCCCGCGCGCCGAAGCAAGGGATGCTTGCCCGGCACGGTCGTCCTACCATGGTCGCGATCTTCGAGTGTCCGAGAGGAATCCCAGTGGCAAGCAAGCGCGGTCCCGTTCTCCGAGTCCTGTTCACGACGCTGGTCGTGCTGTGGTCGATCAACTTCGTGGCCTCGCTCTGCATCGATGGACGCGTCTTGCAGCGCCGCTGGATGCCCAAGGTCAGCGCCAAGGCGAAGCGCGCGAGCCTCGAGGATGGGGAGCTGGCGTACAGGGTCTACCGCGAGTTCGGCCAGCTCGAGACGGTCTACCAACCCTACGTCGCCTGGACGCGGGCGCCCTTCGCGGGCGAGGTCATCACGGTGAACGACGCCGGCGACCGCGTCCACCCGACCCATCGGGACCCGGGCGACTCCGCCGCCCGCCACGTGCGCTTCTTCGGCGGCTCGACCATGTGGGGCTCGGGCGTCGACGACCAGAATACGATCCCGGCGCACTTCAACGCGCTCCACCCCGAGTACGTCGTCGACAATCACGGAGAGTCGGGCTACGTCAGCCGCCAGGCCCTGGCGCGCCTGATCGATCTCGTCACGCAGAGCGAGCCGATGGACCTCGTGATCTTCTACGACGGCTGCAACGACCTCTACTCGCTCTGCCGCGAGGACGTGTCGCTGACCGGGCACCGTGAGCAGGGCAAGATCGCGCGCCGTATGGAGCGGGGCAGCGCCGTGGCCGATGGGCTCGTCGGCAGCACGCTCGAGGTGGCGCGGGCGATCGGGCAGGAGCTCGGGATCGTGGGTGACGAGCCGGAGGTGCTCTGCCCGGACGACCCGGAGTTCGCGCAGAGGGTCGCGGACACGATGGTGAACAACTGGCGGATCGCGCGCCGCGTGGCAGCGCTCGCCGGTGCGGAGTTCCACGCTTTCCTGCAGCCGACCGCGGTCCTCGGCGAGCCGAACGTCGAGTACCTCGCCGACCGCACGCGCGGACGCCGCGCGGCGTGCTACATGACCGTCTACCCGCTCGTGCAGAAGATCATCCGCGAGGAGGGCGAGGACTGGATGCACGACCTGACGGACGCCTTCGACGTCGACGAGTACATCTACATCGACACCTGTCACGTGAACGGGCGCGGGAACCAGATCGTCGCCGAGCGCATGGACGCGCTGGTCGGCCACGTGCTCGCGCCGAAGGGTGACTGACCCTTCACGCGTAGCGGTAGAACGGGTCGAGCCGCGCGACCGCCCGGTCGACGTACGCCAGGTCAGCCCCCTGGAAGTAGTCGCGGTAGCCCTGCACCTTGCCCTTGCGCACCTTGAAGGAGTCGGGGTCCGCGGCATCGCCCGGACGCAGCTTGTCGGTCCCGAAAGCGTCCCGGGCCTCGCCTTGCTTCATCTTGTCGAAGCTGGCGAAGGCGACGGCGCCGGCGACGTGCTCGGGCGTCGCCTCGACCCCGAGGAATGCCAGCACCCGCCCGAGCTCCCGCGCCGGGTCCGCCCGCATGTCCTCGTACCGCAGCCAGAGAGACGCGGGGTGGCCGTGGAAGCGCGCGCGCCACCGGTTCAGGATCCAGACGATGCCGTCGATGCCGTAGCGGGGGTGGCGGATGAACTCGGCGAGCGTGCAGTCGATGCGCTTCGAGCGCCTGGTCTTGTGGAAGAAGCTGGAGACGATCACGTCGCGCGGGTCGCGCGCCAGGTGCACGAGCTGCTTGCGGTTCGCGATGCTCGCCGGCACCAGCGAGCGGCCCAGCAGACGCCTCCCGAGCGGATCGTCGCGCATGTACGAGGCCAGCTCGTGCGTGTAGACCAGGTACGGGATGTCCTCCCTGTCGCGTCCCATGCGCTCCGCGTCGAACGGCACGTCGAAGTGGAGCGCGAGGGCCCGGTGGACCAGAACGCGCAGCCAGGTGCGCCCGCTCTTGCCCGTCGAGATCACCAGCACATCGGCGCGCTGCCACTGCCGGCGCTTCCTCGTCAGGTTCCAGCGAACGACCATCGGCCCCATGGGCAGAAATCCTACGATATGGTCAGCCCATGACCGCTCCCCGCGTGACCGTGTTCATCCCCACCTACGACCGCGAGGATTTCGTGGGTGCCGCGATCGCGAGCGTGCTCGCCCAGACCCATCTGGACCTCGAGTGCCTGGTGATCGATGACGGCTCGCGGGATCGGACGCGCGAGGTGGTCCGGGCCTTCACCGATCCACGGGTGCGCCTGGTCGACAACCGGGAGAACCGCGGCATCCCGCGCACCCGCAACCGCGGGATCGACGAGGCGCGGGGCGAGTACCTGGCCGTGCTCGACAGCGACGACCTCGCGCGGCCACGGCGCATCGAGCGCCAGGTCGGGTTCCTCGACGCGCACCGGGACGTGGCCGGCGTCGGTTCCTGGGCGCGGGTGATCGACACCGCAGGACGTCCCCTGCGGCTTCAGAAATGCCCGACGACCTCTCCGGGCCTGGCCTTCACGAACATGTTCCGGTGCGCGCCGCGGCAGTCGACCATGATGTTTCGCCGGGCCGTGATGGCGCGGCAGCGGTACCGCGAGGACTGCCCGGTGTCCCAGGACCTCGAGCTCTTCGGGCGCCTGGCGCGACACGAAGGGCTGGCGGCGATCCCCGAGGACCTGGTGCAGCTCCGCCAGCACGACGCGCGCATCACCGTCCAGGGCCACGAGCGGAAGAACAGCGTGCGCCGCGGGATCTTCGCCACGCGGCTCTCCGAGCTCGGGCTCGAGCCCACGCCCGAGGAGCTCGACCGCCATCTCCTGCTCGGGACCGCGAAGGTCGAGCAGCTCGAGGGCCGGATCGACGAGGGCACGTTGCGCTGGGCGCAGGACTGGCTCGAAGAGCTCGTGCGGCGCGAGGTCGCGTTCCACGGCGGAGACGCCCCGGAGGTCTCACGCGCCGCGGCGACCGTGTGGTACCGGTTCCTGAAGAAGGCTGCCGTCGTGCTCGGGACCGACGCCGTGTTGCCGTTCGCCGACTCGGACCTGCTCGGTCAGCACCGGAACAAGCTCCAGCGCTGGAGACTCGCCTGGCGCCGGCTGAAGGACGGCGCCCGCCGCGCTCAGACAGGGAAGCGCCTCGGAACGTAGTCGCGGTCGACGACGGAGATCGCGAGGCCGACCAGGTAGAAGAGGAAGTAGTTCACCGCCAGCACCGCGGCGCCAGCCGTGCCGACCAAGCCGAGGCCCACCTCCTTGCGGTGCAGCACGATCCGCTTTGCTGCGCGGCGGACGCGCTTCTGGAAGCGCCAGAGCGCGTTGCTGAACGCCGAGCGGAACTTGTGCGGCTCACGCAGGTTGCCCAGCACGAGGTCGTCGTGTCCCTGGCACATCGCGCGATACAGGACGTGACGCACACCGTTGGGCGGCGGGTGGCAGACACGCGACGACTCGTTGATGAAGATCTTGTGCCCCTTGGCCATCAGCTCCTGGGCGAGGATCGAGCACGCGCCGCGGAGGCTCGGGAGCTTCGGGAACGGGTTCTGTGCGATCACCTCCCGGCGGAAGGCGACGTTGTTCGCAAAGAAGTGCCGCGACTCGCGCAAGCCCTCGCGACCTTGCTCGAGCGGGAAGAACCAGAACAGGGCGAAGGCGCGCGACGAGAAGCGGTTCAGGTCGAGGAAGGTCGTGCCGCCGACGACATCGTAGGACGGATCGCGGAACGTCGTGAGGAGCCCCGCGAGCCATCCGGGCTCGGGGATCACGTCGCTGTCGAGGAAGACGACCAGCTCGGTGTCGACGAGGGAGACACCGATGTTCTTCTGTTGATAGTAGTCCGCGCCGTCCGTCGCCACGAAGGTGAGCTTCGCGACGTCCGGGTCTGTGAAGGCTTCCGCCACGGCGGCCTTGACGGCCTCGAGGTCGATCGCCTCGCGGTCGTGCAGAAAGATCACCTCGGGCCGGGCCGCGAACTGGGGGCGGAGCTCCGCGAGCTGTGTCGCGAGCGCCTTCAGCATGCGGCGCGCGCGATCGAAGTCGGAGAGCTTCACGTTCTCCCACTCAGTCACCACGGAGAAGGTGGGGAACGGAGTTTCGAGTGCCTTGGTCATCGCGACAATCTACCGGATCGGGAACGCTCAGGGCAGCCCGGCCGGCAGGGCGCGCCTGATCGACGTGGAGAGGTGTCGACACAGGCTCGCGCCGACGGCGCCGCGCAGGGGCGAGCGCAGGGTGCGATTCCAGCTCCCGCGCCCGAGGTCGGCGCCACGCGCGGCCCAGCAGGCGCGCAGCCATTTCTCGCCCAGGGCGCGCTGGAGCACGCGCTCGTCGTAGCGCCCGGTGCGCCGATTCGCCTCGCCGATCCGAACCAGCCAGTCCTCGGCCCAGTCGAGGTACTCGGCATCTGGCGTGAACTGGAGCTTCCGCATGCGTGACAGGGTCAGGTGCGGATCGAGGTCCTGTGCTTCGAATTCGACGCCCAGGCGCTCGAGCTGCCCGGCGACGATGGCGCGCTTCCGCGCGTCGCCGAGCTCGCTCGTCTGCACGGTGATCTGCCCCTCGTGAATGCGGCCGAGCACGAGGACGCGTGGCAGATTGCCCATCGAGTGCTGCTCGGACAGGCGCACGTGCAGATCGTAGTCCTGGCAGCGCGGGTAGTCGTTGCGGTAGCCCAGCTCCAGGAGCAGCGCCGTGCGCCCGAGGATCGTGCGGTTGCTCAGGCAGCAGCGGAAGAGCAGCTGCACGCGGCAGTCCTCCGCCGAGACGGGCTGGCGCTTGATCCGCCGCAAGGGTCGGCCGCCCTCGTCCATCATCCGACACCAGGCCCCCACCTGGGCGAAGTCCGCGTGCTGGTCGAGGAAGGCCACCTGCCGCTCGAGCCGCCGGGGCAGCATCCGATCGTCGCTGTCGAGCAGCGCGATGTACTCACCGCGCGCCAACTCGAGCCCGCGGTTGCGGGTGCGCGGAATGCCCAGGTTCACGCCGTTTTCGACGATCCGGATACGGGGGTCCGCGTAGGCGCGCATGACCTCGACGCTGCGGTCGGTCGAACCGTCGTCGACGAGCAGGAGCTCGAAGTCCGAGTAGGTCTGGGCCAGGACGCTCTCGATCGCGTCCCCGACGTACCGCTCGCGGTCGTAGACCGGGACGAAGACCGTGACGCGCGGGGCGCGGGCGCCGTTCGAGGCTCGGGGTGTCACAGCCATGCGGGAGCGTGCGGGCCCGTTCGGGACCCGGTGGACTTCGCGAAGGTCGGAAGGCCGGGCCCTCCGGGCGGGTGCGGACCGGAACGGGTCCTCGTTCCACGGAACGCGGTACCCATCATCCCCGAGCGGATCGGGGTGCGCAAGGCCAGCCAGGATTGGCATCCCGACCAGGATTGGCATCCACAGGACGACCCACTACGCTCCCTGCCGACGATGAAGCAGCGACGGCTCGAACCTCTCCGCCAGCGGCTCCGGCGCGCGGCGACCACGCTCCTGACCGATCGCTACGTGAAGCGCCAGCGCGTCTACCTGGTCACGATCGGCGACCGACGCTACAAGCGGACCCGCTTCGGCGACGCGGCGAAGGCCCTGCGCGTGGCGGAGACGCTCCAGGCGTTCTCGCTGCCGGGCATCCTGCCCCCATTCGTGTCGCAATACGACGACGAGGTCTGGGTCGAGTTCGTCGACGGCGACCTCGTCACGGCGGAGGAGACCGCGCTGCCGGACGAACTGGCGCCCGTCCTCGCCAGGCTCTACGCGCACGAGGCGCGCAAGGTCCCCCAGGCGGAACGCGCGGCCGACATCGAGATCCTCGCGAACCTCGCCTTCCTGCACGACGTCGGCGTGCTGGACACGAAACTGCACGCACGCCTGGTCGAGCACGCGCAGGCATCGACGCCGGAGGAAGTCTGGCTCGGATGGGACTACGGCGACCTCCTGCCCAAGAACCTCATCCGCGACCGCGGCGGCGCCCTGCGCTTCGTCGACATCGAGAGCATCCACCGCGACTACCTGCTCGGCCTGGGCCTGGCCAAGGCCAGCCTGCGCTGGCTGGGCGATCGACGGAGCGCCTTCCTCACCGCACTGGCGAAGGCGGGCGCCCCGCCTGTCGCCGAGTACCTGCCCTTTCTGGAACTGCACGTCCTGTCCCGCCTGACGAAACGCTCGGTCCTGCAGGGCAAGCCGCAGCACGTCGACTCCAGCGCCTTCCTGCGGCTCGTACGCTAGCGGTAGCGCTCGAGCAGGCGCGCGCACGCGGCGAAGCAGGTGCGGGTTTCGAAGACTTCCTCGACACGCTTGCGGCCCGCCCGGCCGAATCGCTCGGATTCCTCCGGGTCGGCGACCAGGCGATTCAGGGCAGTGGCGAATGCGGCTGGGTCGTTCGCTTCGACGAGCAGGCCCGTGACTCCGTCCTCGACGAGCTCTGGGATCCCCGACACGCGCGTCGCGATGACCGGCAGCGCGACCGCCATCGCCTCGGCGACCGTGTTCGGGATGCCATCCCGGTTGCCGTCCTCGGTCTCGCGCGAGCCGCAGAGGTAGACAGCGCTCGCACGCAGCGCCGGAACGAGCTCCTCCTGCAGCACCGCTCCGTGGAGCCGGACCTGACCCTCGAGCCCCAGCTCCCGCACGAGGGCTTCCAGCTCGCCGCGCAGCGGCCCCTCGCCGTAGATGTCGAAGCGGAAGTCACAGGCCAGCTTCGCCAACGCCCGCAGCACGTCGTCCAGTCCCTTCTTCGGCACCAGCCGTCCCACGGTGACGAAGCGCGGCGCGTCCTCGGTTCCGGCAACGCCTGGCACGGGCGCCGCGCGCGGTTGGAAGCGCGTCGTGTCGACCCCGTGGAAGACGAGGTGCACCTTGGCTGGATCGAGGCCGATCGCCTGCACCAGGTGGCGCACGTTGGCGGCGGTGCAGGTCAGAACGGCGTCCGCGGCCGCACCCAGCCTGCGCACGACGGCGGGCGGCTGGGTGTAGATGTCGTAGGCGTGGGCCGAGACCGTGAAGCGCACTCCGGCGATTCGCGCCGCCTGCTCCGCGACGCGCGTCGTCCGCTGGAAGAAGTGCGCGTGCAGGTGGGTGACGCCGTCCCGGCCGATCCGCCGCGTGCCGACGAGCCAGCCGGCCTCGAAGAAACGCCACAGCGTTCCGTCCCTGAGCTGGACCGACCGACCGAGAGCGGCGCCCAGCGCGCCGAGGTAGCGCAGCGGCTGGCGCGTGAAGGCGCGGAGGTTGCCGGAGGCAAAGGCGCGGATTCCGCCCGGCAAGCGCGGCAGGTAGACGACCGGCGCCACGATCTCGTCGACGATCGACTGCGTCCGCGTCTCGCCGGACGCGTGCCGCACGAAGACTTCCACCGGAAACCCGTACTCCTCGAGCAGCCGGATCTCCTGCGCGATGAAGGTCTCGCTCAGCTTGGGATAGCTCGTGACGAGGACGCCGATGCCAGCCATGGCCGCGCATCCTGCCGCCGCTCCGATGCGAGGGCAAGGCATCGATCGGTCGCTCGGGTCCCCCTGCGGCGCGAGCTTGCCTCGGCTTCCAACCCTCGGCCGAGGTCTTCGACGCCGAACGACTCCGGCGAGTCGTCCGGGTTCGCGCTACTCCGTGCCCCGGGCAGGCGGCGCGCGGAGGTCTTCCCGGTCCGCACGGTGCCGATCATGTTTTTCGTGGGCCTCGACGGGCGGGCCGAGGACCCGATCGGGGGCTACGTCCAGCCCGCGGCCTTCCTCGGCGACTTGCGCCGGATCCACTCGGGATCGGCGACGCGGAGTGACCTCGAGCGCAAGCTGGCGGCCGCGCCCGACGACGTCCTCGCGCGGCTCGTCCTCACGGACGAGCTCCTGGAGCTTGGCGACGACCCGGCCCGCGGCACGCGCTTGGCGGCCGCCCGACGCATCGACGTCCATGGGAGCTCGGTCCCCTGGCGCCGACACGAGAGGCAGCGTGTCCAGAACGGGTTGTTCGGGAAGTATCCGGGCTAGCTTTCTGCGCCTTCCAGAAAAGCGTCGAGCACCGCGTCCTCGCCCAGCTCCCCGTCCCGGCGTTCCAGCAGACGGGCGGTGGCCAGGCGCTCGCCGAGCGACTCTCCGCGGCCCCCGCGGACGCTGCCCGTAACGACGCGGAGCTGGTCGATGAAGCCCTCGTCGAAGTAGCTCCCGATCAGCGCCGGCCCTGCCTCGAGCAACACGCGCCGCACGCCGTGCTCCCAGAGCCATGTCTGAACCGCGCGCAGGTCCAGGCGCTTGTCCTTGCCGCCGGGGAGACCGTGCACCTCCGCACCGGCATTCCGGAGGGCGCGCTCGCGCGGCAGAGAGACGCCGACGATCCCGAGCACTCGCACGACCCCGCCCGCTTCGCCCGGACCGGGCGCGGTGAACAGCCTGGATTCCGGGGGCGTCTTCAGGAGCGAGTCGAGCACGACACGCATCGGGGGCGCGTCCGTGTTTCCGGGCGGTCGCACGGTGAACCGCGGATCGTCCGCGAGTACCGTGCCGATCCCCGTGACGATCGCATCGACGTGGCTGCGCATGATCTGCACTTCGGCGCGGGCTTCCGGACCCGAGATCCACCGCCCGTCGCCCACGTCCTGGGGCGGGGAGAGCTGACCCGTGAGCGTCTGCGCCCACTTGACGAGGGTCCAAGGGCGCGCCCGCCGGAGGCGATCGCGTGAGGTCCAGCGCAGGAAGTGCGGGCTGACGATGTCGAGCGGTGCGGCGTTATGCAGCAACTCGACCTCGATCCCGGCCTGGCGCAGGACCTCGAGGCCCTGCCCGCGGTGACGCGGGTCCGGGTCGAGCGCGCCGACGATTACGGTCTTGATCCCGCTCGCGATGATGGCGTCGACGCACGGCGGCGTCTTCCCGCGCGAGCTGCAAGGCTCCAGCGTGACGACGAGCATGTCCCACTCGTTCCGCGGCACGTCCGAAGCGGCGGCGGCCCGCAGCGCTCGGAGCTCCGCGTGGTCTTCGCCCCACGCCTCGTGGAAGCCGCGCGCCACGACCTCGCTGCCTGCGACCACGGCGGCGCCCACACAGGGGTTGGGCGCGACGTCGAACCGGAATGCACGCGCACTCTCACCGAGCTCCTCCAGGAGCGTTCGCCGAGCGGCTTCGTCCAGGGTTTCGAGTACGCCACGCATTCGTAGGATCTCCGGGCCGCGAGCGCGGCCGCCGGGACGGCTCTAGATAGTGGAACCGACATCCTAAAGGTACCGCTGTTATCGGAACTTCGTAGGCCCCGACCCGCCGCGCGATGCTCTTTCTGCATCAGGGGGGCCGAGGCGCGTGGGTCAGGAAAAGAAGGCTGGAGGGTGCCCTCGCCGTGCCGGCCCGGCAGACTGGTGCACTCATCCCCCCCGGGCCCCTCCAGAACGCCCCCCCAGCCCTCCCCGAGCCCATGACGAAGACACCCCTGCGAGTCACAGTGACCGGCGCCGCCGGGCAGATCGGCTACGCCCTCCTGCCCCGCATCGCGAGCGGCCAGATGTTCGGCCCCGACCAGCCGGTCGTGCTCCAGATGCTCGAGATCCCGCACGAGAAAGCCATGCAGGCCCTCTCCGGGGTAGCGATGGAGCTCGAGGACTGCGCGTTCCCGCTGCTCCATGACATGGTCCTCACCAGCGACCCGGCGGTCGCGTTCAAGGATGCGAGCTGGGCGCTGCTGATCGGCTCGAAGCCACGTGGGCCCGGCATGGAGCGCAAGGACCTCATCAGCGAGAACGGCAAGATCTTCACGGGCCAGGGGCGCGCCATCAATGACCACGCCGCCTCCGACGTGCGCGTGGCGGTCGTGGGCAATCCGTGCAACACGAACTGCCTGATCGCGATGCACTCCGCGCCGGACGTGCCGGACGAGCGGTTCTCCGCGATGACGCGGCTCGACCAGAATCGCGCCCAGAACCAGCTCGCGCGGAAGGCCGGGGTGGCGACGACCGCGGTGAGCAACACGCTCATCTGGGGCAACCACTCCTCGACCCAGGTCCCGGACGTCTACAACACGACGATCGACGGGAGGCCCGCGGCGGAGGTGATCGGTGACGAGGACTGGCTCCAGGGCGAGTTCCTGAGCACGGTGCAGAAGCGCGGGGCAGCGATCATCGCGGCACGCGGCTCCTCGAGCGCAGCCTCCGCGGCGAATGCGCTGATCGATCACGTCAAGGACCTCGCCCTTGCGACACCGGCGGGTGAATGGCGCTCGGTCTGCGTGAAGAGCGATGGCAGCTACGGCGTCCCCGAGGGACTGATCAGCTCGTTCCCTGTGCGCTCCGACGGCGCCGGCGGCCGGGAGATCGTGCAAGGACTCACCATGAACGCATTCCTCACGGAGAAGCTCGCGGCCACCGTCGCCGAGCTGGAGGAAGAGCGGGAGACGATCAAGGATCTGCTCGGGTGACGCCTCCGAGGCGGACGCCTCGAGCCGCACGGAGAATCACACGGTGAACGCCCCGGGCCGGAGCCTCCTCTGCATCGCGATCAGCGTCGCGAGCTTCCTGCTGGTCGCTCGCGCAATCCGCGCACTCCGCCCCTGGCCGTCGGAATACGGCCAGCGCGCCAAGTTCGAGTACTTCGCGGATCACAAGGACGAGTTCGAGGCGATCTTCGTCGGGACGAGTGTCACGGCGTACGGAGTGGTCCCGCACGTGTTCGACGAGGTGCTGCGCGAGCGCGGCCGGCCGATGCGCTCCTTCAACTTCGGCGTGGGTGCGATGAGCACGCTCGAGGCCGACCATCTCCTGCGGCGCGTCCTGGAGCTCGAGCCCGCCTCACTCGCGTGGGTGTTCGTCGAGTCGGCCGGTTGGGACCCGCGCCTCTACTACGTGAGCAACCTCTTCGCGGCGCGCACGGTGCGCTGGCACGACGTCCTCCATACGCGCTACGCCATCGAGTGCCTGCCCAGGATCGTGGGCGCGCCCTCCGCGAAGGACGGCCCGTACTGGAAGTGGTGGACCGCCTGGACGCACCTCCTCCTCATGGGCGTGAACCTCGCGAACGTGAGCCAGGGAACGGCTATCGTGCGCTCCCTGCTGTCCCTCGACGCGGACGAGGTGCTGCCGACCCGCGAGGACCTCGAGCGGCTCGCGGGCTACGTCGACCTGGACGTGATCGAAGGCGACGAGTGGCGGAAGCGACGGGAGCGGTTCCTGGCCGAGCAGCGCCGGTACTACGCCCGCGTCGCGGCGATCGATGGTGCGAACGCGAGCTTCCCGCCCGTGCAGCGCCACGCGAACCTCGGCGCGCTCGCTGATCAGCTCGCGGCGATCACCGCCGCCGGAGCTCGCGCCGTCTACTACAGCGGCCCGCGCACCGCCCCGACACCCATGAGCTTCTCGCTCGAGCGCGCCGGACTCATCCCGAACTTCCTCGCCTTCAACCAGCCCGCCAAGTATCCGGAGCTCTATGAGCCCGCCGCCCATTTCGACCCGAACCACCTGACCCGCGCCGGCGCGGAGGCCTTCACACGCCTGCTCGCCACGGAGTTCGCCGACACCATCGACCGCTAGCTCGGCTTCTTCATGAATAACCCAGGCTCGCGCTAAATGCTGTTCGTCGAGTCGCGGTTCTTCGTTTTCTTCCTGGTCGTCTTCCTCGTCCACTGGGCCCTGCCGTGGCACCGGGCGCGCAAAGTGTGGCTGCTCGCGGCGAGCTACACGTTCTACGCGGCGTGGGACTGGCGCTTCCTCGGCCTGATCCTGGCCTCGACGTTCCTCGACTGGTTCGCGGGGCGCGGCGTGTTCCACGCCGCCGAGCACACCTTCCGTCGCCGCGCGTGGCTCTTCGCAAGCATCGCCGGCAACCTGGGGCTGCTCGGCTTCTTCAAGTACTACAACTTCTTCGTCGAGTCGGGCGCGGCGCTACTCAGCACGATCGGGTTCGAGGTCTCCGCGCCGATCCTATCGATCATCCTGCCCGTCGGGATCAGCTTCTACACTTTCCAGACACTCTCCTACACGCTCGACATCCACTTCGGACGACTGAAGCCCACCCGCAGCCTGCTCGACCTGGCACTGTTCGTCGGGTTCTTCCCCCAGCTCGTCGCGGGGCCGATCGTCCGCGCCATCCAGTTCCTGCCGCAGCTCGAGACGAAGAAGCGCTTCGCCGACGTGCCCGTCCGCGCGGCGCTCGCGCTCTTCTTCTTCGGCTTCGTGAAGAAGACGTGCTTCTCGGACCACCTCGCCCCCGTCGTGGACCAGATGTTCGCCGATCCCGCCGCCTTCGATGCCGCCAGCGCCTGGCTGGGGACGGTGCTCTTCTACCTGCAGCTCTACTGCGACTTCTCCGCATACTCCGACATGGCCATCGCGCTGGCGCTCCTCCTGGGCTACCAGCTCCCGCTGAACTTCGACTTTCCGTACTTCACACGCTCGATCGGCGAGTTCTGGCAGCACTGGCACATCACGCTCGGGAGTTGGTTTCGCGCGTACGTCTACATCCCGCTCGGCGGGAACCGGCGCGGCGTCGGACGCACCTACATCAACCTGCTCGTCGTGTTCCTGCTCTCGGGTCTGTGGCACGGCGCGCACTGGAACTTCGTGATCTGGGGCTTCATCCACGGCGCGTTCCTCGTCCTGGAGGGGATCGGGCTCGGGGCATGGCTCGAGCGACGGACCGTGTGGACGCGACGGCTCTACGTCAACCTCGTCTGGATCCTCTCGCTGACGTTCTTCCGATCGGCTGACGTCGACGGCGCGCTCGCCTGCCTGACGCGAATGTTGTGGCCCTTCGGCGCGCAGGACCCCGCTCTCGCCACCCTCCCCTCCGTGTGGTGGCTGGCCGTGGCCGGCTTCCTCCTCGTGCACTGGACGATGAAGCTCGGGCTCATCGAGCGCGCCCTCGCGCGCCTCCCCGACTGGGCCTTCGCCACCACGCTCGGCGCCGCGACCGCGCTCGCCATGCCGTGGATAGCGGCGACCGACACGCCGTTCATCTACTTCCAGTTCTGAGTCCAGGCGGCACACGCGAGCCGCGAGCAGGCGCATCCGAAGCCGAGCCCCCGGAACAGCGGACCCTCGCTACACTGGCGCGCCATCCCTGACAGTCCCGGAGTCACCATGTTCTTCATCAAGCTCACCCACTGCGTGGCGCTCGCCGCCGCGATAACGCTCACTCCCGGCGATCTCGATCCATGCGGCGCCGGTGTCCTGACGGCGGCCGCACCCTCATGGAACGCACAGTTCGGCTACTCCGCCGACATCGATGGCGACTTTGCCGTCGTGGGCGCGGTCAAGGACTCGAGCGTAGCGCCGTTGGCCGGCGCGGCCTACGTGTTCCAGCGCATCGGCTCCGTGTGGACCCAGGTCGCCGAGCTGACCGCGAGCGACGCCGAGGCGGTGGATCGGCTCGGACGCACGGTCTCGATCTCGGGCGGGCGCGTGCTCGTGGGCACGAGCTTCAAGGACAACCTTGCCGGCGCCGCCTACGTGTTCGAGAACATCGGCGGGTCGTGGGTCGAGACGGCGAAGCTCGTCGCGAGTGACGGCGCGCCGAACGAGGAGTTCGGGTACACGGTGTCGATCGATGGGGACACCGCCGTCGTCGGCGCGTACCGTCACCCGGAAGCCGGCTTCCAGTCCGGCGCCGTCTACGTCTTCGACTGGGACGGCACGGCCTGGAACGAGACCGCCCAGCTCATCGGCCACGACACGGCTCCGCTCGACGAGTTCGGGTGGGCGCTGCACCTCGACGGCGACCGCCTGGCCGTGGGCTCCGCCCACCAGGATCTCAAGCGCGGCGCCGTGTACATGTTCGAGCGGTCTGGGGGGTCGTGGAACGAGACCCACAAGCTCACTCACTTCGACGCCGTGGAAGGCGACCACCTCGGCGTCAGCGTGAACTTCGTCGGCGACACGGTCGTCGCCGGTGTCGACGAGGACGACACGGCGGGACACCGCTCCGGCTCCGCGCGCGTGTTCGAGCTGTCGGGCACGGCGTGGGTCGAGACGACGACGCTCGTCGCGGACGACATCGAGGCGGGTGACCTGTTCGGCTGGTCCGTCGCCATGTCCGAGGACCACATCCTCGTCGGCGCCCCCGAGCCCGTGGTCGTCGGCGGCGCCGGCTCCGCCTATCTCTTCGAGCGCAGCGGCACGACGTGGAGGCAGGCCGCGCGGCTCGCCCCGCCCGTGGGACGGGAGAACGACCGGTTCGGGTGGTCGGTCGCCCTGAAGGGGAACACGGCCCTCATCGGGGCGCCGCTCGTCGAGCTCGGCAGCGCGACCGACGCCGGCACGGTCCACGCATTCCTCGTCGCGCCCGGCGTGGGCACGACCTACTGCACCTGCGCGGCTGCGGGACCGTGCGGCAACGACGCGGGGTTCGGATGCGCGAACTCGACCGGCGTCGGGGCGCGCTTGACCGGCTCCGGTTCCCCCAGCGTCTCGGCCGACGACCTCGTGATCACGGTCTCGGGCCTGCCCGGGAACCAGCCCGGGCTCGTGTTCATGGGAGCGGGGCGGACGTCCGCGCCGTTCGGCGACGGGCAACTGTGCGTGAGCGGCGCCCTGTTTCGTTTCCCGACGCACGATCCCGGCGGATCGGGCACGATCACGGAGGGACCCGGCATCGTCGCCACGAGCCGCCGGACCTTCGATGTCTCCGGTGCGATCACCGCCGGGAGCACGTGGCATTTCCAGGGCTTCTACCGCGACGCCGGCAGCCCGTGCGGCACGGCGTTCAACACGTCGAATGCGCTCGAGGTGAGCTTTGCGCCCTGAGCGGCGCGGGTCACTTCAGTCGTGCTCGTGCCCGCGATGGCTCGCGGCCGCGAGCTGAACGGCACGCGCGGTGTCGACGAGCACGGGACGCGGCATCGGGCCTGGAGGTGCCCGCTGCTCCACCGCGTGCCACGAGCCCGCCCGCGATTCCCCCAGGGCGACCGGAACCAGGGCGGGGAGCCGGCGCTCGCTCAGCGCCCGGCCAGCTCCGGTGCCCGACCCGCCAGCCCGTAGGCGGTCGTCTCGTCGATCGCGAGCTGGATCGTCGTGCCGACGAGCTCCTGCGCTCCCCGGAAGGAGACGGGGACGCCGTGGATCGTGCGCCCCAGGAGGACCCGCGGGTCGCGCTCCGAGGTGGACTCGACGAACGCGCGCACGGAGGTGCCCGCATAGCGTGCGAGCCGCGTCCGCTGCACCCGTTCCGCGACCGCGAGCAAGCGGCGATTGCGAGCCTTCTTCACGCTCACGTCGAGGTCGTCGTCCAGCCGCTCGGCGGCGTGCGTCGCCGGCCGGGGGTCGTACTTGAAGATGTAGTTGACCGCGAACTCGAGCTCCTCGAGCAGCGCCTCGCTGCCCGCGAAGTCCGCTTCGGTCTCGCCGCAGAAGCCGACGATCCAGTCGCTGCCGAGCTCGATGTCGGGCACGAATTCGCGCAGGATCGCCACGCGCTTCCGGTAGAGGTCGAGGTTGTAGCCACGCTTCATCCGCTTCAGCACGGCGTCCGAACCGGACTGGGCGGGGAGCGGCAGAAAACGGTCGACCTTGTCGCAGTCCCGGATCGCCCGGGCGAAAGGTCGCGTCACGTAGGAGGGGTGCAGGGTCACGAGCCGGATGCGGACGAGACCTTCGAGCTCCTGGAGCCGGTAGAGCAGGTCGGCGAGGCTCGGTCGGCCTTGCCGGCCGAGCATGCGAGCCTCGCCCGGACCGGGCACGGAAAAATCCTCGCCATAGCTGTTCACGGTCTGGCCGAGCAGCGTGATCACCTGCGCGCCCTGGGCGACCATCCACTCGGCTTCGCGCACGAGATCGTCGATCGGTCGCGAGCGGACGCGCCCGCGCGTCGTGGGCACGATGCAGTACGTGCAGTTGAGATCGCACCCGCGCATGACCGCGAGGTAGCCGTGGCGGCCGCCCGTGTACTCCTCGCCCTCGCGCTCGACGGCGACGTCCTCCGTCATGTCCGTGGCGAGCAGACGCATGTCCCGCGCCCGGAACGCGTCGGGCCGCGCCCGCCGGGCGCGCACTTCGGCCACCATGCCCGGCAGGTGCTGAAACTGCCGCGTGCCCACCACGAGGTCGACGTGGCCCGCGCGTTTGAACACTTCGCCCTCGACGCGCTGGGCCATGCAGCCCATGACGCCGATCACGAGATCGGGTCGCTCCGCCTTCACCTGCTTGAGCTCCCCGACCCACGACCACGTGCGCTCCTCGGCGTGGTCGCGCACCGAGCAGGTGTTGAACAGCACCACGTCGGCGTCGTCGATCGAGCCGGTCGTCACGTAGCCGGCGCGCTTGAACCGGCCCTCGACGAGGAGCGAGTCGTACTTGTTCATCTGGCAGCCGAATGTCACGACGTGGAGCTTGGGCTTGTCGCCGGCATCGGGCGCGCGCGGGTCGGTCTGCGACTGGAAGCGGGTGATGGACATTGAGCCGGGCATTGTGCCAGGGCCGTGTGCGGGCGGGCAATCCTGGTCGCGGCCGGACGCGGATTCGAGTCCCGGGCCAGCGTAGCTCGAGGCGACCCCAGCGCGCGCGATGCGGTTC
>SMVQ01000217.1 GCA_004357655.1 Planctomycetota bacterium
ATGGCGGCCTCGTTGTAGCCGTTCTCCTCGGACGCCGTCGCGCGCAGCTCGGCGAGGATCTGGGACGTCTCCTTGGCGATCTCCCGGCCCGCGCCGATCTCGTCGCGGAACTGCCCGAGCCGTGCCTGGAAGCCCCGGAACTCGCGGATCGCGCCCTCGACGTCGAGCTCCTTGATCGTGACGGGCACCTCGTCCGGCGCCTGGGCCGTCGCGTAGCCCGCGCAGAGCGAGCATGCCAGGCACGTGAGGAGCAGGGTGGTGTGGGGCATGCTCGCGGCTCCCGGCGACTGCCGAGATCCTTCCTTTCGTTCGGGGTCGAATTGCGTGTCGGAGGATTCTCGTGGGACGTGCCGCGCGCGGGTTCAAGCGATCCCCCGATCGCCGCGCCGCGCGAGTACGCCATGGTACACCCATAGCAACCCGCGGGCCGCTCCACCGAATCCACCTGGCCGGGGCCCGAAGTACGCCGCAGTGGGCCCTGCACGCGGTGCGCATACGTACCCCTGCACCGCGCGGCCGGACGGAGTGACCTTCGGGTGTCCTCCGAATGTCCTCCGGAGTGGCCACCCAGCGGGCGTGGGGCCCGGTCCTCCGAACGGATGGGCGCCGCGCGACACCCGTGCACCGGCGCTCGAAGCCTCCGTCGTTATTCGCGCGGGGCGTCGCCGGAGCCCGACCGGGACACGGCCCGCGCCGCGCCCCCCCGCGTGCAGACCCAATCGCCCTTGAGGTCCTTCTGCCAGTTGGTGAGGTCGAACAGGACGCGCTCGACACCGTGACAGCGGCGGATCTCGTCCTCCAGGATCTGGAGCAGGCTGGTCAGGCCCTCGTGCCGCACATCCCGGCGCAGGGTGCGGAGCTCGCCGGAGACGCGCACGACGCCGCGCGATGGAGTAATTTTCAGGCACTCGAGATCGATCCAATGGCGGATCAGTGCCTTGCGTACGTTCGCTGTGATCTGGGTCCTGGAGATGCTCACGATCCTGTGCTCCTCGACTGTCGCTGGGAGGGCGCGGCTGTGCGCCCGTGTCGGCCGACCGACGGCCTCGCTCCGTCGCCTTCGATCGGCCGACCGCCCGCGCGCATCCGCACGAATCCGTCAATCCCGTGCGGAGGTTCCCCCGCCGGCCGTGGGGCCGCCCGCAAGGGGGATTTCGAGTGCGGGGGCAAGTCCGCGCGGGGGTACGCTACGCGCGCCATGACCGCCTCCGAGACCAAGGGCATGCTGACCGCCCTCGACCTCACCGAGCGCGTGTCCGCCGACGAGATCGATACGGTGCTCGTCGTCTTCACCGACCTCTACGGACGATTCATGGGGAAGCGCTACGACGCGGAGTTCTTCCTCGACACGGCCGTGGCGGACGGGTCGCACGCCTGCGACTACCTCCTGACCGCGGACATGGAGATGAACCCGGTCCAGGGGTATCGGTTCACGAACTGGCAGAAGGGCTACGGCGACGTGCACCTGCTGCCCGACCTGGCGACCCTGCGGATCGCGAGCTGGCTCGACCGTACCGCATTGGTCCTCTGCGACGTGGCGGCCGAGGGCGCGGACGGGCTGCTCCCCATCGCCCCCCGCTCGATCCTGAAGGCGCAGGTCGAGCGCGCCGCGGGCCTCGGGTTCCGTGTGGATGCCGCCTCGGAGCTCGAGTTCTACATGTTCCGGGACTCCTACCGCGCCGCGGCCGAGGCCCGGTACGCGGGCCTGGAGCCGACGGGCTGGAAGCTCGAGGACTACCACATCCTGCAGGGCACGCGCGAGGAGGCGTTCGTCGGCGCGCTGCGGAGAAACCTGCGCGATTCGGGCGTGCCGGTCGAGACCTCCAAGGGCGAGTGGGGCCTCGGTCAGCACGAGCTCAACGTGCGCTACACGGACGTGCTCACGATGGCCGACCGGCACTGCGTCTACAAGCAGTGCGTGAAGGAGATGGCCGAGGCCGCGGGGCGCAGCGTCACGTTCATGGCCAAGCAGGATGCGGGGCAGGCGGGCTCCTCCTGTCACATTCACATGAGCCTCGCGCGCGAGGACGAGGGCGGCGCGAACGCGTTCCCCGGCGCGGGCAAGGCCGGTCCAGTCGCGTGCTCCGACGTGTTCCGCGGCTTCCTCGCCGGCTGGATGGCGCACGCGCCCGAAGTGATGGTCTTCTACGCCCCGAACGTGAACTCGTACAAGCGCTACCAGGCCGCGTCGTGGGCGCCGACGCGTATCGCGTGGAGCTTCGACAACCGCACCGCGGGCTTCCGGGTCGTCGGATCGGGGCAGAGCCTGCGGATCGAGTGCCGCATACCGGGCGCGGACTGCAATCCCTACCTCGCGTTCGCTGCGAGCCTCGCGTCGGGGCTCGACGGGATCGAGCAGGGCCTGGAGCCGCCGCCGCCGCATGCGGGCGACGTGTACGCGGCGGACGAGCTCGCGACCATGCCCGCGAGCCTGCGCGAGGCGAGCGACCTGTTCACCGCCAGCGAGTTCACGGCGCGCGCCTTCGGCCCCGACGTCATCGAGCACTACGCGCACTTCTTCCGGTGCGAACAGGCCGCCTACGACTCGGCGGTCACGGACTGGGAGCGCGCGCGCTACTTCGAGCAGGTCTAGACGCCCTGCCTCTCCCGTTCCGTTCCCTTCCTGCCCTTCCTGTCTTCCTGTCTTCCTGCTATGTCTGCTTCTGGTCAGGCATTGGCGGCCGCCAATGCTGACCAGAAGCAGACATAGCAGGAAGACAGGAAGAGCAGGAAGGGAACGGGAGAGGAAGGACCGGCCCAAGAAGACCCGCATTGGAACCGGACGCCATTGAGCACGCCCACGAAACGACCCGCAGCCCCCCTCGTCGGCATCACCACCTACGGCCGCGACGGGTCGAACGAGTTCCACCTGCCCGCGGAGTACGTCGACGCGGTGCGCCGCGCGGGCGGGATTCCGGTCCTCATGGCTCCGGGTGAGACGCGCATCGCGGAGTGGCTCGGGACGATCGCTGCGCTGATCCTCGCCGGTGGCGGCGACATCGACCCCGCGACGTACGGCGGCGCGCCCCACGCGGCGCTCTACAAGCTCGACGCGGAGCGCGATGCCAGCGAGCTGGAGCTCGCGCGCGAGCTCATCGGCGCGGAGCTGCCCGTGCTCTGCATCTGCCGCGGAGTGCAGATCCTCAACATCGCCCTGGGCGGCACGCTCGTCGAGCACATCCCCGACGAGTTCGGCACGAGCGTGGCCCACCGCCGGCCCCCGCGCGAGCCGACGCCGCACGAGGTGCGGGCCCTCCCGGGCACGCGCCTCGCCGCGCTCATGGAAGAGCCCACCTTCACGTCCGTCTCCTGGCACCACCAGTCCGTGCGCGCGCTCGGGCGCGGGCTCACCGCCGTCGCCCACGCGTCCGACGGCGTGATCGAGGCCGTCGAGCTCGCAGGCCGGCCCGGGCTCGTCGCCGTGCAGTGGCATCCCGAGCTCTCCGCCGCCGAGGATCCGCGCCAGCAGCGCCTCTTCGACTGGCTCGTCGCGTCCGCCGCCGGACACGAGACGTGAGGTTCGCCGCCCACGGGGCTACGCTGGCCGCACATTCGGAGCAAGAACCATGACCCAAAGCGATCCGGACGAGCTGCTCTTCGTCGGTACCCACGGGTACCTCGCGGCCTTCGACAAACGAACCGGCGAGGAGGCGTGGCGCAATGACCTCAAGGGCACGGGCTACAACCTCGTGACGGTCCTCGTCGAGGACGGCGTGCTCTTCGCAGGCACCTATGGCTACCTGTTCGCGCTCGACCCCAGGAACGGCGAGGTGTTGTGGCGCAACGACATGAAGGGCCTCGGCCACGGGATGGTCTCGATGGCGACGACGCACTCGCGCACGAGCGCTCACGACAATCCGACCCTGCAGGCCCAGAAGCAGGCGGAGATGCAAGCCGCCGCCGCGTCCACGAACACATGATGGAGCCCACCGTGCGCCTCGCGGACAAGGTCGCCCTGATCACCGGAGCGTCGAGCGGCATCGGGCGCGAATCGGCCGTGCTCTTCGCGGCGGAGGGCGCGCGCGTCGTGGTCGCCGACATCGTCGAGGAGGCGGGGCGCGCGGTCGTCGCGGAGATCGAGTCCAGCGGCGGGAGCGCGAGCTTCGTGCTCACCGACGTCGCGCGCGCCGCGGACTGCGAGGCGATGGTGCGGCACGCGGAGGAGACCTACGGACGCCTCGACGTGCTCTTCAACAATGCCGGGATCATGGACCCCGCGGACGACGACGCCGTCGCGACCGAGGAGGCCGTGTGGGACCGGACGATGGCCGTCAACCTGAAGGGCGTCTTCTTCGGCTGCAAGTACGGCATCCCCGCCCTGCGCCGGGCGGGCGGCGGATCGATCGTGAACACGGCGTCCTTCGTCGCCCTCCTCGGCGCCGCGACACCGCAGCTCGCATACACCGCGAGCAAGGGCGGCGTGCTGGCGATGACGCGCGAGCTCGCCGTCGTGCACGCGCGCGAGAACATCCGCGCGAACGCCCTGTGCCCCGGCCCCCTGCGCACCGAGCTGCTCATGAAGTTCCTCGATACCGAGGAGAAGCGCGAGCGCCGGCTCGTCCACGTCCCCATGGGTCGTTTCGGCGAGGCGAGCGAGATGGCGCGGGCCGCCCTGTGGCTCGCGAGCGACGAGTCGTCCTACGTGACCGGCACGACGTTCACCGTGGACGGCGGGATCACGGCGGCGTACGTCACCCCCTCCTGACCTCCTCCCCCTTCCCTTCCCTTTCCGTTCCGTTCCGTTCCTGCGCTTCCTGTCTTCCTGCTATGTCTGCTTCTGGTCAGGCATGGGCGGCCGCGCATGCCTGACCAGAAGCAGACATAGCAGGAAGACAGGAAGCGCAGGAACGGAACGAAAAGGGAAGGGACTTGCACCGGTTCCATTTCACCAAGGACAAGACCATGCCTCCCCGCCTCTCCCGTCGCGAGTTCATCCGTTCCACCGGCGCCGCCGGCCTGGGCGTGGCCACCGTGGGGTGGTCACGGGTCGTTCCGGCGCAGTCGAACAGCAAGCTGCGCGTGCTGTCGATCGGTGTGGTCGGCACCATCGGCGCCAAGGACCGCAAGACGGTTGCCGAACACCCGTCGGCCGAGATCGTCGGGCTGTGCGACGTGGACGAGGAATACCTGGCTGAGGCGGCGGAGGACCATCCGGATGCGTTCACCTGCAAGGACTACCGCACGGCCTTCGCCGATCGCGCCGACGAATTCGACGCGGTCATCGTCGCGACGCCGGACCACTCGCACGCCACGATCATGTTGACGGCGCTCGCCCACGACAAGCACGTCTACGGTCAGAAGCCGCTCGTCCATCAGCTCGAGGAGATCGTGCTGATCGAGCGCGCCATCGCGGCCAAGCCCGACCTTGTGACGCAGGTCGGCAACCAGCGGATGGTCTACCCCGGTCGCCGCGCGGCCGTCGAGATCCTGCGCTCGGGCGTGCTCGGCAAGGCGGTCGCGGGCTACGCCTGGACCGGCTCACCCAATCGGGGCAGTTACTTCAACTTCGACCGCGAGCTATCCGGGCCCCTCTCTCCGCCAGAGAGCCTCGACTGGGACCTCTGGCTCGGCCCGTGCGCGGAGCGGCCCTACCGCGAGCACCTCGTACCGACGAAGTGGCGGTCCTGGTGGGACTTCGGGAGCGGCGGACTCGGCGACTGGGGCGTACACGTGCTCGACGTCATCTTCTTCGGCTACGACGAGCTACTATCGCCCATCGCCGTGACGACCCACGCCCCGGCGGCGGCGGACACGTTCCACACCCGTCCCTGCCAATCGACGATCACGTACGCGGTCGACTCCGAGAACTTCGCGCGCAAGTTCTTCCCGCTCCACTACAGCGACAGCAACCAGAGGCCGTCGCGCGCGGCCCTCGGGCTGCCGGCGGGCGAGTGGGCCGGTTCCAACATGACCGTCGTCGTCTGCGAGGGCGGCGTGCTCGCGCTCTCGGCGGGCGGCGGGCTCGAGATCTGGCGCGACGGCACCATGACCGACGGGCTCGAAATGCCGGGCCTGCCCGAGTTCCCCGAGCTCAATCACTGGCACGCGTGGGTCGACACCATCCTCGGCGTGGAGACCGAGCTGCGGACGCCGTTCGTGGACGGCGCGCGGATCACGGAGGCGGCGCTCCTGGCCGTGAAGGCGAGCCGCTTCCCCGGTCAGGAGCTGCGCTGGGACAAGGCCGCGCTCGCGTTCACGAACAACGACGAGGCCACGGCAACCATCGTGAAGCGCAACTACCGCGACGGCTTCGCCCCGCCCGCGGTGGGCTGATCGCTCACTGCCCCGTCCCGGCGCGCTCCAGTTCGCGCTCCATGTGCCTCGCCAGCTCCTCGAGCAGCTCGTTGCCCTCGAACGGCGACCAGCCGTGCCCACCGCGGGGCCCGTACTCGACCACGCCCCCGTAGTGCGGCGCCTCGGTCCGCTCGAGGAATTCCTCCATTCGGTACACCCCGCCCTCGAGGTAGTAGTTGTCCATCCGGCCCACGTAGAGGTGCAGCTTGCCCACGAGCCTCGGCCCCAGCTCGGACCAGCGGCTCTCGAGGATGTGGCGCAGGTCGTAGTGGTCGCGCGCCCACTCGGCGACCTCGTGGTCGATCACGCCGGTCATGGGATCCCATATCGGTCGCGGGTAACCGTCCTCGGCGACGGGCGCGAACACCGCGTTCCAGATCGCCCACTGGCCGCCGGAGCGGTAGCGCGTGCCGATCACCTCCTCGAGCAGGTTCTCCTGTTCCATCGTGTAGTCCACGTTGCCGTCGGTCCGGCGCTTCCCCGGACGCGCCACTCTGGACCACTCGTGCTCGAGGTAGTACGCGTTCTCGTCCGCGAGGATGTTGACGATCTGGTAGTTACGGAAATCGAGCTGATCGGGAAAGAAGCTCCAGCAGCCGCCGAAGAAGTCCGGGTACAGGACCTGCATTGCGGCGGCGATCCAGCCGCCCGTCGAGCCACCGGTGAGCACGCGCCCGTGGGGAGTGCCGATGGCACGGAATCGCCGCTCCACCTCCGGGATCAGCTCCTGGACGATCGCGTCGCCGTAGGGACCCAGGTTCGCCGAGTTCACTGCGTACGAGTCGTCGTAGTAGGGATTGGCGTGCTGGAACGTGACGAGGATCAGCTTCGGTGCCGCATCGCTTTTCCAATAGCGATCGAACTCGCCACCGCGCCCGAAGCCCCTGGGCGGGCGCGACGAGAAGTGGCCCTGCATGTAGACCACGGGATAGCGGCGATCCGGCTCCGCTTCGAAGTCGCGCGGCAGCAGCACCGTGGCGCCGATGTGCATCGGCCGGCCCCAGAACGTGGTGAGCAGCGCGCTCTCGATCCGCACGCGCTTGACCCAGGCGGTGTCGGCCGGCGGCTCGATCGGCGGGATCACCTGGTCGAGGGTGAGCTCGATCGGCTCGTCCGCGTTCGGATCGAATTGGATCTTCGTCGGCTGCGAGAACAGGTTGCCCGGCGAGCGGCGCCAGCGCTGCCCTTCGCCCCGGTCCATCGGCAGCAGGACCGTGTGACCGTCCGCGCGCTCGAAGGTGGTGTAGACGTGGAGGTAGGCCTGGGCCCAGTACTCGCCCGCCGGGATCTGTGCGAGGCTGCGCACCGGATGTCCCAACGCGCCGGGACCGATCGTCGCCGCCTGACCGGGCGCGAGCTCGCGGACGTCGATACCGAAGATGGGCGTACCGTTCTCGCCCGGGCGAAAGCGCTCGGTGCGCGACAGCATGAGCAGCAGGCGGCCCGTGATCGGCCCGTCCGCGGCTTTGTGCGCCAGGCGCACGGTGACGGTCTGTGCGGCAACGCCCGAGGCGAGGACGAGAGGCAGGAACAGCAGCTGGAGCAGGTGTTTCACGGGCGCCTTGGGTGAGGGCAGCGGGGCGTCGACACGATACCAGCGCGGGCCGGCGTGCACCCGCCGATCGACGTCCGTCCCGCGTACCGGCCCGTACGATCCGTGTGACGAATCCACGGCGTCACACCCGACCCCGTCGGCGCGGCGCGGTTCTATCGATTCTGGTACCGCGACCCGGCCCACCCCGATGGGACCGGGACGGCGCTCTCCGACGGACTCCGGGTCACGCCTTGCGACTGACCCGCAGGTGAATGCTCTTCCTGCGCGTGAGGTGCTGGAACCCGTAGCGCGAGAGCGTCACGCCCTTGCCACTGTCCTTGACGCCCGTCCAGGGCAGGGCGGGGTCGAGGTAGTCGCAGCGGTTCATGAAGACGGTGCCCGTCTCGAGTCCCGCCGCCATGCGCTCCGCGCGCTCCTCGTCCTCCGTCCAGATCGAGGCCGTGAGCCCGAAGCGCGAGTCGTTCATGTGCGCGAGCGCCTCCTCGTCGCTCCCGACGGCCAGCACCGGAAGGAGCGGGCCGAAGCTCTCCGCTTGCATGACCTCGCTGTCGTTCGGGCAGCCGTCGAGGAGCGTGGGCGCGAAGAATCGGCCGTCCGTGCCCGTGCCCCCGGCGAGGAGGCGCGCGCCCCGGCGCACGGCGTCCTGGACCTGATCCTCCAGGAACGGGATCGCCTTCCGCTGCGCGAGCGGGCCCATCGTCGTCCCCTCGTCGAGCGGGTCGCCGGTGCGGTACTCCGCGAGGAGGGCCTGTGCGCGTTCGAGAAATTCCGCGTGCACGGTCGCATGGACGTACACGCGCTCGATCGCGCAACAGGACTGGCCCGCGTTGTAGCACGCACCGTCCACGATGTTCGGCACCGCGAGGTCGAGGTCCGCGTCGGCGGCGACGTACGCGGGGTCCTTGCCGCCGAGCTCCAGACCGACTTCGATGAAGCGCCCCGCCGCGGCGCGCTGCACCGCGCGCCCACCCGCCACCGAGCCCGTGAACGCGACGTGCGCCACGCGTTCGTCGGCCACGATCCGCGCGGCGCCCTCGTGGGTGACCACGAGGTTCGCGAACAGGCCCTGGGGCTCGAGGGCGGCAAAGGCCCGTTCGAAGTGCACGCCGCACAGCGGCGTCAGTGCGCTATGTTTCAAGAGCACGGCGTTGCCCGACAGGAGCGCGGGCACGACGACGTTGATCGGGATGAGGAGCGGGTAGTTCCACGCGGCGAGGTCGAAGACGACGCCCAGCGGGACGTGTTCGATGCGCCGCAGGAAGCCGGGCTTGTCCGGAAGGACGTCGGGGGCGAGCGCCTCCTCGGCGAGCGCGAGCATGGCCTCCGCGCGCTCGAACAGGCCCGCCAGCTCGTTCCGCGACTGCGCGATCGGCTTGCCCATCTGGAGCGTGATGTCGCGCGCGACCTCTGCTGCGTGCGTGCGGAAGTATTCGAGCGCCGTGGCCACGACCCGCACGCGCTCCGCGACGGGACGAGCACGCCAGATGCCTTGCGCAAGGGCGGCACGGGCGAGCTTGCGCTCGATGGAGGCCGCGTCATCGAAGGGTACCGCGCACACGAGCTCACCCGAGTACGGGCTCTCGACCTTCAGCGTCACGCCGCGCCTCCATCGAGCACGAGAAACTCCGCGAGCTCCTCCACGAGCGCGGGGCTCCCGAACGCGCACCCGAGCCGGCCGCTCGCGTGCGCGAACTCGAGGTACTTCCCGCCGGCCTCCGGCACGAGCAGCCGCGTGGCCGCGAGGTCCCAGGCGGCGAGGCTCGGATCGACCATGACGTCCACGCCCCCGCCGAGGACGAGCGCGTGACCGAACGCGTCGCTGTACCCGCGCAGGAGCGGGCACGTCGCCTGCATGTGCGCGAACACCGCCTCCTGCCCGACGCTGCGGAACAGGTAGGGATCGGCGTGCGCGACCAGCGCCCGCGCGAGATCCCGCTCCCCGGAGACTCGCACGGGTGAGCCGTTGCGATGGCAGCCCCCGCCCTTCCAGCCGACGTAGCGCTCGTCCATGCACGGCAGATCGATCAGGCCGACCACCGTCTCGCCCTCGTCGACGAGCGCAAGAATCGTCGCGAACAGTGGGATACCCCGCGAGTAGTTGATCGTGCCGTCGATGGGGTCGACCACCCACACGGGGCGACCGCGCTCCCCGGCCTCCTCACCGAGCTCTTCGCCGAGGATCCCGAAGTCCGGCGTCGCCTCGCGCAGAAATTCTCGGATCGCCCGTTCGGCGGCCATGTCGGCCTCCGTCACGACCGTGCCGTCGGCCTTCGTCTCGACGGCCACCTGGCGAAAGCGCGGGAGGACCTCCGCCCGCGCGCGGTCCGCCGCCTGCGCCGCGATCCGGGCCGTGGCCTCGAGCTCGTCCGGCTGCATGCGCATGCTAGCCGGCCCGCGTGACCCGCACTGCGGTGATGAGCGCCGCGACGAGGAGCAGCGCCGCACCGACCGGCACGAGCAGGATGCCACGCCCCGGGTCGCCCCCGTACACGACGATCCCCCCCAGCAGAAACCCGCCGGGTAGGAGGATCGTCGCGGCCGTCAGACAACCGGACGCCGCCCGCGACGCCGCGCTCTCGACCAGGCCCAGGGTGAACGCGTAGCCCACGTGAAGCGCTCCGATCAAGACCCCGTGCGCGTGGGCCAGCGTGAACATGAGGCGGCGCGTCTCGTTGGCCACGTTCAGGTACCAGTCGACCTTGAGGCCGTGCATGAGCTCGAGTCCGGTCCCCATCGTGATGAAGAACACGATCGACCACCAACCCACGCGCAGGTGCCGGCGCTGCAGCGCGGTGATACCGGCCGCGGCGGGGACGGCTTCCCTGGTCTTCTTCGATGACATTCTCGGCTGGCCCGTCCGGTTATTCGTTGAGCGTCACTCTGCGCAGGTCGCGCTGTGCGAACAGGCGCTCGAACTGGGCGAGATCGAGCTCGCCCGTCTCCGTGATCAGCTTGGAGCGCGCCGCCAGACGTCGCCCCGCGCCGTTCCGCACCCATTCTAGGTACGCGGGCGTCGTCCGTTCCAGGAGCTCGTCAGAGGCGTCCATGAAGTCGTAGTCGAGCACCCGCGATTCCGCGTGCTTTCGGAACGAGCGATGCGCGATGTACCGGACCGCGTGGTAAGGGTCGCGCAGGAGCGCGATGAGGAACGGCGGCATCCAATCGGTGCCGGAGACACGGCGCGCGGTGTCCCAGCCGAAGCCCGAGGCCATGAGGGCGCGCAGGCCCGAGTCGCCCTTCAAGGTCCACAGGACCGAGGCCGCGATCGTACGCTCGTCGCGCGACAGCTCCGGAGCCGCCACGCCGTACCACTCGGCGAGGGACTCGGCCGTCCACTCGAGCGTCTTGTCCATGTGGCACAGATTGCAGGCGTTCGGACGCCCGTGCTCCACGCTCTCCTGGACGCTCGGGTTGCTGATCTGGTGACTGCGGATGCCCTTGAGGAGCCCGTAGGTCGTGTAGGGCATGTGGCAGTTCATGCAATCACTGCCGCTCGAGGAGGCGCCGTGATGGGTGTGGGCCGTGACGACGGCGTCGTCCAGGTACGACCCGTGGCACTGCGTGCAGGCCACGTTGCCTTCCATGCCGAGCTTCAGCTGGTCGTTCGCCCACTCGTCGAGCGAGCGCGGATCGTCCGCCGTCTTGTGCATGACGTGGCACGAGAGGCACGACATGTCGCCGTCGATGAAGCACGGCGACCGGGCGAGCCCGTTGTACTCCCGGCCCGAGACGCGGATCATCCCGTCCGGCCAGAACTTGTCGTCGCCCTCGGTGTGCAGCCGGCGCAGGTCCTGGAGCACGTCGCCCGGTCGGTACCGGTACCCGTCCCGCTTCCACGCGGCGTACGCCTCGTTGTCCTTGAAGGCCGTGACCCCGTGGCACTGCGCGCACGCATCCGACGCGCGCTGCTGGTCGAGCCGGCCGGGGTTCACGATCGAGTCGTCGGGATCCCCGCTCGCGTGCAGGGCGTAGCGCCGCCGCGGGTCGCGGTTGACCGCCACGTGCTCCGCGCCCGGACCGTGGCAGGCCTCGCACGCGATCCCGAGCTCAGCGGCGACCGTGTCCCACCCCAGAGAGTCCTCGGGCTCGTCGAGCCCCGGCCAGGCATGCGTCGCGTGGCAGCGGTTGCACACGCGGTTCCAGCGCCCGGTCTCCGACTCCTGAACCGAAGTCGGATCACTGATGCAGCAGCCGTCGAGCGGAGCCCAGCGCTGCTCGTCGAGCAGTCGGAACATGACCGGGAGCAGCGAGAGCTTCCGTCCCTCTCCCATGGAGGTCCAGTAGAACTGCTCCTCGTGCGAGCCCGTCGTCTGGACGACCTTGCGCCAGATGCGCGGTGGCGTGCCCGCGGACTCACGGTCCCACGTCGGGTCGTCCATCTCCACCCAGACCTCGTCGCCACGCGCCTCGAGGCGGAACGTCTGACCGCGCGCGTCGACGGCGACCCCGCCCGCGAGCGGTCCGGCGACGACGTCGGTGGAGGCGAACTGGGTCATCGTGCGGTGGTAGGAGCGGTGCCAGGTCGCGTACTGGTCCGGGTGGCACGACTTGCAGGCGCGCGAGGACACGTAGCCGGCCCGCTTCACCTCGACCGGCTGACCCGTGAGGGGTTCCGGCGCCTCGATCCCCGTCGCCGCCCAGGGGATCGCGGCGGAAGCCACGGCCCAAGCCGCGAATCCGCCCGCGCGGACGGCCCGGGATCGTCCGCGCACGACCGTGACGAGCAGCGGCAGCGTCACGGCGACGAGGACCAGGGTGAGCGCGATCGTTTCGAGGTTCATCGAGCGGCGATCCCGGAAGCCGGTGAACGTCGGTCCGCCGAGCGCTCATCCTACCCGACGCCCCCCGCACCGCCGACCCGCGCGGAATCGCCCCCTGTACACTGGGAGCCCCGCGCGGGGCACTCTCCGACCATGAACCCATACCCCACCGTCAGCTTCACGGAGATGCGCCGCGGCACGCCCGGGGACTTCGACCTGATCGACGCGAACGACGCGCGCACCCTGTGCAAGCTGCCGGACCGCATCCTGGAGCATCTGCGACTCACGGCCGATGACGACGGCGCGTATCCGATCGACCGTCTCCAACACGTCCTGCAGACCGCCACGCGCGCCGAGCGCGACGGCGCCGACGACGACTGGGTCGTGGCGGCGCTCCTGCACGACATCGGCGACATCCTCGCCCCCTGCTCCCACGGCGCGGTCGCAGCGGAGATCCTGCGCCCGTTCGTGCGCGCGGACGTCGCCTGGGTCGTGCACCACCACGGCGCCTTCCAGCGCGCGTACTACGCAAACCGGCCGGAGAGCGAGCGGAACGAGCGGGAGCAATACAGGGAGCATCCGCACTACGGCGCGGCCCTCGACTTCTGCCGCGACTGGGATCAGTGCTCGTTCGACCCAGGCTACGACACGCTCCCCCTCGAACATTTCGAGCCCCTCGTGCGGCGCGTCTTCGCGCGCGCGCCCTGCTCGCGCTGACAACCGAGCACGCCTCCGGATGATTCCTTCGACCGAGCCCGAGCGCCGCACGGTGTACCACGACGCGGTGTGGGTCGGCATCGGGGAGTGACCGGTCCCGAGTCCGACAGGAGACCCCGGGCGAGGGCGCGCAGGAAGTCCGCGTGCGTGAACAGCGTTCCGGCGGTGGTTCCGGCGGTGGTTCCGGCGGTGATGGGTGCGGGCTGGCGCGCGGAATCCTCGGCCTCGGGTGGACCATGGAAGAGTCCACCGGGACACCGACCGATGGCGACGAATCGCGCGGAATTCCCGCGGCGAGCCGGGTGAGGGTGCCGGAATCGCCTGGGAGCGATTAAGGTGGACTCGTGCCGCCCGCGATCCTCTTCCCGCTCCAGGACACTCCCACCATGGCCGAAGGCATCACGTTCGCGTGGGTCGCCTGGACCCTCTTCACCGGCGGTGCCGTCGGGTACCTCGTCCGCACGATCACCTGCCCGACGCACGGCGGGTTCCTGCTCGTGATCCCGGTCTCCGGCTACCGCGTCCAGCTCGGTTTCCTCGGTGCGCTCCTCGCCGGCGTCGCGGGCGCTTCGGTGACGGTCTTCATCGACCTCACGCTGCTCCACGGCGTGCTCTCCGGACTCGGTGACGGGACGCGGACGGCACTCGAGATCTACCTGCGGTTGATGGGGCTCGGGGTCCTCGCCGGGTACGGCGCGCCCATCGTCCTGGCGCGGATGGCCGGCGCGCCCGCGCCCGCGGCGAGCCATGCGCCCGTGCCCCCCCGGCGCGCGCCGAGCCCCGCGCCCCGGAGTGTCGAGCCCGCGGACGAGGCCGTCTCCGGTCCATTCGAGCCGAGCGCCGACGACAGCCACCTGCGCTCGACGCCGATCGACGCGCTCGAGGCGGAGGTGCTCTTGATGGATCCCGAATCGGCGGACGGCTTCTACAACCGCGCGCGCATGAAACAGTTGCACCGGCGCGCGTCCTTCGCTCAGCATCGCATGCAGGCGTTCACCGTCGCGTCCATCTTCGACGACCTGCGCGCGATGGTGCATCACGACCGCGCGATGGCCGGCGTGGTCACGGGCTCGGCCGAGTTCGAGGACCTGCGCGAAGAAGCGGGCTTTCGCGCCGCGCTCGAGCCCGCTTCGGGCAGCGCCTGAGTGAGTCCAGGCAGGGCTCCCATGGTGAAGCTCGGCTCGCTAGTCTCGAGTTTCGCCATCCTGGGCGAAACTCGAGCGCTCGCCGTGTAGGCGAGCCGGCGGCGTAGCTGCCGTACGCCGTAGGCCTCCGCGTGCGCGAAGCGCGCGCATCATCGGCCCGAAGGGCCGCCCTGACCGCGCCACCGAAAGCTGCGCGGCACACGGGCCCCTGGTCCCGAGCCAGTGACTTTCTGCGCACCCTGCTTCCGAGCGGCCTCGCGCGAAACTCCCGGGAATTCCACCGAGGGGTCTTCGGCGCCGCCGAAAAGGGCGCAACTCCAGGCTAGTGCAGCCCGGGTTCGCGGGCACCGCTCGCCGGCGTCTCCGTGAGCTGGTCGCCGAGGTCCGCGCGCATCTCGTCCGCGAGCGCCTTCAGCCGCGCCACGACCGCGGGGTGCGCGGCGGCGACGTCGCGGGCTTCGCTCACGTCCGTCTCGAGGTCGAAGAGCGCGAGCTCCGTGCGCACGCTGTAGTCGTACTTGCCGGGGATGCCGCCGCTGCCGGGCTCGCGCCCGATCATCGAGCGATAGCCGTGCGGGAAGTGCAGCTTCCAGCGCCCGCTGCGGACGGCCTCGAGGTCGTTCCGGTTGTAGTAGAAGAAGAGCGCCGCGTGCGGTGAGCGCGCGCCCGGCTCGCCCGTGAAGAGCGGCCAGACGTCCAGGCCGTCGATCCGGCGCTCGGGGAGCTCGGCGCCGATGAGCCGCGCGACCGTGGGCAGGATGTCGATCGTCATCACCGGCTCGCGGCACACCGTCCCGGCGGGGATGCGGCCCGGGAAGCGCGCGATGAACGGGACGCGCACGCCGCCCTCGAACGTCGTGCCCTTGCCCTCGCGCAACCCGCCCGTCGTGCCGGCGTGGTCGCCGTACGACAGCCAGGGCCCGTTGTCGGAGGTGAAGATCACGAGCGTGTCGTCCGCGATGCGGTGCTCGGCCAGCGCGTCCAGGATGCGGCCCACCGAGACGTCGATCGCGGCGATCACGTCGGCGTAGAGGCCCATGCCCGTCCGGCCGTCGCCCTCGGGCGAGACGTGCAGGGGAACGTGCGGCATGGGGTGGGCGACGTAGAGGAAGAAGGGCCGCGCGGCGTTGTCGGCGATGAACTCGACGGCGCGATCGGTGAAGTCCGTCGTGAAGCGGCGCTGGTCGGTGTTGAAGCCCACGGTCGTCTCGCCCTCGATCGTCGGCAGGTCGACCCACGCCGCGGGGTTCTCGGGGTGAAACGGCCACATGTCGTTCGAGTAGGGAATGCCGTAGAAGTGATCGAAGCCGTGCCGCGTGGGGAGGAACTCCGGGTGATGGCCGAGGTGCCATTTCCCGAAGATGGCCGTCGCGTAGCCGCGGCTCTTGCAGACCTCCGCGAGCGTCGTCTCCGCCTCGTGCAGCCCGTTCCTGGACCCGGGGCCGAGCGCGCCGGTGATGCCGATGCGGTTCGGGTAGCAGCCCGTGAGGAGCCCCGCGCGCGACGCCGAGCACACGGGCTGGGTGACGTAGAAGTCCGTGAGCCGCACACCCTCGGCCGCCAGCCGGTCGAGGTTCGGGGTCAGGACGCCCGTGCCGCCGTTCGCGCCGAGGTCGCCCCAGCCCTGGTCGTCGGTGAAGACGATGACGACGTTCGGCGGTGCGTCGCCGCGGTCGGCGCGGCCCGCGCGCGGGCCGCTGGCGGCGCACGCCGCGAGGAGCAGCGACGGGAGGACTGCGAGCTTCGTGTGCCTGGACATCGCGCTGGGTGGTTCCGCCTCGGGGCGCGCATCGTACGCTCCGCACCGGCGCTCCCGTAGAATCCGCCACCCATGAAGGCCCTCACGTTCCACGGACCCGAGACGCTCCGCGTCGAGTCGGTGCCCGATCCCGTGGTCGAAGCCCCGACCGACGTCCTTGTCCGGGTCGAGCTCACGGCGATCTGCGGCTCGGACCTGCACGTCTACCACGGGCGCGAGGTCGGCCAGGATCCCGGCACGACGATGGGTCACGAGTTCCTGGGCGAGATCGTGGAGGTGGGCAGCGCCGTGAGCTCGTTCGCGGCGGGCGACGTCGTCGTCAGCCCGTTCTCCACGAGCTGCGGCGCGTGCTTCTTCTGCGAGCGCGGGCTCACCGCGCGCTGTGAATCGGGTGCCGTCTACGGTTGGGTGTCCGACGGCGTCGGGCTGCAGGGTGCGCAGGCGGAGTACGTGCGCGTGCCCCTGGCCGACTCAACGCTCGTGCGCGCCCCGGCGGACCTGCCGCGCGAGCTGGTGCTGCTCGCGGGCGACGTGCTCTCGACCGGCTGGTTCTGCGCGGAGTCGGGGGGCGTCGGTCCGGGGTGCACGGTCGCGGTCCTGGGCTGCGGGCCCGTGGGCCTGATGGCGGTGCTGGCGGCGCGCGAGCTGGGGGCCGAGCGCGTGCTCGCGATCGATTCGATCCCGGAGCGCCTCGCGCTGGCCGAGCGCTTCGGAGCGGTGAGCGTCGATTTCTCGGCCGTGGACCCGCTCGAATTCGTGCGCGCCGAGACGGCCGGACGCGGAGCGGACGTCGTGCTGGAAGTCGTCGGCAGCCCGGTGGCGACGCGGCTCGCGGCGGATATCGCGCGCGTGGGCGGGACGATCTCAGCGGCGGGGGTACACACGGAGGCGACGTTCGCCTTCTCGCCCGTGGAGGCGTACGACAAGAACCTCACCTACACGGCGGGCAGATGCTCGGCGCGCAGGTACGTCGAACGGGTGCTGGAGGTCGTGAGAGAACGTCGCGTGGACCTCGGGGAGCTCGTGTCCCATCGCCTGCCGCTCGCGGAAGGAGTGCGGGGCTACGAGGTGTTCGACCGGAAGCTGGAGGGCTGTACGAAGGTGTTGCTCGCGCCGTAGGCGGGGGCAGAAAGACGGGCGTCCCGGTCGCTGTGCCCTTCCGAATCGGGTTCGAGCAGGGTCGCCCTACCCAGCGCCGACGTCGACGGTCGAAGCAGGGTGTGACCGACGATGACGGCGACGGGCAGGGCCAGGACGCGCTCTGGGTGGGAGTATTGCGGGTGCTCGCGGTGGCGCGAGCGTGCGGGGCGCGAGCGTGCGGGGCGCGCGTGCGGGGCGAGCGTGCTGGGCGCGCGGCGGAGAGTGAGCGCGAGCAGCGCAACCTGCTCCCCCCCCGGCAGGCTTGCATATGTGCCCAATCAACTGGCTTGCACCGGTGCGTGGCGGGAGGGATCGCTGCGCATGGCGACGCGTGGCTCGTGACAGAAAGCCGAGAACATTCCTCGAAGTCAGTGCAACCCACTCCGCTCCCGTCCGGTCTTGCATATGTGCCCAATCAAATGGAGGAGCCGCGTGCAACGTAAGCGAGACAGACAAGCTCAGTTCACATTCACCGAGTGGGGCGGCAAGCGTAGAGGTGCCGGACGGAAACCGACCGGCGAGGCAGCCTGCGTCTCCCGCCACGGGCGCGCCGAGCTCGAGGCACGCTTCCCCATACACGTGACGATCCGGATCGCGCGCTGCCTGCCGGGATTGCGCGAGAAGAACGCGTACTTCCTCCTGCTCCGCTCGTTCCGCGCGGGCTGCGATCGGTTCGGATTCCGCCTGAATCACTACTCCGTACAGACGAACCACATCCATATGATCGTCGAGGCCGAGGACAGCCGCAGCCTCGCGCGCGGAATGCAGGGTCTCCAGATTCGAATCGCGAAGGCCTTGAACAAGTTGTGGCGCCGGAAGGGCAAGGTGTTCGCTGACCGCTTCCACGACCGCATCCTGCGCACGCCGCGCGAGGTGCGGAACGTGCTCGCCTACGTTCTGAACAACGGCCGGCGCCACGGCAGCATTGGGGCGAAGGACGTCCTCGACGCGTTCTCTTCGGGCCGCTGGTTCGACGGCTGGGTCGAAGGGCACGAGCACGACTCCCCCATCCACGCACCCATCGCTCGAGCTCGAACCTGGCTGCAGCGAGTCGGCTGGCAGGTGCACGGCCTGATCCCACTCGCCCTGGTCCCGGGTCGCTGAGCGCACCGCAAGCACGCACATGGCTCCCACTCAGAGCGCGTCCCGGCCTTGCCCGTCGCCGTCATCTTCGGTCACAACCTCCGTGGACCGTGGATGACGGCGCCGGGCAAGGCGACCTCGCTCGAACCCGATTCCGAGGGAGCACGGACCGCACCCAGGCGACACAATGCCCGCATGCCCTACATCGACACCATCCCCGAGGACGACGCGACGGGCACCCTGGCGCGCCAGTACGCAGCGAGCCGCACGCGTGACCGCCGGGTCGCGGGCATCGTCCGGCTCATGAGCCAGAACCCCGACGCGCTCGCGGACCTCATGCGGCTGCACGCCACCGTCGCCATGGGCCCCTCCGGTCTCTCGCGCGCGCAACGCGAGATGATCGCGCTCGTCGTCTCGCGCGCGAACGGGTGCCTGTACTGACTGGAGGGACACGCCAAGGACCTCCGTGCCGAGGTCGACGATCCCGAGCTCGTGCGCGCCGTGAAGGTTGACTTTCGCACCGCGCCACTCGACGCCGCGACGCGCGCGCTGCTCGAGTACGCGTGGAAGCTCACGGTGGCGCCCGAGACCGTCGAGCGCGCGGACGTCGACGCGTTGCGCGCCGTCGGCTTCTCGGACCGCGACGTCACGGACGCGGCGCACAACGTCGCGTTCTTCGCCTACATCAATCGGATGGCCGCGGGCCTCGGCGTCGAGTCGGAGCCGTTCATGCATGGCGGCGGAGAGAACATTGCGCCCGGGGACGCGCTCGCGCCCTGACCGGACCCGGCAGCCTTCGTCCATGAACGACGTCGAGAGCACGAAGTCGCCCCTCCGCAAGCTCGCCCGCACCGGCGTGATCGCCGCGGCCCTGCTGCTCGCCAGCCTCCTTGCGGCCGAAGCCGTCTTGCGCGTGCGCGCGAACCGCTCGCCCCGCTACTACACGAACGCGCCCGGGGTCGTCGCGACTTATCACCCCGACCCCGAGCGCATGCCTGGGGTGAGTGGGCCCTCCACCGTCGCCTTCGACGCGCGCGGGTTGCGCGGGCACGATCCGGGCCCCGACGCGACGTACGGCATCCTCGCCGTCGGCGGCAGCACGACGGCCTGCGACTACCTCGACCAGCCGGAGGCCTGGCCGGCCTTGCTCGAGGCGCGGCTGGGTCCACCGGCGTGGGTCGGCAACGCAGGGCGGTCGGGGCTCACGAGCCGCGAGCACGTGTTGCAGTTGCGTCACCTCCTGCCCCAGCTCCCCGAGGTCCGCCTCGTCGTGTGCCTCGTCGGCGTCAACGACCTGGCCCTGCGGCTCCAACGCGGTGCGGACTACGACCCGCGCTTCATGGACCGGCCCGGCGAGCGCGCGCGCTCCCTCGACCGCGCATTCTTCGAACGCCCGCGCACCTACTCGTTCGCGCACCTCCGCTCGACCGCGGTCTTCGGGCTCCTCGACCGCTTGCGAAGGCGCCGGTGGGCGGCGGAGGGCGCGAGCGAGGAGGCCCTCGGGCGCGTCTACGAGGAGCGCCGGCGCATGCGACGCGCGGCCGCCCTCGTCCTCACCGAGCTGCCCGAGCTCGACTCCGCGCTCGGGGAGTACGCGCGCAACCTCCGGGCGATGATCGCGATCGCGCGCGAACACGACGTGCGCATCGTCTTCGTCACCCAGCCCGCCCTGTGGCGGGTGGACCTGCCGGAGGAGCTGCGCGCGCTGCTCTGGTTCGGCTGGAAGGACCGCGAGCCCGCGAGCGGCGCGACCGAATACTACTCCGTCCAGGCGCTCGCCGCCGGCATGGCCGCCTACAACCGCACTCTCCTCGCGACCTGCGCGGCCGAGAACGTCGAGTGCATCGACCTCGCGTCCGTCCTGCCGCGGGACGAGCGTGTCTTCTACGACGACTGCCACTTCAACGAGCACGGCGCGCGCCTCGCGGCGGACGTCATCGGCGAGCAGCTCTCGCAGAGCTCGCCGTTCGGCCGCGACCGGTGAGCGGGGACCGCGTTCGCCGTCAGCTGAACTTGGTCACGCCGGGCCGGGCGACCGGCCGCACCTCGAGCGCGCTCCACTCGAAGGCCGGGGGCGCGAGGTTCTCCTGGGACGCGAGCGCCTCCTCCCAGGTGACGGTCTGTCCCGTGTACGCGGACATGCGCGCCATGATCGCCATCAGCGTGCTGTGGCACATGTACTCGCCGTTGTTGACGGGCTCGCCCGCGCGGATGGCGGCGAAGAGCACATCGTGCTCGTTCTGGTACATGTCGTCGGGCTCGTCGCTGCGCCAGCGCCAGCGGTGCTCGCCATCGATCTTGTGCGACTGGAGGTGCGCGACGCCCTTCGTGCCGAAGACGTGGTCGGAGACGTCGGAGGAAGCGCCGTTCCACTGGCGGCAGGAGCTGAAGCACTTCACGTCGTTCTCGAACTCAAAGACCGAGTTGAAGTGGTCGTAGATGTTGCCGTACTTGGGATCGGTGCGCACCGCGCGCCCGCCGCTCGCGGTGACCTTCACCGGGTACGAACCCATCGTCCAGGCGATCTTGTCGAGGCTGTGGATGTGCTGCTCGGTGATGTGGTCACCCGAGAGCCAGGTGAAGTACAGCCAGTTGCGGATCTGCCACTCCATGTCGCTCCAGTCCTCGCCGCGCCCGCGGTGCCAGAGCCCGCCGGTGTTGTAGGTGGTC
>SMVQ01000218.1 GCA_004357655.1 Planctomycetota bacterium
CTGCTCGCGCGAGCGGACGCAGGCCAGCCAGTCGAGCCGCAGCTTCTCCTGGGGGGAGCTGTTGTCGCAGTCGATGTCCAGGGTATCGATGTCCTCGGAGAAGATGCGCTCGGGGCGCAGCACGCAGTTGTTGCCGCCGAGGTAGAGGTTCGCCTCGTGGCCCCGGATCATCGCCTCGAGCCCCTGCTCGTTGCAGGTCGAGCCGGCGACGATCATGGTGTGCTCCTGCTCGAACTCGATCGTGAGGTTCACCTGGTCGAAGTTCTCCATCTTCTTATCGATGTAGTGCCCGCCGCTCGCCGTGACGCGCACGGGCCAGCCGGCATCGACCGCGTTGACCATCGGCGTCATCATGTGGACGAGCAGGTCGCCGATGATGCCCGTCGAATACCTCCGGTACCGGCGCCAGCGGTGGTAGACCTCGGTGTCGAACTCGGCCGGTCCGCTGGGACCGCACCAGGCTTCCCAGTCGAGCATCTCGCCCGGCTGGACTTTCTCGTCGATCGAGTAGAGCCACTCGCCGTCCTTCGAGTTGCGGCAGTAGCTCGTCTGGCTGAACGTGGGCTTGCCGATCTTGCCCTCGGCGATGAGCTTCTTCGCCGCCTGGTACTTCTCCCACATCATGTACTGCGTCCCCACCTGGAGGCGCATGTGCGGGTTCTTCTGCATGAGCGAGTTCAGCCAGAGCGCGTCCTCGAGGCGCAGCGTCATCGGCTTCTCGAGGTAGACGTCCTTGCCAGCGGCGATGGCGTCGACGGCATGCTGGGCGTGCCAGTGCTCGGGCGACGCGATGAGCACGCAGTGGATGTCGTCGCGCGCGAGCAACTCCTTGTAGTCGCGGTACCCGTCGACGTCGATGCCCTGCTTGTCACGCGCCTGCTTCAGCCGCGCGTCGAGGCGCGGCTTGCAGACCTCGGCGAGCGCGACGACCTGGACATTCTCCTCGCCGTTCTCGGCCTGGCTGATGACTGAATTGAGGTGACCGCCGCCCATGCCTCCGGGCCCGATGATCCCCATGCGGATCGTCTCGCCGTCGGCGAGCGCGGACTTGGGTGGCGCGATGGGAACGTCTTTCTCCTTCCACGCGCTCATCGTGGTGGAGCACGAGGACGAGCCGACGGCGAGCGCGCCCGCGGCCGCGGCGGAGGTGCGAAGGAAATCGCGACGCGACGGGGAGGTGGGTTTCATGTTCTTCATGTCTGGAGGAGGGGGCTGCGTGGGGTGGACTCGAGGAGGAGGATCAAGGGCGCCAGGTGCCGCAACTGACGGCGGGTTCGAAGCCGGCGAGGTCGGCGGACTGCATGTCGACGGCCTGCCCGGTCTCGGCGGATAGGTAGCAGGCGGCCAGGATACGGGAAATCTCGCGGCCGTCGTGGAAGGTGAGCTCGGGCGTGCTCTCCGTGCGGAAAGCGCGCGTGAAGTGGCGATTTTCGCCGACGTAGCCGTAGTGCGTCGCCTCGTCGGGGATGACGGGCATCAGGCCCTGCTCGGCGTTCTGCTTCTCGACGAGGTCCTCGCCCGCGCTGCCCGCGATGCGGCGCGAGAAGAACACGGTGAGCCCCGTGTCGAGGGTGTCGAGCTGCATCGAGTACTCGGGGCCGAGCAGCTCGACCGTGCAGCGCAGTCCCGCGCCGACGTAGCACCACGAGGTCGTCGACTCCGTGATGAGGCGGTTGCCTTCCTCGTCGCGGTAGAGGACGGATGCGCTCGCGTAGTCCTCGCTCGGGCGCTTCGCGTAGTCGACCTCGTCGCCCATGGTCCGCTTCAGCTCGGCGGCGTACTCGGGGCGCGTCCACTTCAAGCAGTCGATGCGCGCCGTGACCTGGACTGGCGTCAGGGAGGAACGCGGTGCGCCCGGCGCCGTCAGGAGCCAGCGCGCCGTCTCGAGCCCGTGGCACATCAGATCGATGAGCGCGCCCCCGCCCGTCCTCGTCCCCATCCAGAACCACGACGAGTGGGGCCCGGTGTGCTCTTCGGTGGCCCGCGCCAGGTACGGCCGGCCCGCGCTCGACGCGCCGCGGCGCCAGAGGATCTCCTTCCCGCGCCGCAGCGCGGGCACGAAGATCATGTTCTCGAGGTACCCGGTCGGCACGCCCGCCTCCTCGGCGAGCCGGCACATGGACTCGGCTTCCAGGGCCGTGCGCGCGAGCGGCTTCTCGCAGGCGATGCCGAGCAACGGCTTCGCGCGCCGCGCGTTGCCGCGCACGATCGCCTCCATCGTCGGGAGGCGCGCGTCGTTCGGGCAGTTGATCCAGAGCGCGTCGACCACCTCGCTCGCCGCGAGTGATTCGGTGTCGTCGAAGACCTCCGGCGCACCCACCTCCAGCTCGCGGGCGTACGCGGCGAGGCGCTTCGAGCTCGACCTGGTCCGGCTCGTCACCCCGCCGAGCTCGACGTCGCGGACGGAGACCAGGGACTGGACGTGGAGACGGGCGTTGAAGCCCGCCCCGATGATGCCGAGGCGCAGCGGCTCAGGCATGAAGGGACGGAGTGGGCCGGCGGGCCGGGGTGGAGGTCGCAGCGCGCCCGGGGCCGGCGGGCTTCTGGCCGGCGAGGCGCGCCACCGGCGCGTATGCCCCGGAGCTTCGCAAGCGGCGCATCGCCGCCAGCGCGGATCCAGGCGTTTTCGAGCGTGTCGTGACTTTCACCACGGGCTGCTGGGGTGCGGGGGAGGAGGGGAGCCACGGATTCTACCCTCGCGGCGCCGCGACCGACTACGCTCTCGTCTGCCATTCCCTCACCGGCGCGGCGCTGTCCGCTTCGAGTCCGCTACCCATCCCATGCCGCCGATCGCGATCATGATGCCCACCTCGATTCAGCTCGTGTCCGTCTTGTCCCTCCTCGGCGTATTGAGTGCGTTCGCAGCCGGTGACGACGGCGAATGGGTGACGATCTTCGACGGCGAGTCCCTCGACGGCTGGGTCACGGAGGGCGGCCGTTACGACGGTGACGCCGACTGGTCGATCGAGGCGGGGGCGCTCACGGGGCGCGAGGGATCGGGCGGGTCCGGCGGGCTGATCTACACGGCGAAGAAGTACCGGAACTTCGAGCTCGAGCTCGACACGACGATCACCTACCCCTTCGACTCGGGCATCTTCGTCCGGATGACGCCCGACAAACGGGGCGCCCAGGTGACGATCGACTACCGCCCGGGCGGCGAAGTGGGCGGCATCTACTCGGACGGCTGGTTCTTCCACAATCCGGACGGCGCGGCGAAGTTCACGCGTGATGAGTGGAATCACTTCAAGGTCCGCTGCGTCGGCGAGCCGATGCACCTCACGGTGTGGATGAACGGCGACCTGCTCACCGACTACCGATTCCCGGAGGAGAGCGGCGCTTTCGCACAGGAAGGGCTCATCGGCCTCCAGGTGCACGGCTCTCCGGGCGCGCCCGAGGGCAGCAACGTGAAGTTCAAGCACATTCGCGTGCGCGAGCTCCCGGCCGACGCGGGGACCTACTTCGAGAGCGACGAGGCCGGGCTCGCTGCGCTCACCGACGAGGCCCGCGCGATCGGCTGGACCGCGCTCTTCGACGGGGAGAGCCTCGCGGGCTGGGAGGCGGCCGGCGGGGGGACGGGGTTCCGCGCGCAGGATGGCGTGATGCAGTTCCTCGTCGCGGGCGACTCGCCCTACATCATGACGGCGAAGGACTACCGCGACTTCCACCTGCGGCTCGACTTCAAGATCGCCAGGATGGCGAACAGCGGGCTCTTCCTCCGCGCGGATCGGAAGGGCGGCGATCCGGCTTACTCGGGCTGCGAGATCCAGATCCTCGATGACTTCAACTGGGAGACGGTGACGGATTCGAAGCTCGCGCCCTATCAGTTCACGGGCGGCCTCTACGGCTCGGTCCCCCCCGGCGTGAAGGACGCCTTGAAGCCGCTCGGCGAGTGGAACACCTACGACATCGTGTACCAGGGCCGGCGCATCTGCGTCGCGCTGAACGGCAAGGTCCTCTACGACGTCGACACGCACGAGGTGCCGGGCGAGCCGAAGTTCGCCGACCGCGTGCCCGCGGGCTTCATCGGCATGCAGCGCCACGCGCCGGGCCAGGTCGAGGGCGAGGCGTACGCCTGGTTCCGGAACATCTTCATCCGCGAGCTCTGATGGTCCGCGCCATGCAGGCCCGCCGGCCTCAGCGCAGCATCTCCGCTGGGATCGGGCGACGCCCCGCAAAGCCCTCCTCGATCGGGTGGTACCAGCTGACGGACTCCTCGTCGCTGCGCCAGCACAGGCACACCTTCTCACCGTCGATCCGCGCTGGAAAGTCCACGAGGCCGGCTTCGAAGCCCCAGTCCTTGTAGAAGCAGCCGATGTGCTCGAGCTCGCGCATCAGCTCGCGGAGCTGGTCCTCCAGCTCATCGATCCGGCGGCGCGCGGAGTCCCCGCGACCCTCGTGCACGAGCGCCCGCAGCTCCGCGCCGCGCTCGAGGATGTCGGCGACGATCCGCTTGACGAGGGGCAGCGTCTTGTTCGCTTCGCTCGGGGTCCACAGGGCCTTCATGGTCCGTGGATTGTCCACTTGGCCGCGGGAATGGGAAGCGTCTTGCGCCCGCGCGGACGCTCACTCTGTGTAAAGTGGGAGGATCTCCATCCGGCCGACCCCTGCCGATAACCGTCGTGGCGAACTCGAGCATGCTGAACCCGATGTGGCTGCTGAAGTGTCGTGGCGGCGGTCAGCGGCCCGGGACGAGTGAGAGCGGGATCAGGCCGTGCATGCGCCAGCCGAGCCGTTGGAGCCAGGAGCGGGCGCGGGTGATCGGCGGTGGGGCGGAAGAGTTGCGCTCGAGTTGCTCGACCCAGCCGTCGAACCAGCGACCCGAAGAGAACGGGTCGGGGATGTCTCTCGTCGCGAAGCTGCCGTGGCGACGGCCGTTGTTCAGGACGTAGACGAGGACGTTCCGCACCTCCCGCGGCGAGACCAGGATGCGATTGTGGAAACGGTCGGCGAAGACCTTGCCCGCCCGGCGCCACAACTTGTTCAGCGCCTTTGCCATCCTGATCTGAAGGCCCTGCATACCGCGCGTGAGGCTCCGGCTGTCCTCGGCCTCGACGATCATGTGGACGTGATTCGTCTGCACGGAGTAGTGATTGAGCCGGAATCCGAACCGCTCGCAACCCGCGCGGAAGGAGCGGAGCAGTACGTGGTACGCATTCCTCTCGCGTAGTCCCGGCAATCCGCGCACGAGCCGCACCGTCACGTGCACGGGGAAGCGCTCCTTGAGCTCCGCGCGCCCGTGGTGGGAGACGCAGGCCGCGCCCACCGGTTTCCTTCCGGCGCCTCGACGCTTGCCGCCCCACTCGGGGAACTCGAACTCGACTTGTCCGTCTCGTTTGCGATGCATGTGGCTCCTCCAGTTGCTCCGGTCGGTTGGGTTGATTGGGCACATGTGCATGACCGACCGGGACCGATGTGGGTTGCACAGCGTTCGTGGAATCCCGCCTGTGCTCTGCCATGCGCCAGGGGGAGCATCCATCTTGCCGCTGCTCTCCTCCGCGCTGTCGCTGCTCTCCGCCGCTCTCCGCCGCGCCGCCGCTGCTTACCGCCGCGCTGTCGCCGCGCTCCGCCGCGCTGTCGCTGCTCTCCGCCGCGC
>SMVQ01000219.1 GCA_004357655.1 Planctomycetota bacterium
GCGCGCGAAGAGACCCGGGAGCTCGGCGTCATCGAACGCGCCGCGGAAGGTCACGCGCGCGGCGACCCCGAGCTCGTCCGCGATGCGTGCCAGGCGCGTGCCCTCCGTGCCCTTCGCGCGTCCGGCGAGGACGAGCGCGGGCAGGCTCGCATCGGCTGCGATGGCGTGCAGCAGGAGCGCGAGGTTCTTGCGTGGTTCGAGGTGGCCGATGTGCAGGATCGGTGCGTCGGGCGCCGGCTCGCGCGGCAGGACTTCGAGGTGGTCGGCCGCGTTGGGGACGAGCTGCACGCGTTCGGGCGCGAGCGGCCAGCCCTCGAGCAGGCGCGCGCGGACGGTCTCGCTCACCGTGAAGACCACGGCGGCGCGCCGCACGGCGTGACCGATCACCGTGCGCGCGAACATGCGGCGCGAGAGCGGGGTGTGCGCCAGGTCGAGGCTGCGCAGGTCGTGGATCGTCAGCGTCATGGGGACCGGCAGCGAGCGCGGCACGGGGAGGTGCGCCGTGTGGATGAGATCGAAGGGCCGCCCGGCGGCGCGTGCCTCGCGCGCGACACGTGCGAGCGCGCGACCCTCGCGGGCGGCGCGCAGGATCGGCGGGCCGGCCGGGACCTCGGACGCGATGCGCAGGGCGGTTTCGGGCAGTGCGAACGCCACGGGCTGTCTGCCTTCGAGCACAGCGAGGGACCCGCCCTGCTCCGCGAGCAGCCGCGCGAGGCGCGGCAGCAGCTCCGCGTTGTGCCGCCACACGCCGCCCTCGGGCTGGGAGAGCACGACCCCGGAGACGAGGACGCGCGGCGCGCGCGAGCCCACGGGCGAGCCTTCCGCGCTCATCCGAGTGCCTCCCAGATGCGCTCGATCCCTTCCGCCGTGCGGCTCCACGGAAAGCGGCGGGCGCGCTCGGGCAGGACGTACCGCAACTCCTCGCGCTCGCGTACCGCGCGTGCGAGCGCGTCCGCCACCGCGTCGGCGTCGTCCGGGTCGACGCGGAAGCCCGCCTCGCCGGCCACCTCCGCCTGCGCGCTGCCCGTGGGCACGATCACCGGCGTCCCGCAGGCGAGCGCCTCGAGCACGGGCAGGCCGAAGCCCTCCGAGCGCGACAGGACGGGGACGACGGCGGCGAGGCGCAAGAGCCCCGGGAGGTCCGCCTCCTCGATCACGCCCGGCGTCGACACCTGGCCCGAGATTCCAAGCCGCGCGACGAGCCCGAGGTCGCGCCGGAGGTCCGGCGTGTCCGCGCCGGTCACGACCACGTGCACGGTCTCGCCACCGCGTTCCGCGAGCCGCGCCACGCCGCGCAGGACGGCGGCGAGGTTCTTCTTCGCGCGCACCGCGCCGAGGCAGAGCACGAGCGGCCGTTCGGGCAACCGGTAGCGCGCGAGCACGACCTCGTCGACCGTGCCCGGGGCCGGTTCTTCAGCGAAGCTCCGGCCGACGCCCCAGGGGACGACGTGCACCTTGCCGCCCTCCTCCGCGAGCGGCTTGCCGAGGTCGCGCGCGACGGCGCGCGTGCCCGTGACGATCGCGTCCGCGCGGACCGTGAGGGGACCCGCCCAGAGGCGGTGCCGCAGGTCCGCGTTCTCGCGCACGCCGTGCTTCCACGGCAGCTCGTGGATCGTCTGCACCCGCTTGCCGGGACCGCGCAGAGGGAACGCCGACACGAACGAATGGACGCCCGCGAGGCCCGCGCGGCGCACGGCGCGCGGCAGTTCCGTCTGGCGCCAGCGCGCGAGCTTCGCGCCCTCCGGCGGGATCAGCCGAACGACGTCGATCGCACCGCGCCGCTCGAGCTCCGCGAGCGACTCAGCGACGACGCGCACGAGCCCCGGCGGATGGGGCCGAGCGAGGACCGAGGTGTCGAAGCCGACGCGCATCGGGCGCGCGGTCAGTTCGCCGGCGCGCGCGGCGCTTTGCCGACCTTGGGCTCCCAGCCCAATACGTCCCCCCGGTCCTTCACACCGGAGATCGTGTACGTCGCTCCGGCCTCGAGCTCGACCTCGAACAAGTGCGTGCCGAAGTAGGTGCGCTTGCGCGTGATCCGCGGCCCGTGCCAGGCGACCTCCAGCCGGTACCGTCCGGGCTTCAGCTCGATCCCGCCGTTCCGAAACGCGTCCGTGGGGAGCCGGATGCCGGCGAGGTTCGACCCGAACGGGCCGATGTCGTGGGGAATTCCGTTGATCGACGAGACGTACACGCGGTCGCCCATGACGAGGTGCGCGATCCGCGAACGCGCGCGGCGGGGGCCCTTGTAGATCCTCGTCGGCGGCGGCCGGCTGGCGTCGGGCTTCGGCTCGTCCGCGCTCTTCGCGACCTCGACCGGGATCCATGCTTCGACTTCGTCGGAGGCTGGCGTCGTCTCGGCCGCCTGCGACTCGTCCGACTCGGGCTCGGAGGCGGCGCCGGCCACGTCCTCGGGCTTCGGATCAGGCTCGGCTTCGGCGCCGGTCCCGACGGGCGGCGCTTCGATCACTTCGCTCTCCGCGACCAGCTCGGCGTTCCCCGCGGTCCCCTCCGGCTGCTCGGCGCCCGCGAGGTCCTCCAGCGGCGTCTCCTGCTCTGTGTCGTCGGCCACGGCGACCGGCTCCGTCACTACCGGCTCGGGGACCGGTGCGGGTGTCTCGGTTTCGGTCTCCACCTGGAGGCGCGTGGTCTCCATCTCCGCGGTCGCGGGCTCCACCTCGGCCGCGGCGACTTCGCGACGGAACGGGATGCTCGCGGGGGCCTCCTCCGCCAGCGTGACGCGTCGCAGTGCGGGCAAGAGGCGCTCCCCTTCCGCGGGATCGAGCTCCTCGATGAGGATCGCGATCTCCTCCGCGTACGCGCCCGGACGCGGCGGGCTCGTGACTTTCTTGGCGAGGAAGTACTGCGCGCGTCCAGCGGTGAGCCGCACGGTCGCGAAGGTGTGGACCGGGTCCCGGTCGAAGTAGGTGAGGAAGCAGCCGAGCACGTAGTTTCCCGGCTCGACCTCGGCGGCGACGTAGTCCCGACCCACGATCGTTCCGAGGAGATCGGCCGTCAGCTTCACATCCATGGCGTCCGCGCCCTCGTCGCCGCGAATCACGTGGATGAGCGCCTTCCCTCCCGTCGGTTCGGACAGCTCGGACACGGGCGCGCGGGGTCCGTCGGTGCGCAGTTCGGAGCCCGCTTCGGAGGCTCGGCAGCCCCCGAGGAGGCCGGACACCAGGCCTGTTGCGATGGCGAGAAAGCGCACGACGGCGCCGGATCGAAGGCACGGGATGGGGCGTCGCATGGATTTCCTGGGTGGTTGGCGCGGGCCGGTCAGTCTACCCGACGCGCGAGGCGGGCCAATCTTCCGACGATCGATACGGTACCGCGACAAATTCTCCACAACTCGGGTTCGGCCCCTCATCCGCAGCTGCGGATGAGGGGCCGAACCCGAGTTGTGGAGAATCTGTCGCGGGACCGTACTACGGGCAGAACGACGCCTCGAGCCCGTTGGAGAGGTTGAATCCCGCCCCCCCCGCGAGCGGATCGCGGTACCAGAATTGGAAGTTCCAGGTCGAGCCGGGCGTGATCGTGCCCGTTATCTGCGGCGGTGACGTGAAGTCGACGAAGCGCGAGGCGAGCGCGTTGGCGCCCACGATGATCGGCGGATTCAAGCGAAAGCTCTGGCCCACTATGCACCGGAAGCCGTCGCCGAAGGGCGCGAGCCCCTGCGCCGCGCCGTAGTAGAAGACGCCCGCCTGCCCGGGGACGGCGCGCGTGACCTCGAGCTGGAAGGTGTTGTTGGACACGCTCAGGGTTCCGCTGCTCGAGATCGAGCACCCCGGACCCCAGGAGTTGGGGGTCGCCGTGCAGTACGTGTCCGCCGTGCAGGCGCCGTCGACGAGCTTCAGCACCTTGCCGCCGAGGGCGTCGAGCACGTACACCTCGCCGGCGCCATCCACGCCGAACGAGTTGGGGAGCACGAGCGCGCCGCCGAGCTCCGCCGTGCGGTCGACGAAGTCCGTGATCGTCTGGCCGTCGTATCGAAACGTGAAGAAGCTGCCCGAGCAGTGGTCGGCGTACATGTAGGCACCCCGGATGAACGGCAGAGCGCTCCCGCGGTAGACGACGCCCCCGATGATCGCGCAGCCCGTGGCGTGGTCGTACTCCACGATGGGCTCCGTGAGCGAGGAGTCGTCACAGGTGCAGGCGCCCTGGTTCGTGCAGTGATCACCCTGCATGCAGACCCAACCGAAGTTCGCGCCGCCCGGGCTCCCGGCCGGGAGGAAGTCGATCTCCTCCCACGCTGCCTCACCGACGTCGCCAACGTAGAAGTCGCCCGTCTCCGCGTCGAAGTCGAATCGCCACGGCTGGCGCAGTCCGTAGGCCCAGATCTCCTCGCGCACACCGGCCTGGCCGACGAACGGGTTGTCGGGCGGGATGTAGGGCGCGGGCGCGTCGACGTCGAGGCGCAGAATCTTGCCGAGCAGCGAGCCGAGGTCCTGCGCGCTCCCACTCGGATTGAACGACCCGCCACCGTCGCCCGTGCTCATGTAGAGCATCCCGTCCGGACCGAACTTCAGGCAGTTCCAATTGTGGATGACCTCGGGCTGCGCGACGGGCCCGAGCAGCGTCGCGCCCGACGCCGGGTCGGCGAGGTCGGGATCGGCTGCAGACACGTTGAACTGCTTGAGCCAGGTCGCCTGCTGGTTGTCCATGTAGCAGATGTAGAACTTCCCGTTCGCGGCGTAGTCGGGGTGGAACGCCAAGTCCATGAGCCCTTGGATCTGGCTCAGTTCCGCGGAGAGGTCGAGGAACATCGCCGGCAGGAGCACACCGTTCTCGATCAGGTGGATGCCCTCGCGCGAAGCCGTGACGAACAGCCCCTGCGTCTCGCCCGGTGGGGCACAGATGGACGTCGGCTGGTTCAGGCCGGACGCGACCTGCACGGTCGAGATCGTCTGGGCATTCGCGACGGCTGACAGGGAGAGAGCACAGAGAGCGAGGGCGAGCGGTCTCCTCTGGATCGGTCCTGTGAGGGTTCGAGGCGACGCTCGGGAGGGCGCCGCGGGGATCGGACTCTCTCGCGAGGATACCGCGATCGTGGAATCCCGTGGCTGCCGGCGCTCGTTATTCTGCCGACCATGGCCCATGCTCCCGTACCGAGCGTGCTCTTCCTCTGCACGGGCAACTCATGCCGCAGCCAGATGGCCGAGGGCTGGCTGCGACATCTCGCGGGCGCGCGCTTCGAGTGCCTGTCGGCCGGGACGGAGGCGCACGGCTTGAACCCCCGCGCGGTCGAGGCGATGGCGGCGGCCGGCGTCGACATCGCGGGCGCGCGCTCCAAGACCACCGATGGGTTCCGCGCGAGTCCGCCCGACTTCGTCGTGACCGTCTGCGGGCACGCGGCGGAGTCCTGCCCCACCTTTCCAGGAGCGACGCGCGTCGTGCACTGGCCCTTCCCCGACCCGGCGGGCGCGACGGGCACGGACGCGGAGATCCGCGCCGAGTTCGCCGCCGTCCGCGATGCGATCCGGGTGCGGATCGAAGCCTGGCTCGCGGCCGGCGCGCCGTTCGACGCAGAGGATGCACGGGCGCGGTGATGCGCGTCGGGTTTCTCATCGATCGCTGGCAGCCCGGCCGGGGCGGCGCAGAGCGCGCGCTCGCCCGCCTCGCCCGCCACCTCGTGGAACGGGGGCACGAGGTCCACGCCTTCGGCGCGCGCGGTCCAGCGCCCGGCGAGCAGGCCCCGGGTGTCTTTCACCGCGTCGCTGGGCGCGGCTTCTCGCGCGGCGCACGCGAGCGCGCGCTCGCGGACGCGATGCTGGACGCGGCGCAGTCGCTCGCGTGCGACGTCACCGTCGGCGTGCGCCACCTCCCGCGCGTGGACGTCCTGTGGTCGCACGGCGGGAGCCACGCCAAGACGATGGAAGCCGTGCGGTGCGCGCGCGGCGGCAACCCGCCCGGGCCGGCGCCGCCGCGCGGCCGGCACCGCGCGTTCCTGGCGTTCGAGCGCGCCCTGTTCGCGGAGGGTGGAGCGCGCGCCGTCGTCTGCCCCTCACAGCTCGTTCGGGACGAGCTCGTCCAGCTCTACCCGCAATGCTCGGGCCGGATCAGCATCGCGCCGAACGGCATCGACCTCGAACGCTTCCACCCACGGAACCGACCGACGCTCGGCGCCGCCCTGCGCGCGGAGCTGCCCCTCGGCGCCGCGCCCGAGACGCCGCTCATCGCGTTCGCCGCCACGAACCCCGAGCTGAAGGGACTCCCGGCCCTGTTCGCGGCGCTCCGCACTCTAGGCGAGCGACCCTGGCACCTGCTCGTCGCCGGACCGAAGCACCTCGCGCGCTGGCGGCGCGCCGCGCGCCGCTCGGGCCTCGGTCCGGATCGGGTGACCCTGCGTCCGCACGTCGACGGCGCGGCGCTCGCCGCCGCGGCGGACCTCCTCGCGCACCCCACCTTGCGCGACACGTGCGGGCTCGTCGTGCTCGAGGCGCTCGCTTCGGGCACGCCCGTCGTGACGACGCGGAACGCGGGCGCGGCCGAGTGCATCACGGCCGACGTTGCCGGTGAGGTCCTCGCGGCGGGCGCGCCCCCCGCGGCGCTCGCCCTCGCGATCGGTCGCCGGCTCGAGCGCCTCGCGGACGGCCACGTCGACCGGGCGGGTGTCCGCGCGGCGGTGCAGGGTCGCGGCGAAGCGCCGTGGCTGGACACGCTCGAAGCGATCTTGCAGCGAGTTCACGCCGCCGGACCTTCCATTACCGCTCCCGTTCGCGCACAAGGTAGACCATGAGACTCCTCCCTCTGCTCCTCGCCGTGCTCCTGTTCTCGCCGGGCTGCTTCTTCAGCCGCCGCAACGTCAACGCGCACTTCGACAACTCTCTCGTCCGGCAGCTCGAGCCCGGGAAGACGACGGCGCGCGAGGTCGTCGAGCTGCTCGGCGCCCCGAACGAAGTCGTCCAGCTCGGGCGGCGCAGCGCCTACCGGTACAACCACACGCACCAGCGCGAGGAGGGCCTGTTCCTCATCGTGCTGTTCCTGCACGGCACGGACGTGAAGTCGGATCGCGTGTGGGTGTTCTTCGACGAGGAGCTCGTCCTGACGCACGTGGGCATGACCTTCGAAGCGGACCAGGCGAAGTACGGGATCCCGCCGGGGGACGGCGAATGAGCGCGCGGGCGGCGCTGCTCCTGGCGCTCCCTCTCGCCGCCGGCTGCGTGTCCGTGACATGGGAGTACATCGTCACGAACAGCCGGCCGGAGCCGGGGACTCTCGCGATCCTGCGGCCGGGCGAGGCCGACCTCACCGAGTGCCTCGCCACGCTCGGCGCGCCGATCCTCGTGCAGGAGCACATGGGCGGCATCGCCGTCGCCTACGGCTGGACGCGCGAGCGCGCCTGGAGCATCTCCGTGAGCGTTCCGATCGTGAGCGAGTTCAGCGGGTCCGCGCGGTTCAACGACCTCACGACGGGGCTCGAGGGTATCCTGCTCCTGTTCGACGAGCACGATCGCCTGACGACTATCCGGCAAGGCTACCTGCGGGACCTCAAGGGGATGATCGCGCGCAGCCCGCAGTTCATCGATGACGATGACGAGCTCGATCGGAAGTGACACGCGTCCAGCGCACGAGCGGCAGCGGCGATGACCCACCACCCCACGGCGTGCGCCCTCGACTGTCCGGACACGTGCGGCGTCCTCGTCGAAACGGACGAGGCCGGGGCGTTCGTCGGCGTGAAGGGCAACCCCGCTCACCCGCACTCGCGCGGCGCGCTCTGTGGCAAGACCGCGATCTTCGGCGACGTCGTGAACAGCCCCGACCGCTTGCGGACGCCGCTCCTGCGCGCAAACGGCGGCTTCGAGCCGATCACCTGGGAGCGCGCGATCGGGATCATCGCGGAGCGGATTGCGCCGCTCGCGGGCGAGGACGTTCTCGCGCTCTACTACGCGGGCTGCATGGGGCTCGTGAATCGGCGCTTTCCCATGCGCATGCTCAACGCGCTCGGCGCGATCGAGACCGACGGCTCCGTGTGTGACACGACGAGCACGCTGGGTTACGAGCTGGTCTACGGCCGCGTCGTGGGGCCGGATCTCGAGACGATGGACGGCGCGGACTGCCTCGTCCTGTGGGGTATCGATGCGAAGCGTACGTTCCAGCACCTGCTCCCCGCGATCCAGCGTCTGTGCAAGCGCGGCGTGCTGGTCACCGTCATCGACATCTACCGCACGGACACCATCCGCGCGATCGAGGCGTGGGGCGGGCGCGGGCTCATCGTGCGGCCGGGGACGGACGCGGCCCTGGCGCTCGGGCTCGCGCGCCTCGCGTTCGAGCGGGGCCGCGCCGACCTCCAGTTCATGCGGCGCGAGTGCACCGGCGGCGCCGAGTTCCGCGCGCACCTCGGCGCCGAGTACGGGCTCGAAGCGACGGCGGAGTGCACGGGGCTCGCCGTGCGCGAGATCACGGCGTTCGCCGACGCCCTGTTCGCCGCGTCGAAGCCGTTCCTCAAGACGGGCGTGGGCTTCGCGCGCCGCCGCAACGGCGGCATGAGCATGCGCGCGGTGTGCTCCCTCGGCGCCGTCCTGGGGATCGTCGATCGCGTGCACTACGAGAGCTTCGATCACTTCGGCTTCGACGACTCCGTGATGACGCGTCCCGAGCTGCGGCCCCCGGGCGCGACGGCGGAGACGGTGAACCAGGTCTCGCTCGGCGGAGAGCTCGCGGCGGGGCGGTTCGCCGCGGCCTTCGTGTGGGGTCACAACCCCGCCGCGACCCTGCCCGACGCGAACCGCGTCCGCGCGGGGCTCGAGCGTGACGACCTGTTCCTCGTCGTGCACGAGCTGTTCATGACGGAGACCGCGCAGCTCGCTACCCTCGTCCTGCCGGCGACGTCGTTCGTCGAGCAGAGCGACGTGTACCGGAGCTACGGCCACCGCGTCTTGCAGTACGGCAAGAAGGCCGTGGAGCCGTTGCACGAGGCGCGCAGCAACGTCGATACGTTCCGCGCGATCGCCGCCGCGCTCGCGCTCCCGCCCGAGACGCACGACGTGACCGAGGAGGGCCTCGTGCGCGAGCTGCTCGAGGCGCACCGCGAGCGCATCGGCGCGGAGGACATGCAGCGCGTGCTCGCCGGCGAGCCGGTGAAGCTGCGCCCGCGTCCGTTCGCGGACCGCGGGACGCCCAGCGGCAAGATCGAGCTCGCCAGCGCGAGCGCGGAGGCCATGGGCGAGCCGCGGATGGCGACGTACGTCCCCGACGACGGCGCGGACGGGATCGGCGCCTTCTGGCTCGTTTGCGCACCGTCGATCGCCACCCACAACAGCACGTTCAGCCACTCGTCGCGGCACCGCAAGCGCGCCGGCGCCCCCGTCTGCCACCTGAACCCGGCGGAGGGCGAGCGGCTCGGCGTGGTGGACGGCGACCGGGTGACGCTCGAGAACGGGCAGGGCCGCCTCACCTTCCCCGTCCGGCTCTCGGGCGACGTCCCGCGCGGCATCGTCCGCGTCGACGGCTTCCCGGACCCGGCGAAGCTCCCCGAGGGCATCGGGATCAACGCCCTCACGAGCCCGTCGCCGGCGGACCTCGGCCGGGGCAACGTCCTCTACAGCGCGCGCGTCGACGTGCGCAGAATCGACTGAATCGATGGACCTCGAGCTCGCAGGCAAGGTTGTGTTCGTCTCGGGCGCTTCAGGCGGCATCGGACGCGCGATGGCGGAGGCCTTCGCCGAAGAGGGCGCGCACCTGGCGCTCCACGGCAACCGCCAATGGGAAGCGCTCGAAGCCTGGCTCGGAAGCCAACCGTGGCGCGAGCAAGCGATTCTCGTCCAGGCCGACATCACCTCGTCCGCGGAGGTCGACGAAGCCTTCGCAGCCGTCCGCGAGCGCTGGGGCAGGATCGACGTGTGTGTCGCGAACGCGGGCATCTGGCCGCCCGAGGAGCGCCCGCTCGTCGAGCTCGCGGACGATCGCATCCACGAGGTCCTCGGCGTCAACCTCTTCGGCGCAATCTGGACCGCGCGCGCCTTCCTGCGCTCGCTCGCGGCGAGCGGCCCACGCGCCGACGGCGCCGGTGCATCGCTGCTGTTCACGGGCTCGACCGCCGCGCGTTTCGGCGAGAGCGGCCACGCCGACTACGCCGCGAGCAAGGCCGCCCTCTCGGGCCTCATGCACTCGCTCAAGAACGAGATCGTCGCGCTCGACCCCTACGCGCGCGTGAACATCGTCGAGCCCGGCTGGACCGTCACCGATATGACGCGCCGCGACATCCAGGAGCCGGGCGTCGTCGAGAAAGTCGTGCGCACGATGCCGATGCGCCAGCTCGCCCGCGCGCGGGACATCGCGCGCGTCGCCGTCTTCCTCAGCTCGCCGCGTGCCGCGCGCCACGTGAGCGGCCAGGTCGTGACCGTCGCCGGCGGCATGGAAGGGCGCGTGCTCTGGGAGACGGAGGACGTGGACGCGCGCAAGGTGCTGGAGCGACTGGCGGCGGAGGACTGAGGTCGGTGGACGAGGCAGCGACCTCCGCGACGACACTTCGCAGCGAGGACTACCGGGCCCGCGTCCGCGGGTAGCGGCCTGGTCAGCTGCCAGATCGGCCGGCGATTCACGCTTGCCGGGCCTCGACGGCTGGCTCTCAGAACAGCAGCCGATGGGACTTAAATGACCGATTGCGGCTATTTTAGCCGAGTTTGAGACTTTTTATTCGCACCAGCTGGATGCCACAGGTCGATGATGCTAGAGTTTGCATGCGAAACAGAAGTCCCAAATCCGCGTATGGAGGCACGCAATGGAAGCTTTAAGTCACACCGATGTGACGGACCGTGAGGTCATGCAGGAGTTGGGCCACCGGCTGCGGGCCCTGCGCGAGGCGCAGCGGCTCACGCGGGTCGAGACTGCCGAGCGCGCCGGTCTGTCGCGACGCACCGTGTCGCGAGCCGAGGAGGGTCACAACCCGACCCTGCTGACCCTGGTTCGCATGCTCCGCCTCTACGGTCGGCTCGGTGCTCTCGAAGACTTCCTTCCGGAGCCCGAGGTGTCGCCGATGGCGATCCTGCGCGACCGGCGGGGGCGGTCCGGTGCCTGAGGTCGTCGCCCACGCCGAAGTACGGCTGTGGGGCGAGACCGTCGGCGCGGTCGCCGAGCTCGAGGGCGGGCGGATCGTGTTCGAGTACGCCGACGCATTCGTGGGCCGAGGCTGGGATATCTCGCCGATCCATCTTCCGATCGGTCGCGCCGGGCCGGTGAGCTTCGATGAGCTGCTGCGACGGCCGGCGTTCCGCGGTCTGCCCGGTGTGCTGGCCGACGCGCTGCCCGATGCCTTCGGCAACAAGGTCATCCGCGCCTACTTCGCGGCGCGCGGTGAGGCGGAGCGCGCGATGAGTCCGGTGCAGCGCCTGCTGTACGTCGGCGAGCGCGCGCTCGGGGCGCTGACGTTCCACCCCGCCGAGGACCTGCCGATCCGTCCGGCAGAGCAGGAGTCACTCGATGTTGCCGCGCTCGTCCGCGACGCCAGGAGCATCGTGCAGGGCTCCCCCGACGTTGCGATTCCCGAGATCTACCGGATCGGCTCGTCGGCAGGCGGCGTGCGGCCGAAGGCCGTCGTGCTCCACGATCCGGTCACGGGATCGATCCGGTCCGGAAACGCGCCGCCAGGGCCCGACGACGTCCCCTGTCTTCTGAAGTTCGACGGCGTGGGCGCCGGCTCGACCATCGATGATCTAGGCGAACCCATGCCGTTCAATCGCGTCGAAGCCGCCTACGCCGAGATGGCGCGCGCGGCCGGCGTCGACACGACGGACCTGTCGGTGCTGTGGCAGGGCGAGTACGCGCACTTGCTGGTACGGCGGTTCGACATCGACGCAGGAAAACGGCTTCACCAGCACACCTTCGGCGGTCTGGTGCACGTCGACTTCAACGACCCGGGCGCGAGCTCGTACGAGGAGTACCTGCGTACGATCCTCCGCCTCGGAATGGCCTATTCGCAGGTCGAGCAGGCGTATCGGCGCATGGTGTTCAACGTGCTGGCGGTCAATCAGGACGACCACGTCAAGAACCTCTCGTTCCAGATGCGTTCCGACGGCGTCTGGGACCTGGCGCCGGCCTACGACCTGACCTTCGCCAAGGGCCGCGACTGGACAGCGCAGCACCAGATGCGCGTGCAGGACAAGACGGCCGGCATCACGGAGGACGACCTGCTCGCCGTGGCTGCGGTCTTCGACATCAAGAAACCTGGGCGAATCATCGAACGAGCGCGTGACGCGGTCGCCGACTGGGAGAGCTTCGCGGCCGAGACCCGGGTCCCCGCGCGTACGGTGGTCGATGTCCGCGCCGCGCTCGACGAGCGCTCGGCTTCGCTCGGCGGCTAGGCGCTACGGAACCAGTTCTACGGGCGGCCCGGGACCGACGCCGGTCCCCTCGACTTCGCCGGAATCAGGCGTGAACACCACGAGCGCCGAGTCAATCCGAAGTCACTTTCTGCCTGAGCACGACGACAGGAGTATCTTCCCCAGTCGTCACGTCGAAAGTGCCACTCGCCGCCAAGCCCGACGCGGTTGTCACCTCGTACGTGTGCGGGCCAGGTCTCAGTCCCGCGCCGAAGAGCGCGCGGTACGAGCCATCCTGCCATCCGACGTTCGCAAGGCGCTCCGGGACAAGGATGAGTACACTTGCACGCGTCCTTCGGGGAGGTCCGCGACGAGCGCAGCGCCGGTTCCA
>SMVQ01000220.1 GCA_004357655.1 Planctomycetota bacterium
CGAGCCCGAGGACGATCACGCGGCCGTCGGCGGTGCTCGGCCCGCTGGAGTAGCCCGCCGTCGCGGTGAGCGCGAGGCCCGCGCCGAGGACAGCGAGGAGGGCCGGGAACCACACGGATGTTCGTTTGGATCTCATGGGGGATGGGAGGATCGGGCTCGGCACTACGCGCTCGCAGGCGCGTGGGTTAGGATTTCCGCCGGGCGCCCCGCGCAGGACGCGCTCGTTCACGCCGTAAGCGTATTCCAGCGCTGGATTTGGATCGACACGATGAACCGGGAGCCTAGGTCACCGTCACACCGCATGTCAATCGACAGAACGCGCGGCTCCGTGGCGCTCTTCGTCATCCTGGTCGTCGCGGTGCTCGTCGGCGCGGGCTCCCTCTGGGTTCTGTCGTGGACGGAGTCGCGCGCGGAACGCGCGGAACAGGAGCTCGCGCACGCCGACGACCACGCCCGCGACGCGGAGCTCGGGGGGGCTCCCGAGGGCAGGACGCGCCTCGACGCGCCGCCGGTTGGAGAGGGACAGCGCGTGCGGCCCGCAGGATCGCCCGCTGGCGCTTCGATCCTGAAGAGCTTCGACGGCACGGGCTCGATTCGCGGCCGCGTGTTCACGCCGCCCGGCATCCAGTTCCCAGAGTCCTGGCGCCTCGTGGTGGAGCCCTCGCTCTACCTCGAGGGCAAGGCGCACGCCGTCCGCCGCGTCCTCGACTTCACGGGCGATGAGCGCGAGTTCACGATGCCGGACCTGCCGCTGGGTGGGTATCGCGTCTTCGCCACCGCCGCGGACCTGGAGTGCCCGCCGCACGACGTGCTCGTCTACCGGTCCGTCCGGCCCGACGGCCGGACCGTGAGCCCGACCGAACACCCCTACGTCACGATCGAGCTCCTGCCCGCGGGGTTCGTCGACGGCATCGTCCACGACGAGGCCGGCCGCGCCGTCGAGGGACTCCCCGTGACGCTCGAGAACGTCGATTCCGGAGAGCGGCTCGCGACCGCGACGCAACCGAATGGGATGTACCTCCTGGAGCCGGTGCTTTCGGGTGAGTACCGCATCTACTTCGGTGATCCGGAGCGGCCGCTGATCCCCGCGGAGAGCCTGCTCTTCGCGCGCTCAGGCGGTTCCAGCGAGAACGCGCCGCGCCCCTCCCTGCGGTATCCCGACCGCGTCGTCCCCCGCACGGCCTCGGTGCTGATCGTGGTGGTCGACGAGATCCCGGCGCGCGTGCCCGGCGCGGAGATCAAGGGCTTCGGCAACGTGGGGGGCCTCATCGAGGCCACGACCGACGCGAACGGCGAAGCGCGGCTCCGCTACCTCCCGCCGGGTCGGTATCACTTGAACGTCACGCACCGCTCGGGACGGCGGGGCAAGGCGGACTTCGAGCTCGCCGGCGACGAGCGGGACAAGGTCATCGAGATCATGTGCAAGCATTGAGCGAGCCCGCTCCAGCGGAGATCCGGGACGTCCTACGGCTCGCCTGGCCATCCGTCCTCTCCTTCGTCTGCAACAGCGCCTATCGAGTCAACGACCAGTACTGGATTCAGGGCCTCGGTCCGGATGCGCAGGCGGCGCTCGGGGCGAGCTTCTTCATCCTGATCCTCAACTTCTCGTTCTTCTTCCTGTCCGTGGCGGGCTCGCTCTCGCTCGTGGCCCGGTCCGTCGGGGCGCGGGACAACGCGACGCGCGACTCGGTCGTGCGCCACTCCCTCGCCCTCAGCACGGGGATCGCCCTGCTCCTCGCGGCGCTCGGGTCGTTCTTTCTGCCCGCGATCGTCGGGGGGCTCGGCCTGACAGCCGATCCCGCGGAGTTCGCTTCCGACTACCTCGGGACGATCTACCTCTTCACGCTGCCGCTCGCGCTCGCGCCGACCATCGACAACATCTTCATCGGGATGGGGAACACGCGCACGCCGCTGCTCCTCACCTCCATCGCGGTCACGACGAACTTCGCGCTGAACCCGTGCCTGATCTACGGCCTCGGCCCGTTCGAAGCCCACGGCATGGCCGGCGCGGCCATGGCGACGGGCATCTCCCGCAGCATCGCCTCCGTGCTGGGCCTGGCCATCCTGCGCTACCGTTTCGGCGTGCGGTGGGGCCACAGCCTGAGGTTCAGCCTCCGACAATTCGCCCGCATCCTGCGCATCGGCCTCCCCTCCGCGATCTCCATCGCCATGTACGCCGGCGTCTACCTGGTGCTGCTCCAACTCGTCCTCGGTCCCCTGGGGCGCGACACCATCGCCGGTCTCGGCATCGGCTTCAACGCCTTCGAAGGCGTGAGCTTCCCGTTCTTCCTGGGTGTGGCGGTCGCCGGTTCGTCCCTCGTCGGCCGCAATCTGGGCGCCGGCCATCCGGACGAGGCCCTGCGCGCGGTACGCAACGTCCGGCGCGTCGGGATCGCGCTCGGGTTCGGGTTCATGGCGTTGTTCTTCCTGCTCGGGCCAAGGCTCGTACCCGTGTTCGCCAGCGATCCGGGCGTCGTGAGCGAAGCGACGAGGTACGTCCGGATCCTCGCCATCGCTCAGCTCTTCGTCGCCATCGAAGCCGTGAACGAGAAGATCCTCCTGGGCTCCGGCCACTCCCAACCGATCTTCTGGATCAGCGTCCCTGGCAACCTCCTGCGCATCCCGCTCGCGTGGCTCCTGGCGCTGCACTGGGGCTACGGGGCCGCCGGAGTCTGGTGGGCGATCAACTTCACGACGTTCCTGAAGGCGGGCGCCTTCTTCCTCATGGTGCAGCGCCGGACCTGGTTGTCCGCGGAGGTCTGGAAGTAGGCTCGGTCGGTTGGTGGCTCGCGCCTGATGGCGGATCGGCTCCGCCCACTCCGCGATACGCTGCTGCATTCATTCCCCCACCGAGAGCGCCGCCGAGATCGCCGCCGAGATCGCCACCGAGAGCGCCACCGAGATCGCCGCCTATGGACGCCGCCGCGGCCGGCCACAGCCCGAAGAGCTCCAGCGCCAGCTTGCTTCCGAAGAGCGCGCCGGCCGTGCAGGCAATCGATGGGCGCTCGACGGATATGACGCGCGCCAGGCGTGCCTCGCGACTTCGGCGACTGTCTCGAGCAGCTCCGAGTGGACACTCCTGACGGTACGGGAACGGCGCCGATCGGCGCGACATTCGTGTCGGTACTCCTCTACTCCGGCGTCGAAGCCGCGGGCCCGGGGACGTGCGACAGCATGGGCCTCGTCCTCGCCGAACGACGCGTGGGCGACGGGGCTTCGACGATGCCATGCCAGGCCTGCCGCCCAGCCCGGATCATTCATGAATGACCCGGGCCAGCCGCTCGTCCAAATTCTGGACGAGGCGTCGACATTCTGGAGTCCGAGCCCGGCGCCCTCGTGGTCCCGGGAAGCGCCGGGTGCGGCCCCGCGCCAGACACCCCGTGGATCACCACGCCCCCCTGGAGCCCCGCGTGGGGCTGAACAGGCCTTCTTGGCCCCCAGGACCGCGCACAGGGTGGACGCAGACCGACTCTCAAGTGCGCGTTCGAGTCTGGGATTGTCGGCTCGCGACCCGGTCGAGCGCGCCGCCAGGCCGACATAGGGCATGGCACTGCTCTTGCGGGAGGAGGACATGGCTCCGAAGAGCATGACCACGCAGGGGGATCCATCCGCGGCAGGGGCTGGAGCGTGATGAGCTGGACCCTCCTGATCGCACTGATCCTCGTGCTCTCGCTGGCGGTCTCGATCGCTGGGTACCGACGGTTCGAGCTCGCGCGGATGGGCGGCCGCATCGACGAACTGGCGCGCGCGCGGGAGAAGGGCAACCGCCGCGCCCGGTTGCAGTACCCGCACGTCGACCTCTCCCGCTGCCTCGGCTGCGGCACGTGCATCCAGGCTTGCCCGGAGAGCGGCGTCCTGGAGCTGATCCACGGTCAGGCGATCGTGGTCCACGGCGCTCAGTGTGTCGGTCACGGTCTGTGTGCGACGGAGTGCCCCACCGGAGCGATTCAGGTCACTCTCGGCGACATCGAGAGTCGCCGTGATATCCCGGCCTTGAGCGAGAGCTTCGAAGTCCCCCGTTCCGAGGGACTGTTCCTGGCGGGCGAGGTGACGGGCTACGCGTTGATCCGAACCGCCATCCAGCACGGCGTATCGGTCGCGGGCGAAGTCAGCCGACGGGTTCGCGAGAACCCGGGCGGCTCCAGCGAGCTCCTGGACCTGTGCATCGTCGGCGCCGGTCCGGCCGGCATCGCATGCTCGCTGGAGGCCAAGGCCCGCGGCCTGCGATTCATCACCATCGATCAGGACTCGCTGGGGGGCACCATCTCCAAGTACCCCCGCCGCAAGCTGGTGATGACGCAGCCCGTCGAGCTCCCGCTCTACGGCAAGCTCTCCAAGACGTCGTACGAGAAGGAAGAGCTCATCGAGGTCTGGACTCGCCTCGCCACGGAGCACGAGCTTCCGATCCGCACGGGCGTGCGCTTCGAAGGCATGAGCAAGCGATCGGACGGGTCGTTCGAAGTGCGAACCGATTCGGGCAGCGTACTGGCGCAGAACGTCTGTCTCGCTCTCGGCCGGCGCGGCACGCCACGCAAGCTGGAGGTCCCGGGCGAGGACCTGCCCAAGGTCGCCTACAGCCTGATCGACGCGCAGTCCTATCAGGGGCGACGCATCCTGGTCGTAGGGGGTGGCGACAGCGCGGTCGAAGCCGCGCTCGGGCTCGCCCAGCAGCCCGGCAACGAGGTCACGCTCTCCTACCGGCGCGGGGCGTTCTCGCGCATCAAGACGCGCAACGAGCAGAAGCTCGAGGCGGCGGTCGGGAACCAGTCCATCACGGTGCTGATGAACAGCCAGGTCGTGTGCATCGACCGGGGCGCCGTCGACCTGTCGGTGAACAGAACGCAGGCACCGCGGACGGTGACGCTCCCGAACGACGAGGTCTTCATCATGGCCGGCGGCATCCCGCCCTTCGAGCTCCTGGAGCAGAGCGGCGTGTCGTTCGATCCCAAGGACCGGCCCGCCCAGGCTCGCATCACCGAGCAGGGCACGGGCCTGTTCCCGGCACTGGTGGCGGCGCTCGCGCTGACAGCGGGCGCCCTGCTCTGGATCGCGTTGTTCTCCGACTACTACATGCTGCCCCTGGCCGCCCGTACCGACTCCGCCTGGCACGAGCGGCTGAGCCCGTCCGGGCGCGTGGGACTGACGTTCGGCATCACGGCGGCGATCCTGATCGCCGTGAACCTGACGTACCTCCTGCGCCGGAGCGCCCGGTTCCCGCTGCGACTGGGCTCGCTGCGCGTGTGGATGACGTCACACGTCGCGACGGGCATCCTGACCCTGCTGTTCGCGCTGCTGCACAGCGCCATGGCCGTGCGGGACACCGTCGGCGGTCACGCGCTGCTCGGACTCGCGGTCCTGGTGATCACGGGCGCGATCGGGCGCTACTTCTACTCCTACCTGCCGCGCGCCGCCAACGGTCGCGAGCTCGCGCTCGAAGAGGTCCAGGTCGAGCTCGCCACCGTGTCCGCGGAGTGGGACCGCGAGCACCGCGCCTTCGGCGAGAAGGTGCGGTCCGAGATCGAGGGCCTCTGCATCAGCGGGCGCTGGAAGGGCTCCTTCTTCGGCCGGGCGTTCTCGCTCGGACGGTCCCAGTTCCTGCTTCGCCACCTGCTCGAGCGGCTGCGCCGCGAGGGAACGGCCGAGGGCATCCCCGGCGATCAACTCGAGCGCATCATCGGCTTGGCTCGCCGCGCGCAACGCAACGCGCTCGTGACCGCGCACTACGAGGACTTGCGCGCGCTACTCGCGACCTGGCGCTACCTCCATCGCTGGGTCGCGCTCTTGATGGTCCTCCTGGTCCTCGTGCACGTCTTCGTCGCAGTGCGCTTCGGGGGGGTCTTGAGGTGAAGTCGTGATGCTGCGCAACCCTCGCTTCTGGCTGCCCGCGGCCTCGCTCGGCGGCGTGCTCTGGCTCCTCTACATGGACCTGGATCGCACGTCCCCCGGCCCCATCACACCGACGCACGCGCAAGTGCCCGAGCTCGTGGACAGCTCCAGCTGCGAGACCTGCCACGGCAGCTTCGACGGCACCCTGGCCGAGGGTTGTGCCACGTGCCATGTGGAGATCGGCGCGGACCTCGCTGATGGAACGGGGTTCCACGGCACGCTCGCGGACGTCGATGCGCAGGACTGCGGACACTGCCACGGGGAGCACTACGGCGCCGAGGTCCGGCTGGTCAACGACAGGAGCTATGCGCTCGCCGGCATCGCGGATCGCACGGCCTACGACCACGCTCCGCTGAACTTCACCCTCGCAGGCCGCCACGCGGAGCTCGCGTGTAGCGACTGTCACGAGCACGCCGACGCGCGCATGCTCGCGCCGGGCGAGAAGCGCTACCTCGGGCTCGAGCGCGCGTGCGTCGCGTGTCACGAGGACGTCCACGAGGGACGCATGGCGCGCGACTGCGCCGCGTGCCACGGACAGGTGCAGCCCTTCGCCGAGGTCGCGGTCTTCGCTCACGCGCGCTTCGTGTGCGAGGGCTCGCACGACGCGGCGGACTGCGCCGCGTGCCACGAGCCGGAGAGCGACCACTCCGTCGAGGCCCTGGCCAGCTTCGACCCGCCGACGGACGAGCGGGCTTGTCGCGATTGCCACGAATCGCCGCACTCGCGCGCCTTCACGACGCGCGCGGGTGCCCCCGGCCCCGCCACCGAGGTCGAGAGCTGCGGCCTGTGCCACGCAGCGGTGCACGACGCGTTTGCGGGCCACCCCGCGGCGATGCCGGTCGAGCTCCACGGCGCGAGCGGCTTCGAGCTCGCCGCTCCCCACGACCAGGTCGCGTGCGCCGACTGCCACGGGACCGCGGCCGACGCCGCGCTGGTCGACTTCGCGGACCGCTATCCCGGGCGCGGAGCCGATGAATGCGCGGCCTGCCACACGGACGTGCACGGAGCGCAGTTCGACGATATCGGCTTCCTGCGCGGGAGCGGCTGCCTGGCCTGCCACGAACGCCACTCGTTCCGGCCGTCGACGTTCGACGTCGCCGAGCACGCGCTCACCTCGTTCGAGCTCGCCGGCAGTCACGCGGCCGTCGCCTGCAGCACATGTCACGAGCAGGTCCATCCGGACGAGCCACGTGTCTTCCATGGGACCCCCGCAGACTGCGCGAGCTGCCATGCGGACGCACACCGTGGTGCGCTCGTCGGAGCCGAGGAGGGCTGCGCGGTCTGTCACGCCGTGACCCTGTTCTCCGAGTTCCGTGCGGACGCCTTCGACCACGACCGCTTCACTTCCTTCGAGCTCGATGGTGCGCACGCCAGGGCCGAGTGCGAGTCCTGCCACCGGCCCGCTCGCCAGCCCGACGAGCTCGGCCGTACGTTCGGGTTCGCGAGCGAGGTCTTCGGCCAGCCCGTGGACGCCTGTGCCACCTGCCACACCGATCCCCACTGGGGTGCGTTCGATAGCGCCCGGCTGCCGGGTGAGGTCGAGGGCCGAGCGGGCTGCGCCCGTTGTCACCTGACGGAGTCCTTCCGCGAGCCGGCGCTCGAGAGCTTCGATCACGAGTCCTGGACCGGCTATCCGCTCGATGGGGCCCACGCGCGCGCCGAGTGCGACAGTTGCCACCGGCGCAGCGAGCTGCCGGATGAGCTCGGACGCACCTTCGGACGGGTCCATGAGGTCTTCGGGCAGCCCGTCCAGGACTGCCGGACCTGCCACGCCGATCCGCACCGCGGCGCGTTCGCCGATCCGGAGCTCCCCGCGGAGGTATCCGGACGCGAGAGCTGCTCGCGGTGCCACACGACGGAGTCGTTCCGCGAGCTGTGGGCCGGGGCCTTCGACCACGAGCTGTGGACGGGCTACCCGATCGCGCCATTCCACGCGAGCACGGAGTGCACGGACTGCCACGCCCCGGTTGTGGAGCCCGGCGGCCGGCAGAGCTTCGCCCACGCCGCGGGCAACTCGTGCTCCGACTGCCACGCCGACCCGCACGTGGGACAGTTCATCGTGGGCGGCAGGACGGACTGCGCTCGGTGTCACCTGGACGCCGGCGGACTCGACTTCGACCACGGGCGGGACACGCGCTTCGCGCTCGATGAGACCCACACGCCGCTCGAGTGCTCGGCGTGCCACATTCCGTGGCCGATCCCCGGCGGCGAAAAGGCCGTGCGCTACAAGCCGCTGGGCATCGAGTGCAGCGACTGCCACGGCCCGGAGTACGGAGGGGGCCGATGAACCGCATCGCCCGATCAGCGCTCATCGTGCTCTTCGTCCTCTCAGCCGGCGCCCGCGTCGATGCCCAGGAGCCGAACATACGGCGCCTCGAGGTGACGGTGACGGCCGTCTCGGGCAAGAGCATCTACATCGACATAGGGCGTGAAGCCCTGGTGGAGCCCGGCGACCAGTTGCGCCTGTTCCCCCCCGGCGGAAGCCCGGTCCGCGCCGAGATCCTATCCGTGTCGCGCACGAGCTCGCGCGCTGTGATCCGCGGTTCGACCGCGGGCATCGATGTCGGAACTCGCGGCGAAGTCTGGATAGCGGAGGCGCGGGTCGCCGAGGACTCGGAGCAGGCCGAATCCAAGCCGCAGGCAAGCGCGACCCCGCCGCCGGTCGAGCCTCCAGAAGTGCAGGCACCCGAGCAGCCGGCCGTGGAGGAGCCGAAAGCCGACGAGCACCCGCCGTGGGAGCACCCGCCCGAGAGCTGGGACTCGGAGATGCCACTCCTCGCCCCCGCCTACACGCTCGCGCCCGAGGAGCGCGACGTCCGAATCCACGGCCGGGCCTTCACGGGCTTCGACTACACGGACGACGGGAAGTTCGACAGCACCTATCAGAGCTGGCGCTCGGGAATGGACCTCGAGATCGAGAACGGTTTCGGGCGCGGAGGGGTCCTGTTCCTCGAAGCCGACTTCTACACGCGCAGCGCCAACGTCGACGACGGCGAGGACGACACCGACACGGACTTCCGGCTCGACCGCGCCTCCTACCGCTGGGGCGGGCTCCGGGGTCAGCCGGACAGCTGGGAGGTGGGCCGGTTCTTCCACATGGAATTCCCCGAGCTGGGCGCACTCGACGGTGTCGAATTCGTGCACCGCATGGACTCCGGCAGTCGGTTGGGTGCGAGTCTCGGATTCCTCCCCGAGCCGACCGACGAGTTCAAGACAGCCAAGGACTTCGGGGCGGCGGTATTCCATCGCTACGTCTCGGACGAGAGCGAGGCGTTCACGTTCGGCACGGCCTACCAGAAGACCATGCACGAGGGCTCGCTGGACCGCGACCTCTTGATCAACGCGCTGGAATACCACCCGAGTCGCAACACGACGGTGCACGCGACGAGCTGGGTCGACTTCTACACGTCGAGCGACGACCGGAAGAACTCGAGCGTGGAGCTCACCCAGCTCTTGTTCGACGCCCAGCACCGTTCGGACGCTGGGCACGGCGTAGGCATCTTCGCCTCGCGATTGCGCTGGCCCGATATGAAGCGCCACGAGTTCCAGAGCCTGACGGACGAGCAGATCGAGGACAACAAGGTGTCGCGCATCGGCACGAACGGCTGGTTGAAGCTGTCGAAGCGAACGCGCCTCTCGAGCCGGGTCGACTACTGGGAGGATCAAGACGACTCCGGAGAGAGCGGCAGGCTGCGCCTCGGCGTGCGCGACTTCTTCTACGATCGCGGTGAGGTCAGCTTCGAGGCCTACGGCTCGAAGGGTAAGTTCAGCGACACGGTCGGCGGTCGTGTCAACGCGAACCGCCGGTTCGACAACGGCTTCCTCAACCTGTATTGGGACACGACGGAGTTCCACCAGGTGGACTTCGACGGCGATCAGGAGGACCTGCTCGACCACCGCGCCGGCCTGAGCTACGACACGAGCGTCCTCGGCAAGTGGGACGTGTCGATCTTCGTAGAGAACCGGTTCGGAGACGAGCAGGACTCCTGGTCCGTGGGCTTCTTCCTGCAGCGAAGGTTCTAGACTGATGAGTGGCATGGCACGCAAGGCACGCAAGCGTCTGTCCCGTCGCAACGTGGTCCTCGCCGCACTCGCGGTCTACGTGGGTCTCGTCGCCTGCATCAACATCCTGGGGAGTGCGGACAACGACACGCAGCCCCAGGGCTGGTGGCAGGAGCGCGGCCCCGTCGTCCCGCACGACAGCTTCCCGAGCGACTGCTCGCTGTGCCACGAGGGCGACGACTGGCACACGCTCCGCGACGACTTCCAGTTCGACCACGAGGCCGAGACGGGTGTTGCGCTCCTGGGGGCGCACGAGCGGGCCGAGTGCCTGCGCTGCCACAACGACCGCGGTCCCGTGTCCGTCTTTGCGCAGCGGGGGTGCCGGGGTTGTCACGAGGACATCCACCGCGGGCAGCTGGGGGCCCGGTGCGACACCTGTCACGACGAGCGCGACTGGCGACCCACCGAGATCATCACCAAGCACAACCTCACGCGCTTCCCGCTGGTGGGCGCACACGCCGCGACCGCTTGCTGGCGCTGCCACATCGGCGCGCAGGTGGGCAACTTCACCCGCGTCGATACGGAGTGCCTGACCTGTCACATGCAGGACCTCGCGCGCGCGACGAACCCCGACCACCAGGCCAACGGCTTCACGTCCGACTGCGACCGCTGCCACATCCCGACCACGTGGACCGGCGGCGGCTTCAGCCACCCCGGGTTCCCGCTGACCGGTGCCCACGCCGGCCTGGACTGCGAAGCGTGTCACACAGGCGGAGTCTTCACGGGCCTCTCGCGCGACTGCTTCGCGTGCCACATGGCCGAATACAACGGCGCGCAGGACCACCTGGCCTTCGGCTACCCGACGAACTGCGAGCAGTGCCACAACACATCCGCCTGGGTGCCGGCGAACTTCAGGCACAACGGCATCTCGAGCAGCTGCGACGTCTGCCACCTGGACGACTACCTGAACACGAACGACCCAGACCACCAGGCGGCGGGTTTCCCGACGAATTGCGCGGCCTGTCACAACACGAACAGCTGGAACGGAGCGAACTTCGACCACGACTTCCCTATCAACGGGGGTCCGCACGGCAACCTCGACTGCTCCGACTGCCACCTGGTGCCCAGGAACTTCTCGATCTTCTCGTGCACGCACTGCCACGAGCACTCGCGATCCGAGATGGGCGACGACCACTCGGAGGTCAACGGCTACGTCTGGGATTCCATGGCGTGCTACCAGTGCCACCCGGACGGGAAAGACTAGCCGTGGTGCCGTTCACCCGGGCAGTGAGGAAGATCACCGGAGTCGCGTCCCCCCGAGCGCGCAACTCCGCGCGGAAGTCCCAGCCGATCTTGCCCGGCATCATCACGTCCAGGAGGATCATGTCGCAGCCGGCGCCGGCCGGCCCCAGCCCTCGCTCCGCGTCCTCGGCCGCGTCGCATTCGATACCGCCGAGCTCCGGATCCCGGCGGATGTACGGCCGGAACTCGGGGTCGTCGTAGACGATGATGAGCTTCAGCCCCTGATCCGTGACGAGTCTGGCGTGGCGCTCGTCTCCAGCACGGGTCGTACGCAGGTCTTCGTACGGAGAATCGCTCCGTGCGCCCGAGCGCGTGCGAAAGTTGGATCGGTATCGATGACGGCGCGACGCTCCATGGCCGGTCATTGCGTCCGTCCGGACTCGGCGACCTCGACGATCACGATTCAGCTCGGCTACTACGACAAGGACGACGACGGCGGCAAGGCTGGGAATCCATTCCTCGCTGAGTCCGTCACCGTCATCGAGCCCGTCGTCATCTTCGACACGAACGTGACCCGGAGATTCGGCTACTCGGTCACGTTGTCCTACGACGACGTCTAGGCCGCCTCGATCGATCGTCTCAGCGACACCCCCGAGCAGTCGGGAGCGAGCGGGGACTACTACGGGGGAATCGACTTCGGCCTGCTGTACCAGTACACGGACCGCGTGAGCCTCGGCGAGCACGTCGGGTACAGCTTCGAGTACGACTACAACTCCATCGGCGCCGGCGGCAGCGTGGCCGTCGAGAGCGAGGACAAGAACTCGATCCTCACGTACAGTCTGGACACGTTCTTCGACACCGTGGACATCATCCGCTTCGACGGTACCGATGACGAGGGCTCGGACGACCATATCTCCATTGCGGGAACGATCAACCTGTACCGGGTCCTCAGCCCGAAGACGCACGGCCAGTTTGGGCTGACCGTCTCCAGTCAGTCCGGGTTCCTCGAGACGCCGTTCAATTCGGTGATGATCCAGGACCCCGTGACGTCCGCGGTGACCAGCGAGGTCACCGAAGAGCTGTCGGACTCGCGGCTGCGAGCTGCCCTCTACGGCACCGTCCGCCACTCGCTTCGTCCGGGGCTGCCTTGGAGCTCGGCAGTCGCTACTACGCCGACGACCGGAAGAGTGGGTGCGCCGAGAGCTCGCGGCAAGCTGAAGCCGCCACGGAGACATCGCCCGCCCGAACCGTCTCGGCCAGGAGTGGGGCCTCGTCCGTGTCCCGCGAAGCGCTCTACTTTTTCCGTTGTCTCCGCAGAGCTTCCCAGTAGGTGACGACCTCGCTTCGCGGCCGGGGCCGGAAGCCGCTCTGCACGAGCGTGGACGCCACGCCCGCGAGACGCTGGCGGAGCGGGACGATCGGGCGCTGGGCGAGGCAGACTGCGCCGGCGATCAAGGACAGCAACGCGCCCAGGTAGCAGAATTGGGTGCCGAGCCCCCAGGTCGACGACGTCAGGCGCTCCGCCATCAGGCGATTCTCCACCATCATCTGACAGTAGAAGGTCATCGCCGCCGTGGCAGCCGCGCAAGGCAGGTACCAGTGCGCGAAGCGCCGGCGGATCACCAGGCTGAGCACGCCGAAGACCGTGGCGACGGCGCCTGCGCAGACCATGGGGACCGACTCGACGCCGGCCGTGAGCGGGCCTTGGTACCCAGCCCCACTCACCTCCGCGAAAGGCAGGAACGGCCCTACCACCATGAGCAGGCCGCCGAAGATGGCGAACTCGGCGGCGATGCCGATGGCGTGCTCGGGCACCAGGAAGAGATCGAACCAGTTCCCCTGGGCCGAGGGTTCGTCGCAGGCGCGACAGCGACCTGACAGACCGGGACCACTCGCCCCGCAGCTCTGGCACACATTCATTGCCTATTCCCCAACTATGTGGTCGTGCCCCCTGCAGCGGGTAACCCCGACCGACAGTCTCGAATCGACGCGGAGAGCGGGCGTTCTTGAGTCGGATTCGTCTCGATCCGGCCCCGTAGCGCAGGCGCTGGCGGAGGGCCGCCCCTCACGACTCGCCCAGGCCGTCCAGGGCCTGAACGAAGTCCCGTTCGAGATCCCGCGGATCCTCGATCCCCACCGAGACGCGCACGAGTCCAGCCCGAATACCCACCGCCAGCCGCTCCTCCTCGGTGAGGTGCACGTGCGACATGAACGCCGGCAGACTGACGAGCGTCTCGACCCCACCGAGACTGGGAGCATCGAGCGCAAGCGTGAGACTCCGCGCGATCGTCAACGCCGCCTCGCCGCTCGCGACCTCGAACGAGACCATTCCCCCGGGCAGCTCGAGCAGTCGTGCAGCGACGCTGTGCGAGGGATGGCTCGGGAGCGCCGGGTGAAGGACGCGCACGACGCGCGGGTGTCCCGCGAGTACGCCAGCGAGATGCGCAGCACCCTCGCAATGCGCGCGCATTCGAATCGCGAGCGTCTTCAGGCCCCGCGCGAGCAAGAAAGCCGCCTCGGGGTCGAGGCAGCCACCCGCCCGCTTTCGCCACGTCCAGACAGTGTCGAGCTCGGTCCGGCCACCGCAGATGACGCCTGCGATGAGATCGGAGTGCCCACCCAGATACTTCGTGGCGGAGTGCATGACGAGGTCCACCCCGTGCTCGATCGGCCGTTCCAGGATGGGTGTCACGAAAGTGGCATCGACGAGCACCTTCGCACCTCCCGCGTGAGCGAGGGCAACGATGCGCGGAAGGTCTGCAACGACGAGCGTCGGGTTGGAGACGCTCTCGCACAGGACGAGGCTGACATCCGCGCTCATCGCCCGCGCCAGACTCTCGGGGTCGGCGACGTCGAACTCCCGGATCACGAAGCCGAGCTCGGAGAATCCGCCGAGGAGCAGGTCCCGCGTGCCGCCGTACAGTTGCTTCGAAGCGACGATCGTCGAGCCGGTTCGAGCCGTGCCCAGCACGGCAGCGTGCAACGCAGCCATCCCCGATGCGAAGACGAGTGCGCGCTCCGCGCCTTCGAGCACAGCGAGGCTGCGTTCCACCGAGTCCAGAGTCGGATTGCCGTAGCGGGTGTAGACCAGGGCCTCGGCCGTCCGGCCCGCGGCGATCTTGGCGTAGGTCGTCTCGTCCTGGAGGAAGGTGCTGGAGCGCGACGTGGGAGCCACGACGTCGGGAGCTTCCGGAGTGGGGCGGTGGCCGCCGTGGACGCACAGGGTGGCGACACTCCACTTCGGGTCGGGGGTGTGCTGACTCATCGTATTGCCTCTCTTCCAGTGGGGAACCGTGGCCATCCTACCGCGCCGGCGTGAGCGATCGAATCGAGCGGCGAACCGGGTGAGCCGTTGATTCGACGGCGCCCGGCCGTACACTCCTCCGCCCGAATCCGAACCATGCCCGCCGAGCACATCATCGACTTCGACGCGATCGACCTCTCCGAGGTCATTGCGACACGCGACGACCTCGCTGTATTCCTGAAGCAGCGGGGCCGATTCGCGATGCTGGACGGCATCCTGTACGAAAACGTCGAGGAGCAGGTCATCGTCGGCTTCAAGGAGATCCGGTCCGACGATTGGTGGACCGAGGATCACATTCCCGGCCGGCCCCTGTTCCCGGGCGCTCTGATGTGCGAGACCGCGGCCCAGCTCGGAACCTACGACTACATGAAGCACAGGGGCCAGGTCGAGGACGGCAGCTTCGTCGGCTTCGGCGGCCTGGACAGGGTTCGCTTCCGCGGCATCGTCGAACCCGAGTGCCGCATGATCTTTGCCGTCCGGTTGACTCGCGCGCGGCGCTCGATGTTCGTGTACAAGACCCAGGGCTTCGTCGACCGGCGGCTCGTCTTCGAGGCCGAGGTGATCGGTGTCGTGGTCTGACGCGAGCTAGCGCTGCGGACCGGAAGAGCTTAGGAAGGAAGAGGGATCAGATCCCGGCCCCGAAACCGGCCGATCCGTGCCGTGTCACGGTCGGCTCCTCGAGCGCCTGGCCCTCCTCGTCGAGGATATCGAGCACGTCGAGCTCTTCGCACTTGCACTGGACTCCACCCAGGAGCTCACCGAGCGAAGGCCGCGTCTGGCCGCCTTCGCCGCTGATCGCCTCCTTCACGTAGGTCCCGTGCTCCGTGGCGACGCGCACGGCGAGCGTGCCCCCGCCCTCGGCGATCTCGATCGCGCGGTACTCGATCCAACGCTCCCTGATCTTGTCGGCGCGCCGGTGCGCGACGCGTGCGGGCGTCTGTTGCTGGAGCTGCACTCGCCGGCCCAGGAGCGCCGCGATCCGCGCGGGATCGACGTCGCCCTCGACGGCGACGCGCGCCTGGTACTCCTTGGCGTGCTTCGACTCCTTGATGACGCGAACGCGAGCCTTCTCGGTCCAGTGGAGCCCGGCGATCTCGAGCCGGCCCTCGTTGCGGCGGTTGATCTCGGCCTCGAGCGCGGCGAGGTCGACGTCGGAGACCTTCGGGCCGATCAGCTCCGTGATGAAGGGGCGCCCCCGCCCGAGCATGCGCACGTCGACGTCCTCACGGCCCGCCCCGTGGAACTTGTGCTTGCGGGTCTGGAATGCCTTGCCGAGCACCCACCCGATCAGCTCCTGAACCGAATCCCGAGTGAGCTTGCCGAAGCCCTCGCAACGCTCACAACCCTTGCGGCGCCGGGGGTGCCCCTTGCAGTCCGGGCAGAAGAACACCGTCTGCGGCAGGTCGCGGGTGAGCTTCCGGTAGCGACCCTCCACGAACACCTTCACCTTCGGAGCCTGGAGCATGTGCAGCCTCACCAATCATGTGGGGAACGAATCGAACGTTCCGCGCCCAGCGCGGCGCCGAGCCGGGGAGGATACTCCCCCTGGGCCGGGCTGCAAGTCCACTCGCGGGGTAGGTGGGCACCGCCACCTCCGATAAGGTATCGACCGGTCTCCGCACATGTCCCCGCCCCCGACCTTCACCCCAGCCCCGATGCCGTTCACCTTGGCTCACAGGCCGTCTGCCCAACGTGTCCGAGCCCGTGCCCGACCTGTCGGGAGTCGGGGAACGACAGGGCACGTGGGGCAGACGGCCACGCGACCGAGGTGAACGGCATGTCCCGCCGCCCGCCCCCTGCCCTGCTCCTGGCCGTGGCCCTGTACCTGGGCCTGCGCGCGCTGGTGCTCCATGGGGACTTCGATTCGGTGTGCCTGCCCAACTACGAGCTGACGCTCCAGGGCAACATCGCGAAGATCGCCTCGGGAGGCTGGTTCGGCCCACCCCTCCATCAGTACTACGACAACTGCGGCGGGCACCTGGTGACCGGACTCTTCGCGGCGCCCCTGTTCGCCGTGTTCGGGGACTCCTACCTCGTCCTCAAGCTCGTCCCGGTCCTCCTGGGGCTCGGGACGCTGCTCCTCATCTGGTACGCGCTCGACCGCTGGCTGGATCGGAGGGCGGCGGTGCTGGCCGTGCTCCTGTTCGCCGTCGGCCCCCCCACGCTCACGAAGTACTCGATGCTCGCCAAGGGCAACCACTTCGAGAACATCTTCTTCCAGCTCTCGATCCTCGTCCTCTTCTTCCGCCTGCACACGGGCGCGCGGAGTTCGCGCCGGCTCTTCGCCACGGCCTTCGCGGCGGGCTTCGGGGTGTTCTTCTACTTCGGGACGCTGGTGCTCCTCGCCCTGCTCTGCTTCGTGCACGTCCTGGTCCGCGGCCCGTGGCGAGCGCTCCTCGACCTCCGCATCGCGCTGCCGGGATTCGCGCTCGGAATCGCCCCGCTCGCGTGGATCCACTTGAGCTCGGGAGCTCGCCCGCAGGCGTTCCTGCAAGCCAATCTGGGCGGCCTTGGGAGTTCGACGATCCGCGCCAAGCTCGACCGATTGGGCGACTTCTTCACGGACATCCTGCCGCGGGCCGGATGCTTCGCCGACATCGGGCCGGTTCCCGGGCGGGTGGCCGAGTGGCTGTTCCTCGCCGCATTCACGGCGTCCTGGCTGGCGCTCCTGCCCGCCGCGGCCCGCGGCGTCTTGCGGTCCGTCGCGAGCCTCCGGTCGTCCCGGAATGATCGGGAATCCGCCGAACGCGAGCGCTTCGAAGCCTTGAAGATGGTCCCGTTCGTGCTGTACCTGCCGCTCTTCGCACTCATCGTCGCCGTCAGCTCGTTTCAGTTCAAAGCGTACGCGCCACCCGTCGAGGTCGGCCAGTTCCGCTACCTCGTCCCCCACTTCGCCTTCGCCACGATGCTGATAGGAGCGGCGGTCGCCCACCTCGCGGCACGGCCGGCGGCGCTCCAGCACAGGCTCTCCGGCGCGCTCGCCGCGGCCGCGCTCGCGACGACCCTGTTCACGCTGCCGATCGTCGACTGGAGCTTCGAGCGGCCGGGTATCGGGACACGCTACCACGGGTACTACTTCAGCTACCTGAACATGGTCCTGCTGCGCGACACCTGGGTCGACGACGAGACGGGGCGGATCCGATGGGACGAGGACCGGTTGCTCGCCCAGATGGAGGAGCTGCCGTGGACCGTCCGCCACGCGGCCTGGTTCGGCGTGGGCCACCACCTGGCGTGGGTCGGAACGATGCCCGCGCGGGAGAGCGCGCCGCGACCCGCGACCCCCTCGCTCCAGCTCGGCACGCTGCTCGCCGACGTACCCGTGCCGTTCCGGATCGATGCGGCGCGCGGCGCGGGGAGCTTCGTGCGCGGGCTGGCCAAGAAGCCGAAGCTCGCCGTGCAGAAGCTCGGCCGATGGCTGCCCGACCTCTTGCGCGAGGGCCACCCGATGCTCCATTACCTGGGCGAGGGCCTCGCGTTCGAGTCGGAGTTCCCCTTGGCGCGGATGACGTCGGCGGATCTCGCGCACAGCCGGGCGCTGGGGCAGAACCTCCCGGCCGGGCTGCGGCGGGGCTGGATGCGCGGGCGCGGCATCGTCTGCGGCCGGCTCCTCGCCCGCGGCATCCGCTCCGACCGGCAGGCCGTCCTGTCCGAGTTCGGGCGCATCCCGCCCGCGGGCGCATCGGAGTTCTGGCTCGGGGTCGGCTGGGGCCTCGCCGAGCGCGGCGAGCCGACGCGCCTCCACGAACGGTGGGTCGAGTGGATTCCAGCCGAACACCTCGAGGCCGCGCTCGTCGGCTTCGGCGCGGGCCTGCGTCACCTCCACGGCGCCGAGGGGTGCGGGGGGTTCCTGAAGGCGCTCGCGCGGACCGTCGAGGAGCGGGACCTGGGTCGGATCGAGAAGGGCATGCGCTGGCCCGCTTACCCGGCGCCCATCAAGCCGTGACGACCGGAGGAACGTGCGTCCTTCGTAGATGAGGCACGCCCCGCAACTGTCTACAATCCCGCCGCACCGACCGACCCACCATGCACCCGACCCTCTTCGAGATCCCCGGCACCCACTGGCCGATCCGATCCTTCGGCGTGATGGTGGTCATCGGTTTCCTCCTGGGCGCGCGCGTCCTCACGCGCATCGGTGCGCGCTACGCTGTCGATCCCGAGCAGGAAGAGGCTGGCTTCGCCGCCATCCCCGTCTGGGCCCTGATCGGCGTGCTCGTCGGCGCGCGCATGATGTACGTGGTCGTCGAGGTGCTGCAGGGCAGCGTCGTCGGCCAGGAGTACCTCGAGAACCCCTTCAAAGTGTTCGCCTACTGGGAGGGCGGGCTCGTCATGTATGGCGGACTCCTCGGCGGGGTCGCCAGCGGCGTGTGGTGCGCAAAGAGGCACGGGTTGCGTGTGCTCCACGCGCTCGACATCGCCTTCATCGGCGCGTTCGTCGGGCTCGCGGCGGGCCGGCTCGGTTGCCTCCTCGTCGGCGACGACTACGGCCGGATCGTGCCCGAGAGCCTCCGTCACCTGCCGTTCCCCATCACGATCAGAGTGCCGGAGATCCTGCCCGAACGCAGCCTCTTCGGAGCGGACAACGCGGGGCAGGTGCTGTACGCGACGCAGATCTGGATGAGCGCCAACGCGATTCTACTGGCCCTCTTCGGGCACTGGCTGCTGAAGCGCCGCCGCTACGCCGGCCAGGTGACGCTCTGGTCACTGCTCCTCTACGCGATCACGCGCAGCACGATCGAGATGTTCCGCGGGGACCGGATACGCGGGCTCTGGTTCGGCGATCGGATCTCGACGTCCCAGGTCATCTCGATCGCGATCGGGCTCCTGTGCCTGTTCCTGCTGCTCAGGTGCCGCGGCCGGCGCGAGCCGACGCCGGTCCCCGCGAACAGTCCGACATGACCCGCGCGGGTCGCGTCCTGGCGGGGATCGACGAGGCCGGGCTCGGCCCGCTGCTCGGGCCGATGACCCTGGGCTTCAGCGCGTTTCGCGTGCCGAACGGCGCCGCCGCGCTGCACGAGCTGCTCGCGGACGCGGTCGCCCCGGAAACGGCGGCGGGCAGCGAGCGCCTCGTCGTCGCCGATTCGAAGCAGGTGTTCGCGCGGACCGCGGAGGGGCACGAGCGGCTCGAGGCCACGGCGCTCGCCTTCCTCGCGCTCGCCGCGAACGACGGTCACGGTCCACGGAGCGGGCTCGAGCTCCTGCAGGCCGTGCCCGCGGCACTGCGCCCGGACCCCGCACTCCTCGCACGTCATCCCTGGTACCGGCTCCTGCCCGAGCGCCTCCCCGTCTGGGTGGCACCGGAGACGCTGAGCGCCCACGTCGCACGGCTCCGTGCGGCCGCGGACGGCGCGGGCGTGTCCCTCCTCGCCGCGGGAGTGCGCGCCATCCCGGCGGGCGAGCTGAACGCGTCCTTCAGCGAGACGCAGAACAAGAGCCTCACGCACTGGCAGAAGAGCGCCGACGTCTTCGAGTACCTCTGGAGCCGATTCGGAAGCGAGGGCCTCGACCTCGTCGTCGACCGCCACGGCGGCCGAAAGTTCTATCACGAGCTGCTCGCCACCGGATTCCCCTACACGGAAGTCGAGACCGTCGCGGAGTCCGCCGTGTCGTGCGAGTACACCGTGCGCGCGACCCAGCCCGTGCCCCGGCGCATGCGCATCACGTTCGAGGTCCGCGCCGAGGAGCGCTCATTCGCCGTCGCCCTCGGTTCCTGCCTCGCGAAATACGTGCGCGAGATCTGCATGGGCGCGTTCAACCGATTCTTCACCGACCTGCAAGCCGACCTCGCGCCGACGGCGGGCTACCACACCGACGGCACGCGCTGGCTCACCGACGCGCGTGAGGCCGTCCTGCGTGCGCAGCTCCACCCGCGTGTGCTGGTGCGTGAGCGTTAGGGCCCGCCCGGAAATAAACGTCACATTTCGCCGAGGCATCGGCGCTCGTGGCAAGGCGCGCCGACGCAGGCAACCTAGCTGGTTTCCGAGGAGGCGCAACGCAGCCACGGGCGCCGAGGGCCGGCGAAGAGTGACGTTTATTCCCGGACGGGCCCTTAGTCCGATGCCGTGTTCACGCCGGCCGTCGGCGCCTGCTCCCTATGTGCCCGAGATGTGCCCGAGCACGGCCGGCCGGAAGCGGAGAGCGTGGGCTCCCTCGTGTTCCTCGCGGGCCTCGCCCTCTTCGCGTGGCTCACTCGCGCGCGATGCCCGAAGTCGACAGAACGATTCATGGAGACGTGCCCCTGACCTACGAGAGTTGGGGGCGTGCGGCTCCGGCTGGCCACGCCTGACCAGAAGAAGTCGAGCTGGGAAGGCCGGGAATCAGGCACGAAAGGGAGAGGAGTTGCGCCTCGGATTGTCGGGTCGACCCCCAGGTTGCTCGGCGAAGTTCCCGTCCTCCGGGCCTTCACCCTGAGCCGAACGCCGGCCGATGAGATGTCCGTGGGGCGACCGCCCCTGCTATCGTATCCGCACCGTGCCCGAGGCCGCTCCACGTCGCCCGGTCGGCCCGCACCACCCCGCACCCGCCTTGAAGATCGCCATCCTCGGCGCCGGCATCTCCGGCCTCGCGCTCGCCCGCTTCCTCGTGGAGGGCGGAGTCGCGCTCGCGGACCTGACGCTCTTCGAGGCCGCTCCCGTCGCAGGGGGACTGTGCCGATCCAAGACGGTCGACGGCTTCACGTACGACCGTGCCGGTGGACACGTCCTCTACAGCAAGGACGCCGCCGCCATGCAGTGGATGAAGGACTGCGCGGGCGGCGACGCGGCGTTCGTCAAGAAGGACCGCAACACGCGCATCCGGTTCGGGGATCGATGGGTCCACTACCCCTTCGAGAACGGGCTGAGTGATCTGCCCCCGCAGGCGAACTACGAGTGCGTCACCGGCTACGTGAAGGCGTGGCACGAGCGCCTGATGGACGGCTCCGCCGCTCCCGCGGACTTCGGGAGCTGGGTGCGCTGGCGGTTCGGTGACGGGATCGCGGATCACTTCATGGACCCGTACAACGAGAAGGTGTGGAAGCGGGACCTCGCGTTCCTCACGAGCGATTGGGTGGCGGGCCGCGTGCCCGACGCCCCCATCGAGGACGTGTTGCGCTCCGCCGTCGGCATCCGGACCGAGGGCTACACGCACCAATCCATCTTCTTCTACCCGCAACACGGCGGCTTCCAGGCGATCACGGACGGGATCGCGAGCTCGCTGGAGACGCGCATCCTGTTCTCGACCCCCGTCACCGACGTCGTGAAGAGCGGCACGTCATGGCGCGTGAACGGGGAGGAGTTCGACCTCGTCGTCTCCACGCTCTCGCTCACGCTCCTCCCCGACATCGTCGCGGACATGCCCACAGGCGTCGCCGACGCCATGCGCCGGCTCGAGTACAACTCGCTCGTATGCGTCCTGATAGCCCTGGATCGCCCCGAGCATCCCGATCTCTCCTGGATCTACCTGCCGCACGCGAACCAGGGGCCCGCCAACCGCGTGACGTACATGTCCAACTACGCGCCGGGCAACGCGCCCGCGGGGCAGACGTCGCTCATGGCCGAGGTCACGTGGCGGGGCGGCGAGCAGCCGCCCGGCGCCGAGCTGACGGACGCGATCGTCGACGGCCTGGTGCAAGCGGGTCTCCTCACGCGCGACGAAATCCTCTTCACGGACCGGTCCGAAGTGCCACAGGCCTACGTCGTGTTCGACCACGATTACGCTCGAAAGCGCTCGGCCGCTCTCGGCTGGTTGGAGTCGCAGGGCCTCCACACCCTGGGACGGTTCGCGCGCTTCGAATACGACAACTCGGACCAGTGTGTGATCAAGGCGCGCGAGCTGGCAGCTTCACTGCTCGCTGCCTGCAGCTCCTGACTTCCTTCCCTTTCCCTTCCGTTCCTTGGGCTGCTAGCCGTCCTGCTCGAGGCGGGTCGGGAACCAGATGTCGAAGCCCGAGCCCGTGTCGTCCACCCACGAGGTGTCCTCCAGGTCGTAGTGGTCGTCGACGTTCTCCAGGGTCATCCGCAGCTTGTCCCCGACTTGCAGGGATGCGTCGGGAGCGGGTTCGAACTCGTCCAGCGCGACGTGCGCCACCCAGATCGGCCCCGGCGCGAGCTCGCCGGAGAGCACCGCGAGCACTTCGTAGCGATGCACGACGAGGCAGAAGGCGTAGTCGAAGTCCGCGGGCACCCGGCTCACCGCGACGATCTCGGCCCACACGCTCAATTCAGGCCGCGGGCCGCCGGAACCGGGCCCGGGAGCATCCGACGGCTCGGGCAGGGCCACGCGCGCCCACTGCTCGGGCTCGCCGACGAGGTCCCGCATCGAGATCTGCCAGATGACCAGGCGCTTGCCGGACAGGCCGCTCGCGCGGCGCGCGACGGCCTCCCGCACGGCCCGCGCCGAGCCACCGCTGATCGCGATCACGTCGAGCCGCGCGCCGAGCTGGCGTGCGAGGTGCTCCCCGAAGCCAGCGCTCGCGCCGAACCCGAGCGCGCCGTCGCTGAAGACGCGCGTGAAGCTGTCTCCGAGGAGCAGGACCTCGGCGCTCTCGTCCGGCTCGAACGCCCTGCCCGATGCGGCGTCGGTGACCCGGTGGACGGTGAGCTCCATCTCGTCGAACAGCGCGGCCCCCGCGGGGAGACGCAGCATGCCGGCGATGTCGCCACGACCACGCACCGCGACCGGCGTCACGGTCCATCGGACCGGCGCAAGGGGGTCCGGGCCCAGGCTCGCGCGCGCGGCGAGCGCTGTCCGGGCC
>SMVQ01000221.1 GCA_004357655.1 Planctomycetota bacterium
CGGTCCGAGATCGAGGCCAGCGGGCTGACGGGCGGCTCGACCTACCTGATCCGCGTCGGGTCGCCCCCGGGTTCGCTGTTTGGCCCAGGCGCCGGGCTGGTCCAGATCGTCTCGATTCCAACCCCCCCTAACGACGATTGCGCCAACGCGACGCCCATCGCCGGCAATGGCTTCTTCAATTTCGACAATTCCTCCACCTGCACCGAGGGCGCTCCGAACGGACTCTGCAACAAGTTCGGCACGAGCCAGATCGACAGCGACGTCTGGTACGAGTGGACCTGCCCGGCGAACGACAACTACCGCGTCAGGACCTGCAACGTGAGCAACGGCGTCGACACGAAGATCGCCATCTACGACGGTCCGAACTGCGCGACTTCGACGATGCTCGACTGCAACGACGATACTTGCGGGCTCGAGTCCGAGATATTCGCCTCCAACCTGGTCGCCGGCAACACCTATCTGATCCGCATCGGCTCGTTCCCGGGCGGAGCGGTAGGCGCCGGGCAGTTCGAGATCGGTCCGGGCAACCCGCCGCCCGCGAACGACGACTGCATCAACGCGGAAGTGCTCCCGGGCTGCGGTCAGTTCGTGTTCGACAACGTCCTCGCCACGACGGACGGACTCCCGGACCTCAATTGCTTCAAGTTCACCACGAGCCAGATCGACCACGATGTCTGGTACTCCTTCACGGCTCCGTCGACCGGCACTTACGAGTTCAGCCTCTGCAACACCGGCTCGGGCGTGGACACGAAGATCGCCGTGTACGCGGACCAGGGGGTCTGCCCACCGTCACCGGCGCTCGACTGTGACGACGACGCAGCCTGTGGGTCCGTCGGCGGGCCCAGCAAGGTCACGTGGGCGGCGACGGGCGGCTCGTCCTACCTCTTGCGTCTGGGCACGTTCCCCGGCGCGAGCGGCGGTTCCGGACTCTTCGACGTCACCGGGTGTGGGGCCGGGGTCGGCATGAACTACTGCATTTCGACCGTCAACTCGACGGGCGTGGCGGCGACGATCGCGGGCCTCGGGTCCACGCGCATCTCGCTCAACAACCTCACCCTGATCGCGAGCAACGTTCCGCAGATCCCGGGCATCGGCATCTTCATCGCGGGCCCGAGCAGCGCCCAGATCCCGTTCTTCAACGGATTCCTCTGCATCGGCCAGATTGGACTGCAACGGATCAACCAGATCACTCCGCCCGTCGCGGGCGTCGTGACCCAGTTGATCGACTACACGGGCGCCTCGACGGGCACCGCCCCATTGAACGTGATGGCAGGCTCCTCCTACTTCTACCAGCACTGGAATCGCGACCCGGCCGGCGGCGGCGGGAACGCGGACTTCACGGACGGCTACGAGATCCTTCACACCCCGTGATGCATTTCTAGGCGCTCATTCGAGCGTGGCATGACGAGCCGGAGGCCCAGGGTCTCCGGCTCCCGTCTCTACCCTCGGACACCGGTCTTCATGAAGAGCGCTCTCCTCCTCTCGCTGGGCACCTTGGCACTCTGCGGCGACCTGTACGCGCAGGGTGCCGACGCCTGTGACCTCGCGCAGGTGATCGCCGGGGTCGGGCTCTTCGACTTCGACAACACCGCAGCGACCCAGGACGGCGCAGGCAACCCGCTCTGCCTCGAGTTTGGTACGGACCAGATCGACCGGGACGTCTGGTTCGCGTGGACGCCCGCGTCGAGCGGCGGCTACCTCGTGCGGACGTGCAACGTGGCGCCGATCGACACCAAGATCGCCATCTACGACGGCTCGAGCTGCGCCGCTTCCATCATGCTGGATTGCAATGACGACACGTGCAGTCTGCAGTCTCGGGTACAGGCCGACGGTCTCGTCGGCGGCTCGACCTACCTGATCCGCATCGGCTCGTTCCCGGGCGCCGCGGGGGGCGCCGGGCAGTTCGAGATCGTCGCGGTCGGAGCGCCGGCGAACGACGCATGCGCGAACGCCACGTCGATCGCGGGCAACGGGCTGTTCGAGTTCGACAACACCTTCGCCACGACCGACGGCCCACCGGACCCGCTCTGTTTCCAGTTCGGGACGAGCCAGGTGGAATCCGATGTCTGGTACAGATGGATCTGTCCCGCGGACGGCGGCTACCGCATCACGACGTGCGACCTCACGAGCGTCGACACGAGGATCGCGCTGTACGATGGTCAGGACTGCACCACCTCGAGCGTCCTCGACTGTAACGATGATGCGGACGGCGGCGCATGCGGGCTGCAGTCCGAGGTGTTTGGGTCGAACCTCGTCGCCGGTGATGCGTACCTGATCCGGATCGGCACGTTCCCCGGCTCTCCGAGCGGCAGCGGGCAGTTCGAGGTCGCGCCGGCCATGCCGCCCGGCCCTCCTCCGAACGACGACTGCGCCAACGCGCAGGCGCTGCCGGATTGCGGCCAGTTCGCGTTCGACAACACCCTCGCCACGACCGACGGCCTCTCGCACGGCGCGTGTTCCGCGTTCGGAGCAAACCAGATCGCTCACGACGTGTGGTACACCTTCACGGCGACGACTTCCGGCACCTACGAATTCAGCCTCTGCTCCACGGGATCCGGAGTGGACACCAAGATCGCCGTGTACGCGGACCTCGGCGCCTGCCCGCCCGGCACGCCGCTCGACTGCGACGACGATTTTGCCTGCGGGGTCGTCACCGGCCCGAGCAGGGTCACCTGGACGGCAGCGGGCGGCTCGACGTACCTCTTGCGCCTCGGGACGTTCCCCGGGGCGAGTGGCGGTTCCGGTCTCTTCGACGTGGCGGGCTGCGGGTCCAGTGTCGGCACGAGCTACTGCGCCACGTCCGTCAACTCCACGGGCGCGGCCGCGACGATCTCAGCCGCCGGGTCCGCGAGCATCTCGGCCAACGATCTCGTCTTGATTGCGAGTCACGTCCCGGACGTTCCGGGCTTCGGCATCTTCATCGCCGGACCGGCCACGGCCCGCATCCCGTTCTTCGACGGGTTCCTCTGCCTCGACCCCCCCGGCATCCAGCGGATCAACCAGTTGACCGCCCCGGTCGCGGGAGTCGTGACGCAGGCGATCGACTACACGGGCATCTCGACCGGCACCGCGGCACTCGGTGTCGTGGCGGGCTCGTCGTACTTCTATCAACACTGGATGCGCGACCCGGTCGCAGCCGGTTCCGGGGCCAACCTCTCGGACGGCCTCGACATCCTGCACACCCCCTGACGGGTACGGACCAGATGACGCCGCGGGGCACGCCGCGTGATCTGCTCCGGAGCCGTCACTCGCGCCAGGGTCGAGCGGTTCGGTAGCGCTCGATGCGGGTTCGGATCGCCTGCTCGAGCGGGACGAGTCCGGCATCGGCGGCAAGTTGTGCGGCGCGCTCCGCCTCGAAGCGGGCGCCATCGAAGTCGCCGGCGGCGGCCAGGGCCGCACCTAGAACATCGTGGGACCTGGGCGCGCCGGGCTCGGCGGCGACGCTCGCGCGCGCCAGTTCGAGGGCTTCACCCGGACGGGACTCGGCGGCGCCGTCCGTGACCGCGAGGAGCCACGCGAGGTGAGTCCCGAACCGCAGCTCGCCCGGAGCTCCCCGCACCGCGCGGCGTAGAGCCTGGATGGCTTCCGCGCGCCGGCCGCGCCCGAGCAGGAACCCGATGAGCGTGTCGTGGGCCTGCAGGCAGCCCGGGTCGCACTCGAGCGCGCGCCCCACCGCGCGCAAACCCGCTTCCGCGTCGCCGCTCACGAAGAGGACGTTGGCGAGATTTGTGTGCGCGTTGGCGGATGCCGGTTCGAGCTCCACGAACCGGTGCATGTGCACGAGCGCCGTATCGATGCGTCCGGAGCCCGCGTCGAGAAAACCGAGTCGTCCGTGGGCCTTGGCGAGTCCGGGCTCGCTCGCGATCGCCGCTTCGTAGCTCTTCCGCGCGGCTTCGGGCTGCCCGGTCCGTCTCTGCGCATCGCCGAGGTTGACGAGCCGCGATGCGTTCCGTGGATCGATCCGCAGGCTCTTCGCGAGTGCCCGCTCCGCCTCTGCGTAACGCTCGAGCGCGAGTAGCGCCGTGCCGTAGAGGCTCCACACCTCGTCGGACTCGGGGCTGTCCTCGAGGAGCGGCGCGAGTTGCTCCGCAGCCTCGGCGTGGCGCCCGGCGTCCACGAGAGCCTTGGCGCGCATCACGCCCGCCAGCACGTGCGTCATCCCCTTCGGATCGCGCAAGCCCTCCAGGTCCCGAAGGGCCGAGGAGCGCGTGCCCCCGATATACCCCAGCGCGGAGATGTGGGCCGACGCATCCGAGCCGAGCTGCACATCGCGCGCATTGCGCATCGCCCCCGCGCGGTGCGCGGCCTGGAGCGCGTCGTCCATTCGCGCGGCTCGCTCGGGCTCCGACCCCGCGACGTCGCGCGTCTCCGCCGGATCCCGGGCGAGGTCGTACAGCTCCGGCGCGGGCGCCGCCACGTACTTCCAATCGCCCGTCACGAGCGCGAACAGGGGCGCCCAGGCGAAGGCGGACAGGCCGTACTCGCTCTCGCCGTGGACGGGTCGCGCCGGGAGCTCCTGCCCCGTGAGAGCCGGGCCGAGGTCGCGGCCCTCGATCGTGGCGGCCGCCGGCCAGCCCATGAGGCCGAGCACCGTGGGCGCGACGTCGACGAGACCGACGGGCGTCGTCACTCGGATCCCCGGCGCGATCGGTGGCGGGCCGGCGACGATCAGGGGCACGCGCATCGTCGCGTCGTAGAGGAACAGGCCGTGGGTCGCTTCGCCGTGCTCGCCGAGGGACTCCCCGTGGTCGCCGAGGACGACCACGAACGTGCTCTCGAGCTCCCCGCTCGCCTCCAATCCGTCGAGGAGCCGACCGATCTGGTGGTCCACGAAGGCGATCTCGCCGTCGTAGGGCTGCCCGACGTCGAAGCCCTCGGGCGGCTCGTAGGGATCGTGGGGGTCGAAGAGGTGCACCCATGCGAAGAACGGCCGCTCCGAGGGCTCCGCGAGCCATGCGAGAGCCCCGTCGACCACCTCGTCGCCGCGTCGTTCGGAGACCCGATCCTCGCGCGTCTCCAACCCGGAGAGGTCCTCGTACCGCTGGAAGCCGCGGTCGAGGCCGAACTCGCGGTCGAGCACCCAGGCGGCGACGAAACCCGCCGTGCGGTAGCCGCGCTGCGCGAACGCCTCGGCGAGCGTCGGCAGCTCATCGGGCAGCGCACCCTGGAAGTTCGTGTGGAGTCCCGTCCCCCGCGGGTGCACACCCGTCATGAGGGTAGCGTGCGAGGGCAGCGTGAGCGGGACGTGCGCGTAGGCACGCTCGAACACGACCCCGCGGCGCGCCAACCCGTCGAGACGCGGCGTGCGCGCGGCCTCGTAGCCGTAGCATCCGAGGCGATCGGCCCGCGTCGTGTCCAGCGTCACGAGCAGCACATTGCGCCGCGGCACCTCACCGCCCCCGCACGCCGCCGCGGCGACGACGAGCGCGAGCGAGGAACCGAGGGCGCGAAAGCCGGGCATCGCGAGAGTGTACGGCCTCCCCGCGGCCCACATCTCCTCCCTACCCTATCTCTCCCTCTCCCTCCCTCTCCGTTCCGTTCCCTTCCTGCTTTCCTGGTCAGGGACAGCCCGCCTCATAGGCGACCTCGAATTCGAGGAAGTCCTGCACGTCCGTCGCACCGTCGCCGTTGAAGTCGGCCTCGCCCGCGAGCCAGTCATGGCGGAAGTCGATGAAGTCGGCGGACGTAACCCCGTTGTAGCCGTTCCAGTCGCCGGGGCAGAAGCGCACGACGAACTCCTGGTTCCCCTCGACCTGCGTGACATAGGTGTCGCGTCCGCCCGGCCACTCGACGCGCAGGTTCACGTGGTGCTCGAGGGCGCGGAGTCCGAAGTGCGCGACGAGCTCGGAAGTGGCGAGGTAGGCGGAGCCGCTGTCGATCGTGCGCACCAGGACCGCCCCGCCGGACCGGAGGGAGACACGGGCGCCGATCCCGTTCGGAGCGAGGTACGGGGAGGCGCTCGAGTCGAGCACGACGCGCAGGTACCGCGTGGCGCCCGCCGGCAGGTCGTTCCGGTACAGCTTGAAACGCCCCTTGTTGACGACGAGGACGAGGTCCTGGTCACCGTCCCGGTCGAAATCCAGGGTCGCGAGGCCGCGCCCCGGCCCGTCGTCCATGAACCCGGCAGGGACGCCGGACTCAACGAAGGCCCCGGTACCGTCGTTGAGCCAGAGGTAGCAGCGCTCGTCCTCCCATTCCTGGATGCCGTTGCCGTTGTGCTGCTTGAATCCGTTCGTCTCGGCGATGTCGAGCAACCCGTCGTTGTTGACGTCCACGGCTACCGTGCCCCAACCCCAGCCCCCATCATTGACGCCCGCCGGGACCGAGACCTCCGTGTACGAGTGATCGCCGTCGTTCAGGTAGAGCATGTTCCCTGTGCCGGGGATGTCAGCGGCGCCCGAGTTGAGCGAGTGGATCGACGTCACGTACCAATCGAGGAGCCCATTCCCGTCGAAGTCTCCGACGCATTGCCCCATGCCGTTGCCGTCGAGCCCTGTACCGGACGCCTGTGTCGCCTCCGTGAAGGTCCCGTCCCGGTTGTTCACGTAGTAGCGGCTCGTCCCGAAGTCCGCCGACACGAGCAGCTCGGGCCAGCGATCGCCGTCCATGTCAGCGAAGCGCGGAGCGAAGCCGCGGATCCCGAGCTCGTGCACGCCCGCGGAGACCGTGACGTCCGTGAACGTCCCGTCGCCCTCGTTGCGGAAGAGCCGGTTGCCGTCCGAGAAGAAGATCCAGCTCGCGACGTAGAGGTCGAGGTCGCCGTCCAGGTCGTAGTCCCCGAACGCCGCGCCGAGACCGTCGGGTACGGTCGGGCTCGCCAGGTTGACGCCCGCGGAGACCGCCACGTCCGTGAAAGTGAGGTCGCCGTTGTTGTGCCACAGAATGTGCCGGCCGACCGTGGGAAACTCGTCGCTGAATCCGAGGCTCGTCACGAAGATGTCGAGCCACCCGTCGCCGTCGAAGTCGCCCGCCGCGGCGGCGGTGCCCATGTGCGGCCGGCCCACTCCCGCATCGGCGGCGCGATCGATGAAGGTGCCGTCACCCTCGTTCATGAAGAGGGAGTCGGGCTGCGCTCCGCCACTGACGAAGTAGATGTCCTGCCAGCCGTCGTTGTCGAAGTCCCCCACGGCCACGCCTCCGCCCATGGACGTGATGTCCTGGATCCCGATCGCGAAGTTGGGCCCGGGTTCGTGGACCGCCGTGACGCCCGCCAGACTCGTGACGTCGGTGAACACCGGGACCAGGGGCGACTGGCCCAGGGCTCCTGCACTCAGGAGCAGGAAACCTGCACCCACGAAACACGCGCCGTGCGCTCCGAGCATGACCACCTCCCAGCGGCAAGGACTCGCGCTCCAGTATAGGAAGCTGGGTGAGGGCCGCAAGGGAGGGCCGTTCCACACCGGAGCGCACGAACGAGCAGCAGGCGCTGCTACCATGCCGGCATGGCACTCCACCTGAACGCACACGAGGCGCGGGTCCTGGGCGTGCTCGTCGAGAAGTCCTACACGACGCCGGACCAGTACCCCCTCTCCCTCAACGCAGCGACGAACGGGTCGAATCAGAAGTCGAACCGCAACCCGGTCGTCGTGTTCACCATACCCGAGGTGACGGTGGCGCTGCAGGGGTTGCAGATGAAGCAGCTCGCGGGCGCGAGCTTCCCGGCCGGGGGGCGCGTCGAGAAGTGGCGGCACAGCGCCAAGGAGCACCTCGGGCTCGACGATCGGTCCCTCGCGGTCCTGACCGAGCTCCTGATCCGCGGTCCGCAGGCACCGGGCGAGTTGCGCACGCGGGCGAGCCGGATGTGCCCGATCGCCACGCTCGAGGCGCTCTCGCAGGTCCTCGAGGGGCTGATCGACAAGGGGTTCGCGCAGCGCGTGCCGCCGGGGGCGGGCTCGCGCGTCGAGCGCTTCGGCCAATGCCTCGCGTCCAGCCTGCATCCCGACGGCGAGGACGAGGCGCCGCTCGAGCGGCGGGCCACGGCCCCGGGTGCTCCGAGCCCCTCCACCGTGCCGAGCCTCGCGCCCCTGCCCGGCCTGGGGCCCCGTGTCGAGGCGCTCGAGCTCGAGGTCGCTGACCTGCGCCGCCACCTCGACGGGCTCGCAGCGAAGCTGGGAGAGCCCCTGGAATGAGCGTAGGCCGGCGCCGGGTGACGGCTTCCCGCTCGCCGATCCGTTAGGTATCCGTTAGGCTCGGGCGCAGTCCCGATGCGCACCCCCCACCGCGATACCGGCCTCCCAGCCCGCACACGGCGTATTCTCCACCTCGACGTCGACGCGTTCCTCGCCTCGGTCGAGCAGGCGCGTCGACCCGCGCTCCGTGGCAAGCCCGTCATCGTCGGCGGCATGCCCGACACGCGGAACCTCGTCATGTCGTGCTCGTACGAAGCGCGCGCGAGCGGCGTTCGGCCCGGGATGCGCGCCTCCGAAGCGCAGCGCCGCTGTCCGCACGCGATCTTCACCGAGGGCGACTCGCAGGCGGCGAACGGGAAGCGGGAGGAGATCGTGCGGCTCCTGCTGTCGTATGCGCCGCGCGTGGAGGTGAGCTCGCTCGACGATTTCTTCGTCGACCTGACCGGTTCGACGCGACTGCTCGGGGCCGCGTGCGACGTCGCCGAACGGATGCGAAGCTCCATCCTCGAGGAAACGCGGATGCCGGTCACCATCGGCATCGCCGCGAACCGCACGGTGGCGCGACTCGCGGGCAAGCTCGGCAAGCCCGGGGGGGTGGCCGAGATCCTGCCCGGACACGAGCGCGCATTCCTCGCGCGCATGCCGGTCGCGCACCTCCCGGGCGTCGGCCACTCCATCGGCGGGAAGCTCGCGAGCTTCTCGATCCACACCGCCGGCGACCTCGCCCTCGTGTCGCGCGAGGTGCTGTTCGCCAGCTTCGGCACGCTCGGCCTCGTGCTCCACGACCGCGCGCGCGGAATCGATCCCGAGCCCATCGAGCCGACACACACGCTCGACGACACGGGCGTGCTCGTCGTGCGCGTACCGCGCTCGATTCGTCGCGACAGCACCTTCGAGCCGGAGGAGGGGCGGCGCGAGCAGATCGAGGCCATGCTCTCCTACCTCGTCGAGCGCGCGGCCTTCAGACTGCGCGGCCACGGTCTCGCCACCGGCTCGATCGAGGTGCGGCTGGCGTACGTCGATACGCGCCCGAGCCACGCGCGCAAGAGCTCCCCGGACCCGAGCCGCTGGCTGTCCACGCGCCGCGCGCTGCCCGCCGCCAGCGACTCCACGGAAGAGCTCTGGCTCCACGCGCACTCGCTCCTCTCCGGTCTGCCGCGCCGCCGCGCGCTCGTGAAGCGCGTCGGCCTCACCCTCCTCGCCTTGCGCGGGAGCTCCGGGTGGCAGGGCCGACTCTTCAGCGATCCCGAGCATGAATCGGGAGGGTCCGAGGGCTCGCCGAGGAGCCACGCGGATCGCCATCACCAGCTCGACCGGGCCATGGACGCCTTGCGCAAACGCCACGGTTTCGGTCTCGTCCTGCGCGGCACGAGCCTGTCCCTCAAGCTCCGCTACCCGCTCGGCAAGGACGGCTTCCGCTTGCGCACGCCGTCGCTCAATCAGTAGCCATCGGCCCGGCTTCTTCGCCGGTGTCCGACCGGAAGAAGACACCGGCGGGGAAGTCAGGACAGAACCCGTATAGTCCGCCCGCATGAGAGTCGTCAGCATCGGTGGAGGGCCGGCAGGGCTCTATTTCAGCATCCTCATGAAGAAGCGGTTCCCGGACGTCGAGGTCGTCGTCCACGAACGGAACCGGGCCGACGACACATTTGGCTGGGGCGTGGTCTTCTCGGAGGAGACACTCGGCAACTTCGAGGAGGCCGACCCCGAGAGCTATGCCGCGATCACGCGGAGCTTCGCGTACTGGACCGACATCGAGACCTACTACGCGGACACCTGCGTGCGCTCGACGGGCCACGGGTTCTCCGGTCTCTCGCGCAAGAAGCTCCTGCAGATCTTCCACGAGCGCTGCCGCGAGCTGGGCGTCCAGCTCGAGTTCGAGTCGGAGATCACCGACGACGCGGAGCTCGCGGGCGCCGACATGATCCTCGCGGCGGACGGCATCAACAGCACGATCCGGACGAAGTACGCGGAGCACTTCAAGCCGTCCATCGATTGGCGCAAGTGCAAGTTCTGTTGGCTGGGAACGGACAAGCCACTCGAGGCTTTCACCTTCATCTTCCGCGAGAACGAGCACGGCCTCTTCCAGGTGCACGCCTACCCGTTCCAGGTCGGCGAGGAACCGCTCAGCACGTGGATCGTCGAGTGCCGGGATGACGTCTGGCGGCGCGCCGGTCTGGACGAGGCGAGCGAGGAAGATACGGTGCGGTACGTCAAGGAGCTCTTCGCCGACCACCTGGACGGGCATCGGGTGTTCACGAACCGGTCGCTCTGGCGCACTTTCCCCACGATCAAGTGCGAGCGCTGGCACCACGGGAACATCGTCCTCGCCGGTGACGCGGTCCATACCGCGCACTTCTCCATCGGCTCCGGCACGAAGCTCGCGATGGAGGACTCGATCGCCCTCGTGCGCGCATTCGAGGAGCACGGGACGGACGACGTCGCGCGCGTGATCGCCACGTACGAGGACGCGCGCAGGATCGACTGCATCAAGACGCAAAAAGCGGCCCAGACGAGCCTGGAGTGGTTCGAGAACTCGGCGCGCTATACGAAGCAGCATCCGCTCCAGTTCACGTTCAACCTCATGACGCGCTCCAAGCGCATCACCTACGACAACCTGAAGCTGCGCGACCCGGACTTGATCCGCCGGACGACCGAGTGGTGGGCGACCGCGCACGGGCTGCCCAAGGCATCGGACGGCACGACCCCCCCGCCGATGTTCGCGCCGTTCGAGCTGCGCGGCATGCGCCTCGCGAACCGCGTCGTCGTCTCGCCGATGTGCCAGTACTCGGCGACGGACGGCACGGTCGACGACTGGCACCTCGTCCATCTCGGCAGCCGCGCGATCGGCGGCGCGGGCCTCGTGATCGCCGAGATGACCAACGTCTCGGCCGAGGGTCGGATCACGTACGGTTGCGCGGGTATGTACGCCGAGGAGCACGTCGCGGCGTGGAAGAAGATCACGGACTGGATCCACGCCCACTCGCAGGCGAAGGTCGGGCTGCAACTCGGGCACGCCGGCCGCAAGGGCTCCTGTCACCTGCCCTGGGAGGGCGACGATCCGCTGCGGGACGAGACGGCGTGGGAGACGCTCGCGCCGTCCGCGACGCCGTTCGACGAAGGCTGGCACACCCCGCGCGCGATGGACCGCACCGACATGGACCGCGTCCTCCGTGAGTACGAGCGCGCGACGGAGTACGCACTCGCGGCCGGCTTCGACCTCGTCGAGTTGCACATGGCCCACGGCTACCTGCTCTCGAGCTTCATCTCGCCCGCGTCGAATCAGCGCACGGACGAGTACGGGGGCAGCCTCGAGCATCGGCTGCGGTTCCCGCTCGAGGTGCTCGACGCCGTGCGCGGGTCGTGGCCCGAGGACCGCCCGGTCGCCGTCCGGATCTCGGCCACGGACTGGCTCGACGATGGCACCGGGCTGACGGGCGACGACGCGGTCGTGATCGCACGCACCTTGCAAGCGCACGGCTGCGACCTCGTCGACGTCTCCTCGGGCGGCAACACCCCACGCTCGCAACCGATCCATGGACGGATGTACCAGGTGCCCTTCGCGGACCGGATCCGCCACGAGGTCGGCGTGCCCGTCATGGCCGTCGGCGCCATCCTCGGCGCCGACCACGTCAACACGATCCTCACCGCGGGGCGCGCCGACCTGTGCGCGCTCGCGCGGCCGCACCTCTCCGATCCCTACCTGACCTTGCGGGCCGCGGCGGAGTACGAGTACTTCGATCAGCCCTGGCCCGCCCAGTACCTCGCGGTGAAGCCGGGGCCGAAGAGCTGAAGGGCGCGGCCGTGGGACCCTGGATCCACGGTCTCCAACTAGACAATTCGTTAGGTATCCGTTAGGGTGCGGAAGGAGCCACGGGCTCTCTCCCATGTGCGCGCCCCCCCTGTACGTGCCCCTCCGGGTCCACGGCTACCACTCCCTCCTGACGGGGGTCGACTCGCCCGCGCAGCTCCTCGAGCGCGCGCACCGGATCGGGCTCCCGGCGATGGCGCTCACCGACGTGGACAGCCTGGCGGGGATCGTCGACTTCCTCCAGGCGCCCCTGCCTCCGGACCGACCGGACCAACCGGCCGTGCGCCCCATCGTCGGGGCCGAGCTCTCCGACCCCTCGGGAGCACCGGGACGACTCGTGGCGCTCGTCCGGAACGAAGCGGGCTACCGCAACCTGTGTCGGCTCGTCAGCGCGCGGCACCTGGGATACGACCCCGGGGCGGAGGGCCCCGGCGAAGGGGGGCTGGCGGCCGGCCCCGCGAGCTTCGACCTCGTCGAGCGCGCGGTGCAGTATCAAGAGGGACTCTTCTACCTCGCCGACCATCCGCGGCTCCTGCTCGAGCTGTTCGGTCGCGTACCCGCCGATCGGCTGCTCGCCGCCGTCGCCCCTGCCGCGCTCCAGCGGGGCGGGCTGCGCGACCCGCGGACACGGGTGGGCGGGAGCCGGAACACGCACCTCGCGCCCGAGCCGCGTCGGGTCGCACGCGTGGAGCTCGAGACGCCGGTCGACGACGACCTGCTCGACTCCCCCAAGACTCCGGCGCCCGCGCGCGCCGTGCCCGCGCTCGAGCTCGTCGAAGCCGCGCGCGCGGTCGGCGTCGCCACCCTCGCCGTCCCGGACGTGTACTGGGCCCTGCCCGCGGGCGCCGAGGACCACCGCGTGCGCACGGCCATCAAGCACAACGCGCTGCTGGCGGACCTCCCGTCCGAGTGGCTGGCCGAAGAGCCGGGCCACCTCCCGACCTTCGCGGAGATGTGCGCGCTCTACGCCGAGCTGCCCGACGTGCCCGGTCCCTGGGTCGTGGAAGACGACGCGCGCGAGGACGCGCAGCAACCCGTACCCGGCGCCGTCTCGCGCACTCTCCTCGTCGCGGCCGAGTGTCGTTTCGTCCCGGCGCTCGGCGGGGTCTACCTGCCCGACATCGAGCTCCAGGAGGGGGAGACCGCGTACTCGAGGCTCTGCGAGCACGCGTTCGAAGGGGCGCGCCGGCGCTACCGGCCGTTGCGGCCCGAGGTGCTGCGCCGGCTCGACTACGAGCTCACGACGATCCACGAGCTCGGCTTCGCGCCCTACTTCCTGCTCGTCGAGCAGATCGCCCGGTTCGCCGAGCGCAAGGGCATCCCCTGCGTCGGTCGCGGCTCCGCGGCGGACAGCCTCGTCGCCTACTGCCTGAAGCTCACGGATGCGGATCCACTCCGGTACAACCTCCCCTTCGAACGGTTCCTGAACCCCGCGCGGCGCGACCGGCCCGACATCGACCTCGACTTCTGCTGGCGCCGGCGCGACGAGGTGCTCGAGCACGTGTTCGAGCTCTTCGGTGCCGAGTGTACGGCGATGATCTCGACCCTGAACCGCTTCGGGCTGCGGTCGGCGTTCCGTGAATCGGCGTTGGCCCACGGCATCCCCCCCGCCGACGTCAACCGCTGGTCGACGCGGCTGCCGCACTTCCTGACGCAGCCCGAGGAGTTCGCGGACGAGCTGCCGGCGAGCGGCGACGAGTCGAAAAAACCACGCGCGGAGCGCAACCACGCGCGCGGGGAAAAGTCCCTTCCCTCCCTGGGCGGGGGTGGCGGTGGAGCCGATCGCGCGCCCGAGCTCCCCCCCGCGCTCGCGACGAACCCGATCGCCCGGACCTTCCGGGACATCCCCGAGGCCCGCGACTTTCCGTTCACGGACGAGCGATTCATCCGCGCCTTGCGGGCCGCCGCGCGTCTGCTCGACGCCCCGCGCCACTTCGGGCTGCACCCCGGTGGCGTCGTCGTCGCGCCGGGTCGGATCACCGATTTCACCGCCTGCCAGCGGGCGGCGAAGGGGCCCGTCGTCACGCAGCTCGACAAGGACGGCGTCGAGGCGATCGGGCTCGTGAAGATGGACCTGCTCGGCAACCGGGCGCTCACCGTCCTCAGCGACTGCCTCGCCATGCTCGCGGCACGGGGCGAGGTCATCGACCTCGAGACGATCGCGGAGGACGACGCGGAGACCGCCGCGACGCTGCGCGAGGGTCGCACGCTCGGTTGCTTCCAGATCGAGTCGCCCGCGATGCGCAACCTGCTCAAGCAGACGGGGGCGAGCACGATGGACGACGTCATCCAGGCCATCGCGCTCATCCGCCCCGGACCGTCCAGGTCGGGCATGAAGGACGCCTACGTGCGCCGCTTCCGCGGACTCGAAGAACCGCGACCACCGCACCCGCGACTCACGGATCTCCTCTGGGACACCCACGGCGTGATGCTGTACCAGGAGGACGTGATGCAGGTCGCCGCGCGCGTCGCCGGAATGGACCTCGCCGAAGCCGACCAGTTGCGGCGCGCGCTCCAGAAACGACGCGGGCACGACATCGATCGGCTCCGGGTGCATTTCTTCGAGGGTTGTGCGCGCGAGGGCATCGAGCAGGGCGACGCGGCGCACGTCTGGGACCTCATCGCGAACTTCGCGTCCTTCGCCTTCTGCAAGGCGCACGCCGTCACGTACGGGCGCATCGCCTACCGCACCGCGTGGCTCAAGACCCACCACCCGGGCATCTTCCTCGCCGCCTTCCTCGGCAGCGATACGGGCTACTACCCCCAGCGTGTCTACATCGAGGAAGCGCGCCGGCTCGGCGTGCCCATCCTGCCGCCCGACGTGAACGCGAGCGGCGCGAGCTTCTCCGTCGAATGGCGCTCGGGCGCGCCCGCCATCCGCGTCGGGCTGGGCCAGGCAAAGGGCCTCTCGGCCAAAACGCTCGAGCGCATCCTCGCGACGCGCGCGGCGGATGGGCCGTTGCTCTCGCTGCCCGCCTTCCTCGAGCGCACGCAGGCACACACCGACGAGGTCGAGACGCTCATCCAGTGCGGGGCCTTCGACACCTTCGACCGCACCCGACCCGAGCTCCTATGGCGACTGCACCTCTTGCGGACACCGCAGAAGCGACCGCCGAAGCACAGCGCCGTGGACGGGCGCCCGCTCGATCCCGCCCAGCTCGAAGCGTGCCGTCGCAATC
>SMVQ01000222.1 GCA_004357655.1 Planctomycetota bacterium
CAGTCCTTCTACGTGGGATGTGGGCAGGAAGTCGGGCTGTCGCCCAGGGTTCACAGCGTCTGGGACGACCTCCTGGCGGGCCGCGCATTGGATGAGCCCAGCAGGAACAACCTGAATTCCGTCTGGACGACTCTCGGGCCAGGGTTCGGCGCCGTGAAGCTCTTGAATGGCCAATCGCTGATGGTCGAGATCCGGAATTACGCGGATCCTGAGAGCAGCGTTTTCACGACGGTCGGCCGAGCCGAGACCCTCATCAAGGACCCCGCGCAATCAGGCAGTTTTCCCCAGATGCTGCCGCTTAAGATTCTCTGAACAGGAACGAAGCATGCCCTGCAAGTCTGACATGAAAATGCCGCTCGTCCTTGCGCTCGGCCTCCTGTGCACGCCGTGCCTGGCACAGGAGGTACAGCTCGGATTCGGAATCAAGGGCGGGACGCTCCGCAGCTTCTACGAGCCCGGCATCGAGGAGCTGGAGCGCGGAGTCCGCGATCAGCTGCTCGAGTTCTGCAAGCACGACCCGTACCTGCGCTACTGGTCCATGGTGGCGCCGGCGGAGGACGAGGCGGAACGCGCCGGCGAGCCCGGCTTGGACGTCGTCCTGTTCCTCGAGAACGACGTCTTGCGGATCCAACTCGACGTGCGATCCGCTTTCCTGAGTGGGTTGTCCCAGATCACGACCCGGTTCTCAGCGCGGCTCGTGCCGCCCGCGGAGATGGAGCGGATCACGATGCGCGGCGCGCCTCCGCCGAACCGGCTCGCCGAGCTGGTCGGGAAGTCGTTCGACGGCTTGCTCGAAAACAATCTCACCGCCGTGTTCTCGAGCATGAGTCAGGGCTACCCCCTCGGCCGCTTCGGGCACGATTTCGAGCCGGCGGTGACCGAGAACCGCGAGCGGTTCGAAATGGTCCTGCCCATCGACACCACGGACGAGAGGAACTGCTTCCTGCGGACGTCCGTGTTCGAGCTGCGGTGCGAGTCCTCCAGGAGCACCGACACCCGCCTCGACTCGCGCGGGACGGGCTTCGTCGCCGGATACCCACCGGAGGGCGTGCCCTCTGAGGCAAGAATCCCCGGCGTCATAGTCGTGCTCGAACAGCTGCGGATCGGGACGGGGGCGGCCGAACCGCTCGCGACGACGAGTCACGCCGACCTGATGCGGTCCCTGCGGCCGCGTCTGTTCTTCCTACGCGAGCTCAACGAAGGCGCCCACACATGCTTCGGTGCCGAGATCTCGATCGTGCCGTAGCCTGAGCGAGAGGAGCATCAAGCATGAACCGTTCAACCAGGATCGCCGCTTGTGTGCTGGGCTGGACGCTCCTTGGAGCGGGCGGCGCGCGGGCCCAGGAGCCGGTCCTGCGCCGTGCGGCGCGCAAGGTCCCGGCGCTGGCGACGACCGTGAGAAAGCCGCTCGTGCAGGTGCAGTCGAAGACGGATCTCCGGGCGAAGGGCTCGCTCGCCCTCAAGCTGCACTTGATGCAGGACAAGGACTGGGGCAAGAAGCTCATGTCCGATCCGGCGCTCCTGCGCGAACTCGAGCGGGAGCCGGAGCTCCTGCGCCGGCTGCAGGAGGGGGGAGCCAGCGCCTTCCGGGACGCGGGTTTGGTGTCGCGCGTGCTCGAATTCGACGGTGTCGTGCGCATGGTGCTCGCCGACCAGCGCGCCCAGTCGGTGGTCGAGCAGGAGCTCCGTGGATTCCACGCGGAGCTCCAGGGTGCGGAAGCAGCGTTGCAGCGCGGTGATCAGCAGGGCGCTGCCGCGCGTTTCGAGGCGGCCGCGCAGGAGGCCCGGGAGCTCGGCAACCGGCCGGCCGAGGCCGAGGCGCTGCTCGACGGAGCGCGTGCCCTGGAGCTCCTCGACAGGAAGCGCGGCAAGGCCGAGAACGCCGAGCAGATCCTCGCCTGGTACGACATGGCGCTCGCAGCGGGCGGGGCGCCCCAGCGCTCCCTGGCTCGCAACAACAAGGGCGTCGCGCTGCTCGGACTGGGCCGCGGGAGCGAGGCGATCGCCGAGCTGGAGCGCGTCGACTACGAGGTCGTGATCCAGAGCCAGCGTCATGTGTTCCGGTACAACCTGGGTCGGGCTTACGAGCAGGAGCGTCGCGCGCCGCAGGCGATCGAGATCTACCGCGGCATCGTCGAGGCCCAGCCCTCGTTCCGGCCGGCGGTCGACCGGTTGTATGGCCTCTTGCGCGAATCCAAGGCGCCGGAGCAGATCCAGGCGGCCGCCGTGCTCACCAGCGAGCTCGTGCGACGGGGCGAGGGCCGGGCGGCCCTGGAGAACGTCAAGGGCTGCCTGGAAGAGTGGAAGAGGGAGCCAGCCGTGCCCGCGATCTGCGAGGTGCTCGTGCGCTCGTACGTGGAGGGCCGGGTCAGCCCCGCGGACTACGCGAAGACCGAGAGGGACTTCCTGGCCCGTATCGTGCGCGGGGCACAGGATGCGCCGACGGCCGCCTATCTCGAGCGCTTTGCCCGGCAACTCCAGCGCGTGTACGGAGACGAGCTCCCCATCGACCCAAGTCCGGAGCTGGCCCGGGAGCTCTTTCCGAGACCGAGCGAGGAGTGGTCGGCCGAGATTGTCTCGGGCGTGAGCATGCCGCAGGAGCTCTCGCGCCTACTCAAGCTCGCCGGGGATTACTACGACGGAGGCGGCGATCCCGGTCAAGCCCTGGCGCGCTACCTCCTCAGCTGGAATCTCGACCCCGGCAACACCGAGGCCCTCGTCTACGTGGCGGAGATGGTGCGACGCGACGAGGCGCTCGCGCTCGATGGCGAGCTGCGCGCCTTGCTCGTGAGCCGGATCTTCGAGGAGAAAGGAGCTAGCTACCGCGCGCGGTACAAGACCGCGGAGGACTGGTTGAACATCCTGCGCTACCACGTGCTGCTCGCCAGCATCTTCGAGGAGCGGGGAGAGTGGGGCTCGCCAGGCGAGCTCGCCAGCGTCATCTTCCAGCTCGAGCACGCCATCGACGCCGGGCAACAAGTCCGCCGGCTGGGCGCGGCGCTGGCCCCTTCTCCGGGGCTCCACTACCGCCTCGGGCGGGCTTACATCGCAAGCGAGTTGCGCCACCTGCGCCCACGCGCCAGGCCGAGCTTCCTACGGGCCGCGCGCGGCTTCCTGCGCGATGCGAACGCTGGGGACGCCCGTCTCGCGCTCGAGGCGGCGAGCGGCCTGGGTCCGGCCCTGGACGAGGATGCTCAACAGCAGTTGGCCGAGCTGCAGGCCGCGTTACGCCAGCTGGAGACCGGCCGCTAGCGTCATGACCCTCCTGCGCGGCGTTGGTGCGCGAATAGGAAGTTGGCTGTCAGCCCCCCATTCCCCCGGTCCTCAGGCGCCGATCGCGTGTGACTCCGGGCGGCCGAGTGCCGTCATCCGGTTCAGGATGTTGCAGGCGATCAGCGCCTCGGTCTTCTGCCCATCCGCGTGCCGTGCACGAAGCCGATCGCCAATGATCGCCTTGTACCGGAAGAACGCATTCTCCACTCGACCCTGGCGATGGTAACCCGACTCCTTCTTCCATCTTCGCCGGCCGATGTCGTTCACCTTCGTGACCGTACGATCACGAGCAGTGGAACGGGGCTTTCGTCGAGAAACGGTTGCACCCTTCGTTGGCGGAACCACGACCTCCGCGCCACGCCCAACGGCGGCGTCATAGATCGCGATCGTGTCGTAGGCCGCGTCCGCCGTGAACCTCGCGATGTCGCCCTCCAACTGGTCGATCAGCGTGAGTCCCGTGACCGCGTCATCGACGTTCGAGTCGGTCACGACCTGAGCGACAATCATGCCCGCCCTGTCGACGCCGAGATGGAGCTTCTTCCAGCCTCGCCTGCCCCTCCCTCCGTGCTTCGCGGCATCCCACTCGCCTTCTCCCACGATCGAGAGACCTGTGCTATCGATGATGAGATGGAGCGGTTCGTCCACGGGAACTCGACGAAGTCGAACGTCGAGCTGCTGGCCTCGCCTCGAGAGTGTCGTGTGATCGGGCGCTTCGAGATCGACGTTCATCAGCGACAGGAGCGAACGAAGGAAGCCCTCGGCCTGACGAAGCGGCAGCCCAAAGACGAGCCGAAGCGTCAGTGTCGTCTCGATGGCCAGGTCGGAGTACTTCCGCTGACCGCCTCGGCGACCGGACGGCTTCGGCTTCCACGCGGTTATCGCGTCTGTCGAGAACCAGAGCGTGATGTCGCCTCGTTGAACGAGGGCACGGTCGTATTCTGGCCAGTTCGTGACGCGGTATTTGGTCTTGTACTTGGGATGGACTCTCGAGTTCATGCGCTCAGTCTGGCTACCGAGCACAGGACGACACGGGGATTGGCCGTACCAGGTCGCCTGGACGCCTCAGTTAGCTGAGCCATGCACCAACGCCCCTTCTGGACGAGGTGCGCAGGGTTTTCGGGACGGACAACCGGTTGCGAACCTATCCCCGCGGGTCGGCGACGCGGCCGACGAAGAGGATGCTGCCGGTCTTCTCGTCGCGGATCAGGAAGAGGAACGGCTTGTCGGCAGTGACGCTGCGGGGCGTGGCCGGGACGATGCCGAACGACAAGAAGCCGACGGTCGCCGCGGCGGCCTCGGTGCCGTCCTCGTTCACGTCGACGAACGATTGGGTGATGACGAATCCGATGTAGAGCTCGCCGGTCGGCGACATCGCCTTGAAGTCCGCATCCGGAAAGACGAACGCGTCCGTCATCCCGAGGACCTGCAGGACCTCGTTGAGGACGAACCGACTCGAGTACTTGAAGCGAGGCAGACCGAGCGCGATGAAGTCGGTCTTCAGCGCGCCGAGCCACTCGTCGAGCGCCTTGGCGGTCAGGCGGCTCTCGATCGCGGCCAGCCCGTCCGCCTTCTTCGGGATCATCAGCACCATCGACGCCTCATTGCCCTGGTAGGGCAGCTTGACGATGTCGAAGTCGCCCGCGTCCTTCGATTCGAAGTACGAGGTGCGGTGCATCATCTTGACGTCGGCCTTCTTGCCGCTGGCAAGATAGAAGGTCTCCTCGCGCGTGCAACGCTCCTCGAACGGCTCGTCCCAGGCGCTCTTGAAGTAGATCGCGTTCGTCAGCACGAGGCGGACGTCGGGCGTCAGGTCGCCCTCCTGGATGGGCTCCTTGATCTTGTCGTTCGTCTTCTCCTCGACCCAGCCGTTGATCTTCTGGCGCGAGGTCTCGAGATCACCCCTGAAGTCGAGCGCGATGAGGCCGGCACCGTAGCGCTGCTGCGTCAGCTCGACGAACTGCTCGACGAACGGATAGTCCTGCTGGCCCCAGAGGGCGTTCGCGATCACGAGCTCGAACGGCTTCTTGCCCGCGTTGGGATCGTCGCGCCAGCGTTTCCGGAGCTTGCGCGCGTTGAGGTCGGCGACGAGCTCGCCCATCGCCTCGTGCGGATCGGCCGGCAAGTGGAGCACCTCGGCCATCTCCCTGGCCGTGTTCCCGCGGGCACCTGCGTACGTCATCGACAAGGCCGTGGACACGCTGAACGGCGAGTGGAAGAGGTTGCCCTCCTTGCACGCGAGCTCTCTGTGCAGATCGATCGCGAAGGCCGAGTTGCCGGCGACGATCCCCTTCACATCGGCGCTTCCTCCGCCCGCGGCGGCTCCACTTCCAACTCCAGGCGTGGCGAGGCTCATTGTGATCACTCCCGGGGCGGCGGCGGTGAGGTTCTTCTTCGGCCTGTCTCTGCCCTAATTCTATCGGCCGGTCGACTCGCTCTCAATGCCCGCCGACAGGCATTCCAGGCTCCCTCTTTTGCGGCGCTCGATTCTAGCCAGTCGGATAGCAGTCGCCAGGTTATTGAGGCTGATCAGGCCCAACTGTTCGTGGAGAACGACGAGCCAGGCGATAACGATGAGGCAGCTGGCTACATCTATGTCTTGCGTTCAGCAGCGATCCTCGAATCAAGGAGATGAAGAATCTCTTCAGGATAGGCTTTTCCAGGCAAGCCGTCGATGTACGGACGCAGGAGGCTGCGCAAGACCCGACGTTCTTGATGGCGGATGTAGCGCTGGTCGCTGTCTTTCAAACGTTCAACCTCAGTCCACAAAAAATGGGGCTTCCGGGTTTCGTGTGGATTACGGATGTAGCTGCAGGTGGCTAAGGTGGAAGTAGATCGCGTTCCTGAAGCGCTCACGGTTGCGGAAACCGTTGGCCATGCGCTTCACCTTCTGGATGCGCGAGTTGATCGATTCGGCCCCGGCGTTGGTCGCCCGGAGGACGATGGAAGGCGCGCGCAGCGTTTTCGGGAGGGACAAGCAGATCGTGGACTCGGCCGTGCTCAGCGCGGCAGAGAAGCGCACCGTGCCGCTCGTCGTGTGAGACGAGATGCCGCGGAACGACCGGGTGGCGATGCTGTGGGACGGCCAGGGGAAGGAGCTCGCCACGCTCGCGGGCCACACGGGATCAGTTGTGCACGCGGCGTTCAGCCCCGACGGGCGCCGCATCGTCACCGCCTCGCGGGACAAGACCGCGCGCCTGTGGGATAGCGAGGGCAAGCAGGTCGCCGTGCTCGCGGGCCACACGGGCAGGGTTGTGCACGCTGCGTTCAGCCCCGACGGCCGCCGCATTGTCACCGCCTCGAGGGACGAGACCGCGCGCCTGTGGGACAGCGAGGGCAAGCAGCTCGCCGTGCTCGAGGGCCACACGGGGGGGGTCGTGCATGCGGCGTTCAGCCCCGACGGGCGCCGCATCGTCACGGCCTCGTTGGATGGCACCGCGCGTGTCTTCCCGGCCGCAACGACTCAAGCTCTGATCGACCATGCCCGAGCGATCGCCCCCCGTCAGCTGACGCCTGAGCAGCGCGAGCGCTTCTTCCTAGATCCAAGGCCTCAGGCTGCCGGTGCGGCCAAGTAGAGCCCGGACGGTTCCGCGCCAATTGGCCGGTCGCACGAAGGTGTCACTAAAGTGGCACAAGAACCGGCCGCCTACGAAGATGCATTGACATCACCGCACGCAACTCCCGCCCGTTCAACCACTTACGTGGAGCGGGCGATGGGACTCGAACCCACGACATTCAGCTTGGGAAGCTGACACTCTACCAACGGGGCTACGCCTGCTCCGTTGCGGAATCGAACGACATGGTACGTCCTCGAGGCCTCTGGATTAGCATTGGGTGGCCC
>SMVQ01000223.1 GCA_004357655.1 Planctomycetota bacterium
CCTCGCCTGCAATGACGATTCTTGCGGGCTGCAGTCCACGATCGGGTTCGATGCCGTCGGGAGCCAGGCCTACCTCCTCCGCGTGGGGACGTTTCCGGGCGCGCTCGGGGGGGCGGGGACGATCACGATCACCGAGAACGTGCCCACGCTGAACCCGGCGAACGGGAACCACTACCTCGCCGTGCCGGAGATCGGCATCCTGTGGACGGACGCGAAGGTCGCGGCGGAGGCCAGCTCTTTCATGGGCGTCCAGGGCCACCTCGCGACCGTGACGGACGCCGCCGAGGACGACTGGATCTGGGCGAACCTCGATGGCGGCAACGGCCAGAACATGGAGGAGTACTGGCTCGGCGGCTTCCAGGACCTGAACTCCATGTCGTACTCCGAGCCCGCCGGCGGTTGGACCTGGGTGACGGGCGAGCCGTGGGCCTTCACCGACTGGTGGCCCGGCGAGCCCAATGACAGCCCCGCGCCCGAGGACTACGTGATCTACATGCCGTTCGGCCTGTCGTCCACGGGTCAGTGGAACGACGGCCGGAACGACCACTGGTCGATCCGCGGTTACATCGTCGAGTACGACACGGGCACCGGGCTCGGCGACAACTACTGCATCAACGTCGTGAACTCGACGGGCTCCGGGGCGGAGATGTCGGCCACGGGCACGCTCAGCATCGCGACCAACAATCTCGCGCTGCACGCCGGCCCCGTCCCGAACCAGCCGGGGCTGTTCTTCTACGGGCCCACGCAACTTCAGCAGCCGTTCGGCAATGGATTCCTCTGCATCACGGGCAACCTCGTCCGCCTGGACGTCGTCTTCGCAAGCGCCAACCAGATGAGCTTCGCGATCGACTACCCGAACCTGCCCTCGCTCGGGCAGGTCACGGCGGGTGACACGCGCTTCTTCCAGGCCTGGTACCGCGATCCGGCGGCAGGGGGGGCGTTCTTCAATCTGTCGGATGGGCTCGAGTTGACGTTCGAGCCCTAGGCTCGAGGTTCGCCATCCTGGGCGAAACTCGGGCGCTCGCTGTGTAGGCGTTCGGCGGCGTAGCCGCCGAACGCCGCAGGCATCCGCGTGCGCGAAGCGCGCGCGTCATCGGCCCGAAGGGCCGTCCTGACCGCGTCGCCGAACGCTGCGCGGCACACGGGCCCTGGTCCCGAGCCAGTGACTTTCTGCGCAGCCTGCTACCGAGCGGCCGCACGAGAAACTCCGGGGAGCTTCACCGAGGGCTCTTCGGCGCCGCCGGAAAGGGCGCAGCTCCAGCCCCGGGCGCCCAGGGTTCAGTACGCGCCGTCCGTACCGGACCCCGGAGTCACGACCGTCCAGGCGGGCTGCTTCGCAGCAGCGCTGTCGCCGTCCGAGCACACGACGATTTCGGAGCTCGCGACCCAATTCAGGGACTGGCTAGCGCATCGACTCGCAGTCGATTCGGTCCCTCCGCCTCCTCCGCGCCCCGCCGTAGAGCCCTCTCAAGGGATCCTCGGGGCGCGCCGAAGGTACTTCATCATGCGGAGCCTCTTCGTTCTCGGCAGTGGGCGGAGTGGAGCCAGCGTGGTCGCCGGCATCCTCGACCGGCATGGGCTCTTCCGCAGCGCGGAGCTCTGCGGACCCTCCGCCGCCAGCCCGTACGGAGTCTTCGAGTCGCCTGCCGTCGTGGCGGTCAACGAGGCCCTGCTCGCTGCCGTCGTCCCCGGCGAGGAGCTCCTGTTCGAGAACCAGCGCTGGCTCGCCCGGCTTCCGGAGGACGTCGAGGTCCCTTCGAGCCCGGAGCTCGACGGCGCGATCCGCGAGCTCGTGCGCCGGACGTCGTGCTTCAAGGACCCGCGCTTCGTCTGGACCCTGCCGGTCTGGCGCCGGCAGGCCGGCGACGCGAAGATGGTCTGCGTCTTCCGCTCTCCAGAAGCGACGGCGGCGAGCATGGTCGAGTTCTGCCAAGGCACGCGGCACCTCGCCCAGGCGCGGATCGATCGCGAGCGGGCGTTCGAGATCTGGGTCGCCGTCCACGGGCGGATCCTCCGGCAACTCCGGCGCGAGGGCGAATGGCTCTTTCTGCACCTCGACCAGACGTTCTCGGGCGAAGGGCTCGATCGGCTGGCGGCTTTCGCAGGAGGGCCCGTGAACCGCGACTTCCCCGTACCCGAGCTGCGGCGGGCTCCGCCTGCACGCGCTGCACGGGCCGCGGCTCCGGCCGCGGCCCGGGAGCTCTACGCCGAGCTCTGCGAGCTCGCGCAGCACCGACCGGATCCGCGTAGGGTCCACCGTACGACCGCTGCTGCGGAGACCGCCCCCGCGGAGATCGCAGTCGTCGTGCCCGTCCTGGATGCCGACCGTCCGCGCGTGGGCGCACTGCTCCTGGAACTGGCGGCACAGCGTGGCGTCCGCTTCGAGATCGTGCTCGTCGACCAGACGACCGCGGGCGGACTCGAGGCCGAGGGAGCGCACATCGTGCGCGAGCCTTCGCCCTGCCGGGCGCGCGCCTATCGGCGGGCCTTGGAGACGACGGACGCGGCATGGATCGCCTGGCAGGATCCCGCGGTGAGCCCGCTGCCCCATCGACTCGCCCGCCAGGCTCGCTACCTGCGCCGACATCCCGAGGTCGATCTCTTGACCTCCGGCCTCGTGTTGCGCCAAGCGGATGGATCCCACGGCAGTCCGGTCGCGGTGGACCTCTCCAGGGATACGCCGCCCGCTTTCTGGCAGTCGGGCGTCCTCGTGCGGCGCGCGGCGCTCGCGGGCCTGGGCCCGACCTGTTTCGCACCGACCGAGCTGGCCCTCTACCGCGCCCTGCGGACTGCCGGTCGGACGGCGCACCTGGCCGAAGCCCTCGCGAGCGTGGACGGGGAACGCTTCGAGACCCGCGCGCCGCTCGCCCGCCAGGACGCCGAGCTCCTGGATCTGGCGGAGACCCCGGCCGAGGGCGAGCCGCAGCTCACCGTCCTGCTGGCGTGCCACGAGCGCAAGGACGCCCTGATGGAGTGCCTCGAGGGCTTCTCGCGCCAGCTCCTGCCGCCGGGGACGTTCGAGCTCATCGTCATCGACGACGGCTCCACCGACGGGACGGCCGAGCTCGCGCGCGACCTGCAACTGCCGGTGCCGTACCGGTTCCTCGAGCAGGAGCAGGCCGGAGCGGGCGCCGCTCGCAACCGTGGCCTGCCGCACGTCCGTGGCGCGCTCGTGCTCTTCGTCAACGACGACACGATTCCGTTCCCGGACACCGTGCAGCGGCACCTCGAGGCCCACCGGGAGCTCGCCGACGAACAGGCCGTGGTGCTCGGCACCTTCGAGCAGCCGCCCGAGGAGTGCGCGAAGAACCTGACGCGTCTGCTCGAACGGACGAGCTACGTCTTCGCCTACATTGAATTCGAGCGCGAGCGCGAGCTCGAGGGCAAGTACTTCTACACCTGCAACGCGAGTCTCTCCACCGAGGCCGTGCGCCGCGTGGGGGGCTTCGACGAGTCGTTCGCCTGCTACGGCGAGGACACCGACTACGGCGTCCGTCTCGAGGAGCTGGGCTACCGCCTTCACTTCCGTCCCGAGGCCCGTTCCATCCACCGACACGCCTGCCAGTTCGAAGGCATGCGCTGGCGCCAGCGCACCGTGGCCCAGGCGAACGCGCGGCTCTTCGGCAAGCACCCGCGAATCCTGCACGAGCAGCACGCGACGCTCACGGCACCCTGGCTCACGGAGACGCTCGGGCGCGCGCGCGACCAGGTGCCGGCCCTCTTGGCCGCCGCCCGGACCCTCTCCGCCGTGGATCTCGCCTCGCTCGAGCGTCTCGGCGGTTCGCACGCGCGGACCGCGGCGCGGCTCGAGCAGCACTTCGGCGAGCTGTTCGGGCGGCTGAACAACTATTGGTGGTCGGAGGGTTTCGTCGACAACTTCCGTGAGCTCGGCGTCTCCGGTTTTCCCGAGATGCTCGCGGCCAGGCCGATCGAGCTCGAGGGGCTCGGCCCGTTCGTGCTCCTGACGGCGGACGCCGGCGACCTGCCCATGTGGCCGGCTGCCGCCGAGGCCTGGTTCGCGGGTGGCTGCGCCCACGGCACGGCTCTGGACGGCGCGACGCTCGCGGTGTGGCCCGGGCCCGAAGGTCCGCCGGTCGCAGTGGTCCGGCGAGCGCTCGCCGGCATCGTCGCGCGCGCCGGGCGCAGGGCACGACCGGCCGCTGCCGTCCCCGCCCCGTGCCCTGCCGACCCGCGCCCTGCCGACCCGGCCGCTGCCGTCGCTGCCGCCCCGGCCGCTGCCGTAATAGTGGAGGCCGACCTCCGCGGCGTGCATCGCGTGCGACTCTTCGCCGCCGCGCAGGGTTGGCTTCCATCGGGATCCGCGGGGGACGCAGAAGACCGTGAGCTCGCGACGCTGGCCACCACTCCGGAGCTCGAGCTCGGTGCAGGGTCGACGGGGGGTCCATCGCCGCCCTGGCGGCTCACGACGCCCGCCGCGTGGCGACTGCTCGCCTGGCCGCGCTGGGATTCCCCGCAAGCGCTGCGAGCACTCGCCCTGGCGCTCACGCCGCTCATCGGGCGCGATGACATCTGCGTCGTCCTGCGCCACGAGCCCGAACGCGACGGTGACTTGGAGCTCGGTCTGACCGCGCTCCGCTCGGCGTCTCGCGACCTGCACGGTGACGCGGCCGGCCTCGAGGTGCTGCTCGAGACTTCGCCGGAGGAGCGCGACTTCTGGCCGCGCATGGCGCAGGCGCTCGACGCCGTGCTGTGCCTCGGCGCGGACTCCTCCCCGCATGCGGCCCGACTCGCCGAGCTCGACCTGCCCATGCTGCGCGGCAGCGAGGAGCTCGCCCGGTGGCTCGCGGAGCAGGCGCCGCGCGCCACCTTCGACATCTCGGTCCACAGCACCAGGGAGCCCGCCCATGCGTGACGGCGAGAGCGCCGGGTCCGGTCGCGGCGGTGCGAGCATGGACACCGGAGCGCACGCGCGCTCCGAGTCACGCTCCGAGCCCCGCGTCACCGTGCTCGCCCTCATCGGCCCCGGTGAGGAGGCGAGTGCGCCGGAGCTCGTCGCGGACGTGCGCTCCCAGTCCGGCGTCCGCGCGGAGCTCGTGCTCGTCGACCGGACGGAGCACGGTGGGCTCGTCGTCGAGGGAGCGCGCGTCGTGCGCTGCGACTCCCCGAGCCGCGGCCGCGCGTGGCGGTGCGGGCTCGAAGAATCGCACGCGGAGTACGTGGCCTGGCTGCGCCCCGGCTGCCGGCTGCTGCCCGCGTGGCTCGCGCACGCGGTCGCGACGCTCCAGGCGCAAGACCGGCCCGACATCGTCACCTGCGACTACTTCCTGTCCGATGACGACGGCCGGTTCGTGGGGCGTTCACACCCCGGCGGGATGGGGGCGGTGCCGGGCCCGTACTGGGAGAGCGGGGTCGTGATGCGGCGCGAAGTGCTCGCGACCATCGGCGCAACGGCCTTCCATCCCATCGAGCTCGAGCTGTGGCAACGCCTGCACGCCGCGGGGCGCGCCGCGCACGTGACCGAGCCCGGGTTCTCGGTGCTCAGGGGGAGCTACGACTCGGCCTGGGAGCGCTCGCGACACGACGGCGCGCTGCTCGCGCTCGCCGAGCGGCCGTTCGCGGGCGAGCGGCCCGAGCTCACCGTCTCGATCTGCACGTCCGCGCGCGATGGCGTCCTGAAGGACGGCCTGATGGAGTGCCTCGCGGCCTTCGCGCGCCAGCTCCTCCCGCGGGGCACCTTCGAGATCGTGCTGGTGATCGATGGCCCGCGGGAGGGGACCAGCGAGCAGCTCGCGGGGCTCGAGTTCCCCGTGCCCGTGCGGGTGCTGCAGGGCGCGAGCGCCGGCCTCGCCGCTGCCCGCAACACAGGGCTCGAGGTGGCGCGCGGCCGGCTCGTGCTCTTTGCGAGCGACGACACGATCCCTTTCCCGGACTGTGTCGAGCGCCACATCCGCACGCATGCCGAGCTCGGGCCGGAGCAGCAGACGGCCGTCGTCGGGAGCATCGAGCAGCCGCAGGACGCGCTGGGGAACGCTCTCGCGCGCCATCTGGAGCAGTCGACGGAGGTGTTCAGCATCCCATCGATGAAGCCCCGGGAGTTCCACGACGGATTCCACTTCTCCACGGGCAACGTGAGCGTCCCGCTGGCTGCCGTGCGGCGCGCGGGCGGTTTCGACCCTTCGTTCAGCGACGGTGGGTGCGAGGGCATCGACCTCGCGTTGCGCCTCGAGCTGCTCGGCACGCGCGTCTACCACGAGCCGGCCGCGCGCGCGCTGCACCGGCGTCCTCTGGACTTCGAGCGCCTCCGCCGGCGGCAACGCGCTGCGGCGCAAGCCTACGTCCGACTCTTTCGCAAACACCCCGAGGCCCTCTCACGGTGGGGGGACCGCATGCTCACGGCCGAGCAGTGTCACCGGCTCGGCGTTCACTCGGCCGCGGAGCTGCCCGGCCTGGAGCGTGCGGCGTGCGAGCTCGCCGGCATCGACGTGGGCGCGCTCGAAGCGCTCGGCGGGACCTACCGCGACACGGCGGGCGAGGTCGTGGAGAGCCTGGGCGAGCTCCTGCAGCGACTCGGTTGCGCATGGGCGCTGCAGGGCTACTTGGAGGGCTTTCGCGACAACGCGATCGCCGGCTTCCCCGAGCTCCTCGCGGCCGGCGAAGGACCGCATCCGATCAGCTCGGACGCGCCGCGGAAGCTTCTCGCGTGGCCCCGATGGGACGATCCAACGAACCTCGACCGGTTGATGGAGTGGGCTGAAGCCGGCGCGGCCGGGGGTTTCGCGGCCCTGGTCCTGCGGCGTGATCCGGTGCGCGATCCCGCCTGCTCCGATGCGACCGCGGCGCTCGAGGCGGCCTACGGGCGGCGGTTCACGACGGACGTCGAGCTCGAGATCGTGCTGGAGGACAGGCCGCTCGACCGTTCCGAACTGCTCCGGCTCGGGCGTTCGGTCGACGCGCTCCTGGTCCTCGGCGGCGAGCCGCGGGAGTTCCTGGCGACGATCGGCGCGGAGCGGCTGCGCACGCCCGCGGAAGTGGCCGGGTGGCGGCGGCGCTTCGCATCGGCGGAGCCCGCGTCGGCGAGCGTGCGCCCGCAAGAGTCGATCGCGCCGGAGCTCACCGTGATCGTCCCCACGCGGGACCGCCCGCGGGAGCTCTCGCAACTGCTCGATCGTCTCGCGCGCCAGGACCTTGCCCCTGCGCGGTTCGAAGTCATCGTCGTCGACGACGGCTCCGATCGGCCGGCGAGCGCCGTTCTCACGGA
>SMVQ01000224.1 GCA_004357655.1 Planctomycetota bacterium
CGAACGACATCCGCTGGCTGGGCGGCGGCCCGCGCTGTGGCCTGGGCGAGCTCCAGCTCCCCGCGAACGAGCCCGGCAGCTCGATCATGCCCGGCAAAATCAATCCGACCCAGTGCGAGGCGATGACGATGGTCTGCGCCCAGGTGATGGGCAACGACACGACCGTCACGATCGCCGGCAGCCAGGGCAACTTCGAGCTGAACGTCTACAAGCCCGTGATGATCCACAACGTGCTGGAGTCGCTGCGCCTCCTCTCCGACGCCTGCGACTCCTTCCGCGTGAACTGCGTCGACGGCCTCAGCCTGAACGAGGAGCGCGTCGACGCGCTCATGCGCGAGTCGCTGATGCTCGTCACGGCCCTCAACCGCCACATCGGCTACGACAAGGCGGCCAAGGTCGCCAAGAAGGCGTTCGAGGACGACACCACCTTGCGCGTGGCGATCGTCGCGCTCGGCTTCCTGACCGGCGAGGAGTTCGACGCCGCCGTCGTCCCGGGCGACATGGTCGGGCCGCGGGAGGTCTGACTGTCTTGCGTCAGAGTGCGAGCTGAACAATCCGCGACGGCGTGTGGCAACCGCTCCCAGTGCCCAGACGCCGATCCTGGCGACCAACACCAGATTCCCGCGAAAGCTGGCCGCCGCCCTCACCGGTGACGATCACCCAATCCCCGCGGATCTTCAGCACCGCTAGCAGGCGGCCTTCGGCGGCGGGAGAAAACGGAAAGGAACTTCCTCGGGCCAGAGCACCGTCCTCAGAACGACGAGTCTCGTCGAGCGCATCCTGGACGAGGTGCTGAACGTGGAAGCGATCCTAGCTCCGCTTCGCCTGAGGAGCCGAGTTCCGAACGGCCTCGATGTAGGCCTGCGACAGGTCAAGCGTCACCGTCTCCAGCTCGGAACAGCGGTCTGGCCCCAGGTCCTCGAAGAAACCGCGCAGCGCCCATGACGCTATACCCGCCCTCGACCGAGCGGTCCACCCGGGCGGAGTGAATGGAGGGGCCGGCCGAGGGGCCGGCCCCGGCGATGGATCACGGACAGAACGTAACCGCGAGTCCCTCCGACAAGTTGAAGAACGCGCCACCCGCCGCCGGGTCACGGTACCAGAACTGGAAGTTCCAGCTCGACCCCGGCAATACCTGCCCCGAGGGGTGGGGCGGGTTGTTGAAGTCGACCGTGTAGGATGCGAAGCCCCAGATGTCCGCCTGGACCACGTCGAGTCGGTAGAACGTGCCGCCGACGCACAGGATGCCGTTTCCGAAGATCTGCTGAACCTGGTCCGCACCGTAGAAGAAGACTCCGGTCTGCGCGCTGGGCAGGTCCCACGCTCGGAGCTCGAAGTCGTTAGTTGCGACGTCGAGCGTGCCCGCGCTCGCGATCACGGCCGGCACACCGGTCGAGTTCGCGACGGCCGTGCAGTAGTTCACGGTGCCGCCGGCGAACGAGGTGTAGGTCGAAGCCGGCGCTCCATCGGGGCTCGCCCAGAAGATGCCGTTGGATGACTCGGCCGACACGTACCAGTCGAACTCAGTGCCGCACGGCAGGGCCGGTACGTTCGCCTCGTAGGACCCACCGCCGAGGTTCGTGAGCGGGACCGCGACGAAGCCGGCACCGGCGTCGTAGAAGAACTTCTCGGAGCCCGCGAGCAGCGCACCGGGGAAGGCCTCGGTGATCTGCACGGGGATGGCCTCGCCGGTGGGATCGACGACGACCGGGATGCCGCTCGGGAAATCGAACGTGACGAGCGCGTCGCCGACCCACCAGACGAACAGGCCCTTCTCCCGGTCGCTGCCGAGCACGATTCCGCTCGGGAGGTACGGGTAGCAGCTCCAGAGTCCGTTGTAGTTGTCGTGGTCATCGTCGGGGTAGGTGTCGAACATCGCGACCTCGACCGGCGCGGTCTGGCTGGCCGAGGTGTCGAACACGCGCAGCCCGCTGCGGTAGTTGGCCTCGTAGATCAGGTTGCCCTTCGTGAAGAGGTTGTGACCGATGGCCTGGTTGCCGTTCGTGAAGGGGCCGACGGAGAAAGCGTTGGTCGGATCCGAGACGTCGATGACGTGCGTCGTCGTGGGGAGGACGCCGTCCTCGTCGAGCTCGTCGCCCAGGTAGAAGTAGTTCCGATCCTCCGAGAGCCAGCCTTGGTGCGAGTAGGCCGGATTGGAGTAGAAGACCTCGTCCATGATCTGGATGTTCGACTTGTTCGTGACGTCGAGGATCGTGAGCCCGGTCTGGCTCGAGCCGCCGTTGAAGCCCCCGCAGCAATAGGCCACTTCCGTGCCGGCGAGCGGCCCGGTCGTGTACGTCACGATCTGCACGTCGTGCACGTACTTCGTGTTCCATTGCCCGACGAACGTCGGGTTGTCGGGGTTCGCCAGGCTGTAGATTCGCAAGCCGTTGCTCCCACCCCCCGAGCGATAGAGAAATCCGCTCACCTCATCGATCGCGACGTTGTGCGTCGCGCTCGTCCCGACGTCGTTCACCGTGCCCACGAGCGTGACCGTCCCGTTGTCGATCTGGCCCATGTCGAACACCTGTATCCCGCTCCCGCCCTCGCTGACGGAGTAGGCGTGGTCCTGGTAGACCTTCGTGTCGCGCCAGAGGCTGGTCGGGCCGGGCATGGTGGCCACGACCTGCGGGTTGCCGGGACTCGTCACCTCGACGAAGACGGTGTTGTTCGATGTGCCGATGATCGCGTACTCGCGTCCGGACGGAGCGACGTAGCCCCAGCAGTCATTGGCGGATGAGCCGCCGCCGAGCATGTTCAAGGGCAGCCAGGAGAGGAGCTGAACACCCGTAGAAGGGAAGCTGAAACCGTTCAAGGTCGTCGTGCCCCCGCCGCTAACGAGCGCCGCCGCGCTCTGGAATCCGGGACCCTGGTAGGGGCGCTGGAGGGAGAGCACCTTGGGGTCGTCGTCGTGGGCGAGGGCCGGCAGGGCGAGACCCAATAGCATCACGGGCGCCAAGCGGCGCAGGGGAGAGTTGAGCATGTGTTCGATTTCCGTGTGGGGGGGGGGGGAGAGAGTCCCCGAGAATACACGATCCGGGCGGGGACCGCGCTCCCGTGTGACACCGCTTCTAGCGCCCGGCTTCGTCCGGATTCCCCGGCGCGGGGATCAGCGCTGAATCGGGCGCCACGAGGAGCACCTGGAGCATCGGTGGGCCCGTCAGGGCCGTGAGAAAGGCCCGGAGGTCCGCCGACTCCCCGTCCGTGAGGAGCAGCGGACGAGGATCCACTCCTGATGGTGACTCCTGCCCGATGCGCCCTCCGCGGTCCAGGACACCCGGGCCGCCGCGCTCGAGAGCCTCCAGATCTTCGAGTGCCGACCACTCGGCTGAGCCCGGATAAATTCGAGTTGCGGGTTACGCTGAGGCGCGTCATACGCACCCTTGTCCGATGACTACACGGCCGGAAGACCTGGCGTTCCTCCGCTATCGGGAGGAGGGCGACCCCGAGGCCATGGCCCAGGTGTTCGACGCCGTGGCGCCGAAGCTCCTGCTCGTTGCGGCGCACCTCACCCGGGATGCCGGCGCGGCGGAGGATCTCGTCCAGACGACCTTCGTCGACGCGATCAAGGGCGCCGGGCGGTACGACGCCAGGCAGCCGCTCGTGCCTTGGATGCTCGGGATTCTCTCCCATCGCGCGCTCGATCAGCGCCGACGCCGGCGCGTCCATGCCTTGGGGGAGTTGGAAGACGTGGCGATCGCTCTCGATCCGCTGGACCTGGCCGCTGACGCCGAGATCCGCGAGGCGATCGCGGGCGCGCTGGACGAGCTCCCGGAACCGTACCGCGAGGTCCTGATTCTGCGCCTGGCGCACGGCCTCGAGCCCACCGCGATCGCGCACACCCTGGGCCGCTCACCCGGGACCGTGCGCATGCAACAGAAGCGCGGGCTCGAGAAGCTGCGGCGCGCGTTGCCGCGCGGCGTGCAGTTGCCGGCATTTCTGTTCAGCGAAATGGGTCGGGGACTGGGATCCGTGCGAGAGGCCGTCCTCGCCGAGGGCGCGATCGTCTCCGCGACGGCCTCGACGAGCGTCACCGGTATAGGAGGGTGGCTGAGCATGAAGACGACGATGACGTTCGGGGCGATTCTGATCGGCGTCATATTCATCGCCTGGGCTTGGCTCGGGAGTCTTGGGGACAGTCCGACCGACTCCCGGGCAGCCCACGCGACAGTCGTCGGGCTGGACGACACGAGCGCGACCCTGACTGCTCCGGAGTCGCCCGCTACGGCGGATCCCGAGACTCGACGGCAAGTCGCGCAGCGCAGGACGGCGGGACTGACCGTGAGGGTCACGTTCGCGGAGGACGGCTCGCCGGCGCGCAACGTCGGCGTCTACGTGCGGCCGACGAGCGAGCGCGTGCTCGGCGTGGAAGCGCGCACCGACGACGAAGGTGTGGCTCGGTTCGACGCGCTCGACCGCGGCGGCTACACGATCGACCTGGACCGCTGGCGCGAAGACCCGCTCGCGGTCTCGCTCTGGACGGAACGGACGGTCGAGCTCGCCATTCCTATCGGGCTGGAGGTCGACGGTACCGTCGTCGACCGAGCTGGGAACGCCGTTGGAGTGGCCGAGGTTTTTCGCGTCAACACCCGGCACCACGACTTCCTCCAGTGGGTCGCCACCACCGATTCGGCCGGGCGGTTCGGCTTGCGGGGCGTCGCGCCGGAGACCGTGCTCATCGCACGCGCGCCGGGCTATCAGCCTTCCGGGAGCGCAAGCAAGGGGCGGTTCCGTCCCGTCCAGGGGACGCCGGGAAGCCGGCAGGCGATCACGCTCGTCCTGGGTGCGCGCGGGAATCGCCTGTCCGGGCGCGTCGTCGACGAGCGCGGCCATCCGGTGCCCCACGCTCTCGTGTCGATCGCGGTGGACGAGGATGCCCGCGAGGATGGCCGCTCGAGCTTCGAACGCTATCGGAGCAAGGACCGCCCGCGGGCACCCGACCTGGAGACCTTCGCCGTGCGTGCCGACGAGCGCGGCTACTACGCGACGGACGAGGTGCCGATGGGAACGGTGGTCGTCTTCGCGCGGGCGCTGGCGGAAGACGGCCGCGCGGGAATCTTGCTCGCCGAAATCGCAGCCGGGGACAACCTGCTCGACATCGTGCTCGCTCCCGGAGCGGTCGTCGCCGGTGAGCTCAGAGACGACTCGGGTGAGCCCATCGGCGACGTCGAAGTCGAGGCGGAGTGGAGCGGAAGCCTCGAGCTGGGGCAGACCGAGGATGAGTTCGGAGACCTCCTGTCGGACGTCCGCACGCGGACCCGCGCGGACGGCGGCTTCGAGCTCGCGGCGCTCCTCCCCGGCGCCCAGAACCTGATCGTGAGGCTGCCCGGGGGAGATGAGGTGCTGCGCGAGCGCGTCACCCTCGCGGCCGGCGAGATCCTGCGCTGGGACCCGGTGATCGAGCGGCACGCCGAGGTCTCGGTCATGGTGCTGGACCCGCTCGGCGAACCGCTCGCAGGCTGGAGCCTCGGGCTCTGTGATCGCCCGGGCACGCTCGATCGCGGTTCGCGTGATGGCGGGGAAGGCTTCCGGCCCAACGCGACGGACTCGTCCGGTCGCTACCGCTTCGAAGACGTCCGACTTCGGGCGCACGTCCTCACCGTGCATCCCCCCGTCGACGCGTCCTTCGACGCGCCCTACCCGACCTCGAAGATTCCCCCGCCCCTGGCCTGGAGGACGGGAGTGCTTCCGAGCGCCGACGAGCTCGTCATCCGGCTGCGCCCCGAGGAGCTGCCGACGGCCGGATTGCACGGACGCGTTCTGGGGCCGGATGGGGACGTTCCCGCGCGCGGCACCGTCCGTCTCGTCGTGGCGCCCGAGGCCTACGCGGACGACGGTTTCAACCGGATCGGAGCCGTGGGACTGGACGGAGACGGGGCCTTCGACTTCGCGCGGATCGCACCGGGAACCTACCCGATCGTCTTCACTGCGCGCGACTATCCCAGCGGTACCTTGGGCACCTTCACCGTCGGCCTCGGCGCCACGCTCGACGTGGGAGTCCTGACGCTCGCCGCGCCGGCCCACCTCGAGCTCGAGCTGCGCGCTGCCGACGGGGGATCGATCGGGGATCCGAAGGCCACTCTGTCGCCCCTGGGCGAGAGTGGCCGGCTCAGGCGCGAATACCTGCGTCGACCCGACGCGCGGCACGTCTTCGAGTCGTTCCCGATTCCCGCCGGCACCTATGTCCTCGTCGCCTACAGCGGCGACCACGACTTCGCGCCCGAGCGGTCGCTCATCCAGCTCGAAGAAGGCGAGCAGGCGCACGTCTCGATCGCGCTCGAGCGGGGCAAGGAGCAGGTCTTCGAGATCCGGTTGCCTCCCCATCCGACGTTCGACGAGCCGCGTGTGAAGGTCGACCTGGACTTGTACGACGCCGACGGCCACATGCTGTTCTGGAGACGGGAAGACTACGAGCCCGTCGACACGAACCTCATTCGGGCCTCGCTCCGCCTCGCGCCGGGCGCGTACTTCGTACGCATCACCGAGCACCGCGATCCGAGACTGCGCGACCCCCGCCCCTTCGCGGTGGTCGAATTCGAGGTGCCGACGATCGGCGAGCCGGACCCTATCCTGGTGGACATCCCCTGACCCCTCGCTATCGGGATACGGAGTCGAGCGCCGCAGGCAGCGAACGGCGTCAGGGCACCAACTGGACGTTCAGAAGCTCGCCAGGCTCAACCGTGAGCGTTGCCAGAACCGAGTAATTCGCCTCTTCCCGGTTCCCAGCACTGTCTTGGACGATCGCACCATCGCCCGCGGGGACCACGGTCGGTGCGACGTTACCGGCCGAGTCCACGGTGAGCGTGGTGAGGACTCGCAGCTCGCCGCTTCCGGCGTGGCGGTGAAACAGCCGCTTTCCATCCGTGGGCACGCCAGCGACGCTCAACTCGCCGAGCTCGAGAGCCAGCTCCCAGTGGAGCGTCGCGTCGTCGAGCTCGAGCGTGTCCGTCACTTGGAACGGAGCACGATCGAGCGTCCACACGCTGAGACGAAAGCGCGTGCTCCGTGGGAGCGTGGCTGCGAAGTGTCCCCGCGCGTCGAGTTTCACCGACTCGATCAGTGCATCATCCCTTGACCTGTCGAGTTGGTGGAGGCGAACGAGCCACCCGGATGTGTCCACCCCTCCGAGCGCCAAGCGTCCCGTGAGCTCGCAAAGCGTACCGCGCAAGTCGAGGTCGTAGTGTGTTTCCTCGCCCTCGACGACCACACAGGATGTCGGGAATCGTTCCTCGCCCGTGACCCGCACGCTTCCGGTGACGCCTTTTCGTATGTCTTCGTCGAGCCGCATCACGTACCAGGGCCCAGGCGTGAGATTCTCGAGCAGGAACCGGCCATCCTCGGTGCACCGCGTGCTCCGGGGATGGCCATCGCCGTTCGTGACTCCAACGATGGTGCCGGCGGGATTGGTTCCTGGGTCGGTCAGTACGCGACCCGTGATGCTGCCACCTGGCGTGAGCTCAATGTCGAGCGCTTCCTCGTCGGGACGAACCTCGATGAACGCGGGTGCGAAACCATCCGCCGCCGCCCTGAGTCGAAACGCTCCGTCCTCCAACGCTGACTTTCTCCCGTACCAGATCCCTGCGAGAGCACTCAGGTCACAGAAGACGCTGAACCGCCCTGATGCATCCGTCGTCGTTCGGTCGAGAGGACTTGGATCCACGAGACAGGGCATCTCCTCGGCGGTGCGCAGCCCGCCTGTTGCGGGCATGCCCATCACCTCGATCGACGCTCCCTGCAAAGGGCGCCCCTGTGCGTGCACGCGACCGCGAACTGCTGGGGGCGTGATAACGGTGCACTCGAGCTGCTCCCCGATCTCGCGCAGGTCCAGCGGACCAAGCGCGAGGAGCTCGCCGCCGCGGGCATACACGAGCATGTCGAAGCGTTCCGATCGGACCGAGACACGCGCCCTTCCGTTGTCGTGCGGCCCGATGCCACCCTCGATACGAGAGGAGGACCAGAGCGCGTTCTCTATCCGTTGCTCGAGGGCTTGCTGCTCGTCCTCGATTTCGAACGTCCAGGTCTTGAACTGCTCGATCGGTGACCCGCTCGTGTCGTGAACGAAGATCTCGAACGTGAGCTCGCCCCTGAACCGGAGCACCAAGTCGCGAGACCCGGGCTCGATGGCCTCGCAGAGGATCGGAGCGAACACCAGCTCGGCGTCCCTGACGGTCAGGTCGTGGGGCACGTGGGCCTCGAGCCTCAACTTGAACCTCCCCTCCTCGTCCGTGAACGCTCCATAGGAACCCGAACGGTTCCCGGCCTTGGTCCTGACCGAATACGCAGCCTGCACCAAGGCACGTTGCCGCGGCATGCCTTCTGGATCCAAGACGACGCCCTCGATCACGTCTTCGTGTCTGAGCGCCTCGAGTACGAGCAGGGCACCCTCGTGCACTTCGCCCGCGACGACTTCGATCAAGGCGCTGTAGCTGAAGCGCGTGTCCCGTGTCCCTGACCACACCCGGCGCCGGCCCGCGGCAACGTCGTCGAGTCGGAAGCTGCCACTCGAATCGGTTTGCGTCGAGGGGCGTGTGGAGGCGTCGTGTTCGAGCAGCATGTGGGCACTGAGGGAGCCTCCCTGCTCGTCCAGGTTCTGGCGCACGCGGTAGCTGGAGGGCGCGGCGAAGACGGTCGAATCGGCAACGGGTTCGCCATTCTGGTCCACGACGATGCCCCAGATCTCGCCAGCGGGCTCGAGGGTGATTTCGCCCACGTGCACCGTTTCGCGCTCCTCGAGGCCAACCCTCATCGAGTGCGTGGCCTTGCCCGCTGCCCGGCACATGAAGTTCTGTTCGCCCCATAAGAGGACCGACGGTTTTTCCACGCGACTCCAGGCGATCGTGAGCTCGGCACGCCCGTCGGGTCCGCTCACCGCCGCCCCGTAGGCGCGGTTGTCCAAGAAGGCGAAGTCGAGCCGCACACCGGAAATCGGTAGTCCTCCCGTGTCGAGGAAGCGCGCCGTGAGCGAGGTCTCGGGATCGCCGGTGGTTTCCTCGACGACGCTCACCGTCGCGTTCTCGACGACCGCGTCCGTGCGCCCGACTCCCGCATCGGAGGTCTCCCCGGCGAGGAGCGGCTCTCCATCGGGGAGCGGCTGCAAGGACGGAGCTACAGCGGCTTCGGCCGTGCCAAGGGTCGGAGGCGAGCCGGATGGATCGAGCTTCCACACGATCGTGCCCAGCGCGATCAGACCCACGACACTCACACTCAGTTTCATTCCGGTGCTCATGAGCACAGCTCCCGTGAAAGATGAAGAAGTCACCGCCAGCCCGCGCCGGACGCTCGCTGACCGAGGGTCGGCCAGTGCGGCGAGCGCGAGCGCCCAGTTGCCCGGCTGCTCACCGAGACGATCGTCCAAGCGGCTCCGAAGGAGGTCGAGGCCGTGCTTCAGCCGCCAGCGCACCGTGCCGGGCGGAATGCCCTGCCGGCGCGCGACCTCGCTCGGGGCGATGTCCTCGTAGTAGACGAGGAGAATCGTCTTGCGGTACGGCTCCGGCGTGCGCATGAGCTCCTCCACGAGCACGCGCTGGATGTCCAGCCGCTCGACGAGTTCGCCCGCAGCGGGGAGCTCCGCGGCGTCCCCCAGGTCCGCGCCAGATCTGCCGCGAAGCTGCTGCTCGCGCCCTCGATCGATCGCGAGGTTCCTGAGCACCCGGCCGAGCCACGCGCGCAGGGCCAGTGGGCTCCCCGGGGGCTTCGTCAGCGCCCGCAGCCATGTCTCCTGGACGAGATCCTCGGCCGAGCCCGGGTCGGACGACAGCTCGGCGGCGAGCCTGCGGATCCATCGGGAATGGAGCAGCAGGTCTTCGACGGAGACGCTGGAGTGGGGCCGGGTCATGGTTCTACTCGACTAGACGGAGGACGGGCCCGGGCGTTGGGTCGAGACGCCGGGAGATCGCTCGGCCTCCTAATTTCCGGGCAGGCAGATCTCCTTCAGGGAGTCTTCCACTTCCCGATCGTCACCTGACGGCCTCGCCCGGGAAGCCCCATGCCTTGTGATCCTGAGTGAGGTGCTCGCGGACCATCCATGACGCTGATGCCGAGCGAGACCGAACACCGCGAGGGGCGGGCGCGTGCAGTTTCGTCTCATTCGGGCAAGAACCGGAGTTCCGGTCAAGACCTCCGGGTCGATTGGGCGATCCCCCACGGATCGGCTATCCGCCCTCCCAGGAGACCTCCATGAACAAGATCCTCGTCACGTCCGCACTGTGCCTCGCTTCCGCCGCCACCTTCGCGTTCAACGACGCGGGCCGGGCTGTCACACCCGACCGCGCCATCGTCGCGGGGGTCGATGCGATCCGGAAGAACAACCTCAAGGGCTTCCTCGAGGCGACGTTCAGTCGCGAGCAGATGCGGGAGATGGAGCAGGCCTGGAACACGAAGCGGAAGACGAAATCCAACCCCATCGAGGACGCCCAGTTCGCTGAGACGATGCAGATGCTCACCGCCCCCGGCGCGGAGGCGCAGCTCATGGCGATGGTGGAGCCGAAGCTCGAGGAGATGCGGCCGCAGATGGGGATGCTCGTGGGCATGATGTCCGGCTTCGCCCAGTCGACGGTCGACCAGAACGCGGACCTCTCGTCCGATGAGAAGAAGCAGGCGCAGCAGGTCCTCGCCGGCTTCGTGAAGGCCCTTCAGGAGAATGACCTCACGAGCTCGGACCTCGCGCGCAAGGCCGTCGGCATCGTCTGCAAGACCGCCCGCCGGCTGAAGCTCGATTCGATGGACGACGTGCGCGCGCTCGACTTTCGGCACGCCGTCTACAAGGGCGACGTCATCCTCCGCGGCACGAAGGAGTTGCTCGCGGTGTACGGCTTCACCGTCGACAAGTGGCTGGACTCGGTGAAGGCCGAGACGATCGATGAGGATGGCGACGAGGCGGTCGTCCGCGTGAGCTACGAGATGTTCGGCGTCCAGCAGACCGTCGACACCGAGATGGTGCGCGTCGACGGGCGTTGGATCCACAAGGAGAACGGCGCTTCCGAGAGCGACTGAGCGGAACGCGCGATCGGGGACGCGGGCCCGGGACTCTCCGCACGGAGGATCCCGGGCCCGTCTCGTGAGCGCCGCCGTCGCGCCACGATCCCCGGAGGGGTGATACGCTGTACTTCGCCAGGCTCGACGCTTGCAGGCTCGGTCCGGGTGACCGGTTTCCTCACGTACTCACCCCAGCCGCACGAGCCCTCGCATGTTCCGTCGTCTCCAGGGCCTCGGCCCGCTCTTCGCGCTCCTCAGGCGGCTCCTGCCGCACGCCGGGCGCGGCGCTCGTCCGGCGCTCGCGTTCGCCGTGTCGCTCGCTCTCGCGCCTCCCGCGCCGGCGCTCCAGGCGGATCCATCGGAACCCGGCCCGTGGGCCGTCGGCATCCGGACGCTCCTCGTCTCGGATCCCCAGGGGGCATTTCACGACCTCCTGGTGGAGGTGATCCATCCGGTCGCGCCTCAGTTCGCGCAGTCGGGTCACCCCCTGAAGTCCTACGACATCGGCGCGCCCTTCGGCTATCCGGGCTACGTAGTGGAGGCGCCGCTCGGGCTCGCCGACATTCACGTCTCCAACGACGGGCCATTCCCGACGATCGTGTACTCGCACGGACACCTGGGCAGCCGGCTGGAGTCCCTGGTCACGCTCGAGCTGCTCGCGAGCCACGGCTTCATCGTCTGCAGCATCGACCACCCGGGGAATACCTCGGCGGACGAGTGGAACGGGACGACTGAAGCGCCGACGCGGCGGGAGGACATCAGCTTCCTGCTCGATCGGCTCGCCGTGATCAACGCCACCCCAGGGCACCCCCTCAGGCAAGCCTTCGACCTCGAGCGCATCGGCGTGATGGGGTGGTCGATGGGCGGCAATGCCGCCGCGCAGATCCTCGGCGGCGGCGGCGACGGCTACGTGGACGAACGCGTGCAGGCGATCGCGGTCCTGGCGCCGTTCGTTCCGGGCCTGACGGCGGAGGGGCTGGCCGGCATCGACGTCCCGGCGCTCATCCTGGGCGGTACCCTGGATCCGACGACGCCGGTCGTGCCCAACAGCCAGTTCCTGTTCGACAACCTGGGCGGCGAGCCCGTGTACCGGATCGACCTGCGGCGCGCGGGGCACGCCTCGTTCATGATCACGGACTGCTTGTTCCTCGACGAGTTGATGGAGCTGGACGCTCCGCCCGCGCTCATCGAGTTGTTCAATTCACACGAGTGTCACGGCGGGAACTTCGCTCCGATCGCGATCACCCAGGCGATCACGTCGCACTACGTGGTCGCGTTCTTCCTGGCCCACCTCGCCCAGGCGAGCGACGTCGAACGGTTCCTCACGCCCTGCTTCGCCCGCGCCCGGATCCACGGCGTGGAGCACTTCGTGCGCGGCGGCTATCCGGCGAGCCTGTTCGTCGGGCATGACGCGATGTCGGTGCTGGCTCGCCCCGAGACGTTCTTCCTCTGCGCGGGGTCCGAGCACTCGGGACGCCCGTACCGGATCCTCGGTTCCTTCACGGGGACGGCGCCCGGCACGTTCTTCGGCGGAGCCCTCCTCCCGCTGAACGACGACGCGTATTTTCAGCTGACGGTCCAGGCGCCGAGCGAGTCGCCGATCCTGGGCGCGGAGGGCGTCCTCGATGCGACGGGTTCGGCGCTCGCGCGCTTCGGCGGGAACTCGCCGGCCCTCGCCGGGCTCATCGGCTCGACCGTGCACCATGCATTCGTGATCTTCGACGGGGCGCGCGGGGACGTGATCGAGGTCAGCAATCCGACCCCGCTCGCGCTCTTGCCCTGAGGCCTGGGAAACGGCGCAATCACCGGCAGCCGGCGGCAGTCGTCCCCTCCATGCGTCCACTTTGGAAGGGGGAGGCGGCGGTCGGTCGGCGCCTCCCGTGCGGGTGGACGCACGGCCCAGATCGAATGCGATCACCTTCGAACCGATGAAGATCCCCCCGAGCACATCGACCGCGCGCACCTCGACGCCGGCCCGGGATGGACGTGGGGCACCGCTCCGCGCGCCCGGCCCCTGGATCCTGGCCCTGCTCGTCGGTCCGCCCGCGGCATGTTTCCTCCCGTCGAGCGTGGGCGGTGAACCCCTTCGCCGAGGCGTGACGGTGGCCTACGGCGAGCGCGACTTCGACGACGACGACGAGTATCCCGGAGTGCAGGACCCGTCGGTGCTCGGGCTCGAATTCGACGCCTACGAGCTTCGCCGAAACTTCGGTTGGGAGGCCTCCGTGCAGTACGCGCAAGACGACGACTCGCGGAGCCCCTCGGGGCGCATCGATGTCGAGACTTTCGAGCTCGCGGCCGGACTCCGCAGGACCTGGCGGCCGTACGAGCTCGGGGTGCGCGGGCTCTATCCCTACGTGGGCGGCGGGGCCTCCCTGCTCTACACCGACCTCGACGACTCATCCCCCGGGGGTGACGACGACAGCGACTTCGACGTCGGCCTCTACGTCCACTTCGGGTTCTACGCCGAGTTCTTCGACCACATCCGGTGGGGCCTCGACTACCGGTTCATGCGCGAGGACTTCCTGGACGGCGGCGGGCTCGATGTCGACTACGATCAGTTCACGGTAACGATCGGGTACACCTTCTGACTTCTGATGTCGATCCAGCAAGAGCCTCGCGGCCGCCGGCCTCGTCCGGGCGGAGCGACGCGGGCGGGAGCGCTGGAACTCCCTGAACGCCGCACTCATCCAGGAGACTCACAGGCGCTGGATCCGGCCGTTCGAGGCGCAGGGGCCGACGGGCTCCTGCGCCTCGAGCGACTGGCTGAAACCCCGGGCGGAGAACGAGACATGAGCACCGAGACATCGACCGGATTCGGCGTCCTCGACGTCACCGTTGAAGTGGAGATCGAAGCCTCGCCCGAGGTCGTCTGGCACGCGTTGACGGCGGACATCGGCGAGTGGTGGCCGCGCGACTTCTGCGTGGGCGACCTGGAGCGCTTCGTGCTCGAGCCGACCCTCGGCGGGCGCATGTACGAGGACTGGGGCGGGGGCGCGGGGCTGATCTGGGCCGTCGTCACCGGCCTGCGCCACGGCGAGCTGCTCCAGCTGTCCGGCGAACTGTCGAAGGACTTCGGCGGACCCGCGCGCAACATCACGACCATCAAGCTGCGCGCGGAGGGGGAGGGGACGCGCGTCACGCTCAGCGACTCGGTGTACGGCAGCGTGAGCGCCAAGACCGGCACAGACCTCGACGCGGGCTGGCGGCACCTCTTCGCGGGCTGCCTGAAGCCGTTCGTCGAGTCGAACCGGACGGGTTGATCCCCCCGGCGGAGGGCCTTCCCAATGTGACGCCTCCCCGGGGCGGACCTCGGCCCGCTGCGATCCTCGGGATCCTCGGGGACACGACGACCGCCGCCCGGAGGAGTGGTAGGATGCCGCTACGGGAATTCCCTCGGAGAGAGGCCGAGATCTCGTGGCCACGTCCGACGACACGCCCAGTGACGTGGGCTCCGGTACTCGCGCCTCCCGTGCTTCGGACACGAACCCGCAGGAGGAAGCCATGCGAGCACTCGTCCTTGTCGCACTGATCGGCGCGGCGGCTCCCGCTCACGCCGACGTGATCGTCGTCGCGCAATCGGGGGGTGGAGACTTCACGAACATCCAGGATGCGTACGTCGCATCCCAAGTTGGCGACACGATCCTCATACGGTCGGGAACTTACAGCGGGAGCGTGGTCACTATCGACCATGCTCTAGCGATCGTCGCCGAGCCGGCTGACGACGTGATCGTAACCTCACTCCTCCAAGTGATCGGGCTGCCCGAGAACGAGGCCGTCGTGATCAGTGGGATCGACGAACTCGTCTGGTTCCGCATCATCGATTCCGGGGGCGACATCCGCCTCCAAGAAATCGGCGTGCTCGGCTCAAACGCGCCCGGGCTCTTTCTCGACGGCGCACGCTCTGTGGTCGTGGAGCGCTGTACGCTCCAAGGCCGAGATGGGTACGACGGGGCGGGCGCAGGCTTCGCCGGAGGCTCCGCACTCATTGCGACGGGCGGAAGCAGCGTGGCCCTCTACGACTGCGAGCTCCGGGCCGGAGACGGCGGGGACGGCTTGTCCTCCTTCGCCTGCATCGCCTTCGGCGGCGCAGGCGCGACCGCGGCGAAGGTGGAGGAGGGGAGCGAGCTCTACGCGATGGGGAGCCAGTTCTACGGCGGGGACGGCGGAGACGGCACGTGCGGCGGGACCGACGGCCCGCCGGGTCACGCGCTCGCGGTCGACGATTCCTCCAGCGCGATCGTGACGAACGTCATCCTCATCCCGGGCAGCGGCGGTATTGCTACGAGCGGCAACGCGATCGTCGACCTCGGTATCGATCGCCGCGGGCTGGTTGCCCCGACGCTCGTGCGCGAGGGCGAGACGGTGACCTGGAGGATCTTCGGGCGACCCGGCGACATGGTGTATCTCCCCGCCTCGCTCCGGCCGAAGTGGCGCTACCTCGCGGCGGCGCTGGGCGTCCAGAC
>SMVQ01000225.1 GCA_004357655.1 Planctomycetota bacterium
CGAAGATCGCGCGCACGCGCGGCGCCGCCGCGGGGTCGTGCGTCCTGCCGAGCCCGCGCACCGCTGCGACGCGCAGCTCGTGCTCGCGCCCCGGTTCAGTGCACGCGAGCAGCGGCGCGAGCGCGGGCGAGTACCCGACGGCCCCCAGGGCCTCGGCGGCGGCTGGGGCGACCCGCGGCTCACCGAGCGCCCCCACGAGCGTCGGCCCGGCGGCGCGCGCGTGCGGTCCCATGCGCCCGAGCACCTGCGCGCAGTGCAGCCGCACGTAGATGTCGGCGTCGTGCAGCGCTTCGGCGATCGGCTCCGCGGCCCAGGGGCCGAGCCGCGCGAGGACGTAGCGCGCATCGTCCACACCCCGGAGCTGGAAGTGGTCCTCCGACAGGTCGGCCGCGAGCGTCCACAGGGCGAGCTCGAGGTGCTGCGAGGGCGTGGGGCGCGGGAGCTCGAGCGCGGCGGCCGAGTGCCACGCCTGGACGAGCGCGTGCCCGTCGGTGATGCCGGCCTCGGCTGCGATCCGACCGAGCTCCGAGGCGGCGAGCGCGCGTACCGCGTCGCTCTCGCCCGTGGCCGCGATGTCGGACAGGGCATCGACGCCCGCGTAGCACAGGAAGTGGGCGAGCGTGCTCGCGAGCCAGATGAAAACCTCGTGATCCTGCTCGTACTTCAGGCGGAGGACGAGCCGCGGGACGACGCGGTCCTGCGATGTCCGGCCGAGGCACCACGCCGCGTACCGGCGCACCCACGGCTCCAGGGCCGTCTACGTGACGAGGGCGAGCGCCTCGGCGGCCGCGGGGTGGTCGAGGGCCGCGAGCAGGTCGGCGGAGCCCGTGCGGCTCGCGCTCGGGCGTTCGGGGTCCGCGAGTATCGCGGCGAGCACGGGCACGGCGCCGGCTCCGACCTCCGTCACGCTCCCGAGCGCTGCGGCGCGCATCTTCCCGCGCGCGCTCGCGAGCATCGACAGCAGGCCGTCGAGCTCCTCCCGCGCCTCCGGGCCGAGCTCAGGCACGGGTGCCGCCGGTCCGAGCTCGGCGCGCAGGGCGGCGAGCCTCGCTTGCACGACGTCGCGCAGGACGAAGGGCGCGACCGGCGCCTCGCCCGGGCCGCAGGCGAGCGCGCACAGGGCGGCGAGCGGAGCGGCCGCCCGGACGGCGCGCTTCACGGCGCGAGCACCACGCGGTGCACGAGGATCGCCTCCCGCTCCGGATCCATGCGCCCCTCGTCCTCGTAGTACGGCGTGTACTTGTAGAAGAGCGCCACCTCGACGGCCCCGGACGCTTCGGGGTCCGTGAGCGCGATCGCGCGCGTCTCGCCGTAGGCGATCAAGGTGCTCGGGATGCCGACCTCGTAGCGGTAGGGGTCGCGGATCCGGTACAGGTGGCGCCACTCGCCGGGGCCGACCTGCGCGCCATCCGGGACGGGCCGCCAGAAGACGTCCGAGCGCCGCGAGCGCTCGTCGGTCGGGTAGTGGTGCCCCGCGCCGACGTTCTCGACCTCGATCCGCCACCCGTCGCCGACGCGCACCCCGCGCAGCTCCGTCGCCTCCTCGAGGAGCGCGAGGCTGTGGCCGCCGAGGCTCCGGTGGTCGCGCCCCTTCGCCGGATCGCCGTCGCGGTACGGCATGTGACAATCGATGCACGAGCGCTTCTCGGCGCCGACGCCGGTCGCGAACGGCGTCGCGCGCCACTGCTGGACCGTCTTGTGCTGATCGTGGCACACCCCGCAGAACTCGGCCCGGCGCAGCTCGCGCCTGACCTGCGGCCGGCACGCGGCGCTCTTCGACTCGATCGTGCCGGCGACGCCGCCTTCGGGCAGGACGTGGCAGGCGATGCAGTCGACGCCCTCGCTGCGCCGCGACGAGCGCGGCAGGACGCGCTTGCCGATCCCCGTCTCGAACACGGGCCGCGGCGCGTGGCAGTCGATGCAGTCGGTGTTGGCGAAGTCGTTCGAGAGCGCGCGGACGTCCTCGTCGATCCACGCGCGGGCGTGCCACGAGTCCTGCCACTCCGCCCACTGCACAGGGTGGCACGCCTGGCACTGCTGCGAGCTCGTGAAGGCGCGCGCCGCCGTCTCCTCGCGCGTGTTCATGAAGACGGACGTGAAGAGCCAGCCCGCGAGCGCGAGCACGAGCAGACCGGCGACGCTGCGGATGATGCGGTACTCCTTCACGGCAGGGCACCTTGCGCTTGGTCGCCCGCGACGATGCGGCCGCGCTCGAGGGTCATGACGCGGTCGGCGACGGAGCGCGCTTCGCCGGGGTCGTGCGTCACGTGGAGGATCGTGAGCCCGAGCTTCGCCTGCAGCGCGGCGAGGCGCTCGAGGAGGCTCTGGCGGCGACCGGCGTCGAGCGGTCCCAGGGGCTCGTCGAGCAGGAGGATCCGCGGCTCGGCGGAGAGCGCGCGCGCGAGGGCCAGGCGCTGCTTCTCGCCGCCCGACATCGTGCCCGGCTTGCGCTGCTCGAAGCCCAGGAGGTCGACGAGCTCGAGCAGCTCCGCGACGCGCGCGGGCCACGTGCCGCGCGGGACGCGGCGCGCGCGCAGCACGAACTCGATCGTGCGCCGCACCGAGAGGTGCGGCCAGAGCGCGCCGCCCTGGAAGAGGAAACCCAGGCCGCGGTCGCGCGGTGGCACGAGCTCGCGCGGGCCCTCGGAGACCGCCTGTCCGTGGATCGCGACGTTGCCCGCATCGATGCGTGCAAGGCCCGCGATCGCGCGCAGGAGGGTCGTCTTGCCCGCGCCGGAGGGCCCGACCACCAGGACGTGTTCACCCTCCTCCACTTCGAGGCTCACCGGACCGAGCAGCGTCCGACCGTCCGCGCGCACGACAAGGCCCTGAAGACGAAGCGCGGACACGTTCACGGCAGCACCTCTAGCTTGCGGCCGCCGAACAGCGTCCACAGCAGGCCGGGCAGGACCGCCACGAACACGATGAGGAGCGCGAGCGCGGCGACGAAGTCGTCGCGGCCGAAATGGACCTGGTTGAAGATGCGGAACATCGCCGTCCCGTTGGCGGCGGAGACCAGGATCGTGGCGTCGAGCTCGCGCATGGCGAGCACGAAGACGAGCGTCCAGCCGCCGACGAGCGAAGGCCAGAGGCTCGGCGCGACGATCCGTCCGAGGCGCGCGATCGGGCCGGCGCCCGCAAGCTCCCCCGCTTCCTCGAGCTCGCGATCGAGTGAGGCGACGGCCCCGGAGCTCACGAGGAAGGGGTAGGCCAGGAAGCGGCCGACGAACATGAGCACGACGAGACCGCCGCCGCGGAAGAACGAGCTCGTCAGCGGGTGGTTCCAGAGCACGATGTTGCCGATGCCGAAGAGGATGGCGGGCACGGCGATGGGGAGGATCGCGATCCATTCGAGGAACCGTCCGTAGCGGGCGCGCTCGGCCGCGTGCCCGAGCACGAGGGCCACGGGGACGCAGATCGTCGCGGCGGCTACGGCGTAGAGAATACTGGCGCCGAGCTGATCGCGGCTCTGGTCGAGCGTGGTCGCAAAGGCGCGCTGCATCGTGGCGAGCGAGAATCCCTGCGCGCCGCCGCCGGCCTCCCATGCGAGGCGCCCGAGCGGCGCCGCGGTCGTGGCGGCGACGACGGTCAGGCAGAAGAGGAACGCAGGGAGGCGCCAGCGCCCGAGGGCGAGCGGGGCGGGGCGCTGGAAGTCCGAGCCGACGGTGGCGAGCGCGCCCTTGCGCCGTAGGGCGAGGGCCGGGAGGAGCGAGAGCAGGGTGAGCCCCACGAGCGGCAGCGAGGTCGCCACCGCGCGCCCCTCCCGCTCGTCGATTCTGTCGATCTGCCACGTCGCGAAGATCTCGTCCGCGTACACGTTGAACTTCTGGCCGACGAACCCGACGAAGTCGGGTACGGAGAAGTCGTTGACGGCGAATACGAACGCGAGGCAGGCACCGCACAGCACGGCGGGCAGGACGAGCGGCAGCTCCATGCGCAAGACCGCGGGGAGTCCACCGACGAGGTACGCCGCCTCTTCGCGCCGTGCGTCGATCCGCCGCCACGCGCGCCCCGCGAAGAGCGCGACGATCGGGAACGTGCCTACGCCGAGCACGAGGATCGTCATCGCCGCGCCCGAGACGTCGAGGAACGACGTGAACGTCATCGCGAGGAAGAGCGGCGGCAGAACGAGCGGCACGACGCCGAGCGGTCGCAGGATCGCGCTGCCGGGGACGTCCGTGCGCGATGTCAGGAACCCGAACGGCACTCCCACGAGCACCGCGATGAAGACGACGCCGACGCCGAGGAGCACGGTGCGGCCGAGGAGCGCGAGCGTGCGCCCGTCGAGTAGGGTGGCGAGATCCCCCGGCGAGAGCCGGGCGAACATGAGCAGGACTGGGGCGAGCCCCGCAACGAAGAGCACCGCAAGCGCGAACAGGACCAGCGTGCGGCTCAACGGAGGAACATCTCCCGGAACTTGTCCGCCCGGAATGCGATCTGCTTACCGAGTGAGACGTAGCTGACCTGCATCGTCTTGAACCGGTCCGGACCGAGCACATATTTCGGGCGCGGGACGTCCGCGCGCACGGGAATCTGAGCGGAGCGCGACGCGGCGAGGCGCTCCTCGATCTTCTTCTGGAGGATCCAGTCCACGAAGAGCTTCGCGTTCTGAGGGTGCGGCGCGCGCTTCAGGATCGCGATCGTGTTCGGAATGAGCAGCGTGCCGATCGTCGCCTGGTCCGGGTACACGGCCACGACGGGGTAGCCCTTCTCGACCGCCACGTTCACGTCGTCCGTGTCCGTCCAGCCCCAGGCCATCTTGCCCTCGCCGACGAGGCGCATCACCTGTCCGTTGCTCGAGGCGAGGCGCACCGTGCCCTCCGCCCCGGCCTTCGCGATGCCGGCGACGTACCGCTGCGCCTCCGACTCTCCGAGGACGTCGTAGAGCGCGGCGAGGTGGGTCAACGTCGTCCCCGTCAGCGGCTTCGCGATGGTGACCTTTCCCGCCCACTTGGGGTCGAGCAGGTCCCACATGCTCGTGATCTCCGCGGGGTTCGCGAGGTCCGTGTTCACGATGAGCACGCGCGCGCGCGCTGCGAAACCCGTCCAGGTCCGGTCGACCGCCCGGAAGAGCTCGGGGATGTCGCGCGCGCTCGGTGAATCGTAGGCGAGCAGGAGCCCGGCCTGGGCCAACCGCACGGTGTGCGCGATCTCGTTGTTCCAGAAGACGTCGCACTGTGGGTTGCGCTGCTCGGCGAGAATCCGTCCGACGAGCCCGACGGTCTTGCTGGCCTCGACGTCGAACTGCGCGGACACGCGGAGCCCGGTCTCCCGTTCGAAATCCCGGAGCAACTCCTCCGAGAACACCGAGTCGAGGGCGCAGTAGACGACGACATCCGGTTCGCCGCCGCAGGCGCCGAGGGGGAGCACGGCGAGGAGCGCGAGCGGGGCGTAGAACGGACGCGGAATCCGGAGGGTGCTCATCGCAATAATCTATCGCGGCTGCACCTCAGACCCTACGAGGCATGCGGCCGGGATCGTCCCTCTCCGTGCCTTCCGTGCCTGCTCTCGTTCCTCCCTAGCTCTTTCGGCCGGTCATGACGGACCGGAAGAGCTAGGGAGGAACGAGAGCAGGCACGGAGTGGGAGGACGTGCCGGGCGCGGCCTCAGTACGGAAGCACCGCGTGGAGCACCGTGCTGTCGGGGCCCACGTAGGGGACCTCGCCGGGTGGTTCGTCGATCCCGCCCATCACGAAGACGAGTTCTCCGCCCGGTTGCAGGCCCGACGGGATCGGAATGAAGAAGTGGGCGGTCCCCGTCGGGCTTCCGATCCAGGTCTGTCCCCGCGCCAGGAACTCCACGCCGGATGGCGTGACGTAGTACAGGCTCGCGTTGAGGCTGTAGCCCATGACGGGCATGTCCCCGCCACGCATCACCAGTACGCTGGCGTGCACCTTCTGCGGGGCGGTGCCTACGAGCTGCAGATGGATGTTCTCCACGCGCACCGGCGTGGGAAAGTTCGCGCCCGTCGTCTCGAAGTCGAAGGTGACGATGCGCGAGTTTCCGGCGGGATCGTCCAGCGACATCTCGAAGTGGTAGGTCGTCGCCGCTTCCAAGTCGCTGATCACGACGGAGAAGACGTCGTCGAACTTGGGTTTCAGCGGCGCACGCAGGACGGGTATTCCGCCGTCGTAGGAGATGAGTGCGCGTGCTTGCTCGTCCGTCGCGAACTCGAACTTGATCGCGTGGTTCGTCGCGTAGACGAGCATCGGCGCGGCGAGCATCGTGGGTGGCACGCTGTCGGGCATGCCCGACTGTGGCGTCAGGGGGTCCTGGACCCACTCGACCTCGTAGCCGTCCGGGAAGCCGTCGCCGTCCGTGTCGTTGTTCTCGGGGTTCGTGCCGCGCGCGATTTCGTCGAGGTCGAGGAGCTTGTCGTTGTCGCGATCGATCCCCATGGGATGACCCATGAACACGGGGACGCCGAAGAACGTGACCGGCATGCCGGAGGCTGCCTTCTGCATGAGGTCGGTCGTCGTGAGCTGCGGAAGCTGAAAGGAGGCCTGTTGGAACTTGCCGGTCGTGGGGTCGTACACCCCGCTGAAGTAGCGCTGCTCTCCGAGAAAATCCTCGGGGCCGTACCGATACACGACGTCGCAGTTCCCCTTGTCGGCCTCCGCGACGAGGAACGCGAGCTCGCCATGGCCGAAGTCGAGGGTATTCCCCGGGTGCGCGGTCGCCTGGTACGCCGCTGCCGGAGCCACGCCGGTGTCCAGGGCCTCCAGGAAGGCGGCGAGCGCATCGGCCTGACCCTCCGTGAGGTCGAAGCGGTGGCCGATCTGTTCCGGATCGGTTCGCCGGATCACGGCCTGGAGCGTGGGCATCGAGCCGCCGTGCAGGAGCCCCGCGCCGAGCTCGGTGCGCGTTCCGAACAAGCCGCCGATCGCGAAGGGCGGAACGAGCTTCGTGGCCACGGTTCGAAGTTGGGGCACGACGCAGAAGGGCGCCAGGCCGCCGCCCAGGGTGTCGATGATCTCGCCGTTCGTTCCCAAGGGGAGGGTGTGGCAGTCGTTGCACGAGAGCCCGTCGAAGACCGGTTCGTTCAGGAAGAGCTCGGCGCCCGCGAGCTGCGCGGGGGTGTACTCCCGGTCCAGTGACTGGTTCGGGTTGGGGAGCAGCGCCAGGTGTTCCAGGTACTGTGTGAGGTAGAAGAAGTCGCCCGCGAGGCCCTGTGTCACCCCCTCGGATTCCCGCTCCAAGAGGTCGGGGAACGTCCCGTCGAACGCCGCCAGAGCCTTCTTCTCGCCCCGCCAGTGGTAGGGGCCGACCTCCTTCGGGCGCCGGAGGCTCTGGGTGACGAGCGGCCCCTTCACGTCGAGCCCCATCGCCAACTCATCGTCGGGCGTGCCCTCCGGCTCGAGGTACTTCGACAGGTCCCACGCGAGCCCGTCCGTCCCACCGTCGACGTGGCAGGAGTTGCACGACGAGGTCTTCGAGAGGGAGTTCTGGGTCCGGATGAAGTGGATTCGCCCCTGGTTGATGTCCACTGGCGTCGGATCCCACCCGAGGAGCTGCGCTTGCGGAGCGTCGAACACGAAGTCAGGTCCGGGGGGCAGATCCGCCAGGACGATGCGCGTGATCGAGCCATCGCCCTTGCACACGACGACGAGCTCCTCGTCGTTCCGTCCGACGCGGCAGTCGCGCGGTCCGGCGCCGTCCGCGTACACAAACGCCTGATGGATGCGGATCGTGCCCGCCCACGTCACGTCGGTGCCCTCGATGTCGAGCACGGCGATCGTGTCGGAGCCGTAACCGACGACGAACGCCCGGTTCCCATTGGAAGTGAAAGCGATCGCGGTCGGGGTGCCGCAGTTCAGCTCGGGCGCGGGCGAGAGCGCGTCGAGGTCGATGATGGAATGGGTCCCCGATGCTGTGTCGACGACGGTGACGAAGTTGCGGACGACCTGACCGGCGACGTAATTGGTCTCGCCGCGATGGACACCATTCAGTGCATCCGTGGCCGGAATCCAGACCTCGTCGGTCCAGGGCCGCGCGTGGACATTGTAGAGCGTCGTGCCGAGTCCGCTCCTGGTGTCCGAAGCGATGAGCTGGTGGCTGATCGTGGAGATGGCGAAGAGGTCCCCGTCGGGCAGCGGGGTCGCGCCCTCGAACTCCGCGACGTGCCGCACCTCGACGATATCGTCCGTCGCGCCGGTAGCGGCGTTGCCGAGCGGAGCGGTTCCGTTCCCCGAGCGCATCGGGACGACGTAGACGACCTCGCCGATGCGCGCCAGCGCGTGGGGCATCCGCGCCGGAATTGGAATGGATGCCACGACCTCATAGGAATCCGTCAGGACTACGTCGACGCGGTCGACGCCTGCGCAGGCGACGTAGGCGTGGCTGCCGTCCGCGTCGAACTCGATGTCGCCCGGCTGCGCGCCGACCCGGATCGTCCGAATGATCCGCTCCGTGGCGGCGTCGATGACCGATACGCTCGAGGTGACCGAGTCGACGCACCAGAGCTCGGTTCCCTGCGGGTTCCAGACCACAGCCACCAGGCCCGGGCCGACCGGGATCTCGACTCGCACGGCGAGGTCCGTCGCGCTCCGGGCCGAGAGCCGCATTCCCGGCTGACTGATCACCCAGACCTCGTTGCCGGTGGGTCCGAACGCGATCAGCGCCGTGGGCGAGGTCTCGTAGTTCATCCACCGGCTCCGCATCCGATCGAACGGGAGATCCGAAGTGGAGATCGTCTGGCCCGGCGCGGGGAGGGCGGCCAGGGCGACGATCAAGGGTGTCAGTCGTGAGAGCATTGCCTGTACCACCTGTCTGCCGAAGGGGGAACGCGGACGCCGTGTGTAGCATGGTGGGCCAGCTATCCCACGGTGCTCGAGCCCGCTCGATCATAAGCGAAGACGGGGCTTCATGCGCCCGGCCCGCCAGAGGGATTCCGGACGCCGGCCCGGCGCGCGTCGAGGGGCCGGAGGAGAGGGCCGCCGCGACTTGACGCGCACGGAAGGTCGGGCGTAGCCTGCCCTACCCCACTCGCCGGCCTCAGGCGCAAGAAACCCGACAGGAGATCGCCCTTGCAGCTCGCCCACAGGATGTCCGTGCTCGGGACGGAGACCGCCTTCGAGGTGTTCGCCAAGGCCAAGGCGCTCGAGGCCCAGGGCCGTGACATCGTGCACCTGCACATCGGGGCGCCCGACTTTAGAACGCCGGACAACATCGTCGAGGCGGGGATCAAGGCCCTGCGCGACGGCTGGCACAAGTACACGCCGGCCAACGGGCTCCCGGAGCTCCGGGAAGCCGTGTGCGAGGACATCCTGCGCCACCGCGGCGCGACGGTGCACCCTGACGATGTGCTGATCGCGCCCGGCGGCAAACCGACGATGTTCTACGCGATCATGATGTTCGGGGAGCCCGGTAAGGAGATCCTGTACCCGAATCCGGGTTTTCCGATCTACGAGTCGGTCATCCACTGGTCCGGCGCCACGCCCGTGCCGATCGAGCTGCGCGAGGAGACCGGTTTCTGCTTCGACGCCGAGCGCGTGCTCGCGAAGATCACGCCGAACACGAGCCTGCTCATCCTCAATTCACCCGCCAACCCGACGGGGGGCATCGTACCGCGGGCGGAGCTCGACGCGCTCGTCGCCGGGCTCGAGCAGCACCCGCACGTCACCGTGCTCAGCGACGAGATCTACTCGCGCCTCCTGTACGACGGCGAGGAGCACGTCAGCATTCTGCAGTACGAGTCCCTGAAGGACCGCGCCATCCTCCTGGACGGGTGGAGCAAGACGTACGCGATGACCGGTTGGCGCCTGGGTTACGGGGTCTGGCCCGCTTCGATCGTCGCGGATGCGGAGCGCATTCAGATCAACAGCACCTCGTGCCCGAACGCAGTGACCCAGGTCGCGGCGATCGAGGCGCTGCGCGGTCCCCAGGACGCCGTCGAGGAGATGCGCTCGGCCTTCGACGAGCGCCGTGCGATCATCCACGAGGAGCTCAACGCGATCCCCGGCTTCCGCTGCACGATGCCCAAGGGCGCGTTCTACGCATTCCCCAGTACCGAAGGGACGGGCATCTCCTCGCGCGATCTCGAAGAGCGGTTCCTCCACGAGGCCGGCGTCGCCTGCCTCTCCGGCACGAGCTTCGGCGCCCTCGGCGAGGGGTACATGCGCTTCAGCTACGCGAACTCCATCGAGAACATCCGCGAGGGGCTCCGGCGCGTGAAGGACAGCTTGCAGCCGGCGTGAGCACTTCGGATTTTCGCAGCGACACGGTCACGCAACCGAGCGATGCCATGCGCGAGGCGATGGCGCGGGCCGTCGTGGGGGATGATGTCCTCGACGGAGATCCGACCGTGCGCGAGCTGGAGGACGAGACGGCGCGCTGGCTCGGCAAGGCGCGCGCGCTGTTCGTCCCGTCGGGGACGATGGCCAATCAAGTGGCGCTCGGCGCTTGGACGCGACCTGGCGACGAGATCATCGTGCAGCGTCACGCGCACGTGACGACGTACGAGGCGGGGGCGCCCGGCTATCTCCACGGCCTGCAGTCGATCACGGTGGGCGGGATCGACGGCGCGATGGACCCCGCCGAAGTCGAGGCGGCGATCCGTCCCGATTACGTTCACTGCCCCAAGACGGGCCTCGTCTGTCTCGAGCAGACCCACAACGTGGCGGGCGGTCGCATCGCGCCGCTCACGGAGCTCGAGGCCGTCGCGCGCGTCGCGCGCGAGTCCGGCGTCCCCGTGCACATGGACGGAGCGCGCCTCGCGAACGCCGTCGTCGCCACCGGCATCCCCGCCGAGCGCTGGGCACAGTCGGCGGACTCGGTCTCGGTCTGCCTCTCGAAGGGCCTCGGCGCGCCCGTGGGCTCGCTCATCGCCGGTGACGAGGAGTTCATCGAGCGCGGAATCGTCGTCAGGAAGCGCCTGGGTGGGTGGATGCGTCAGGCGGGCGTGATCGCCGCGGGGGGCCTGTACGCCCTGCGCCACAACCTCGAGCGCCTCGCGGAGGACCACGCGCTGGCCCGCACGCTCGCATCGCGGCTGAACGCACTCCCCGGCCTCGCCGCCGACCCAGATAGCGTCGCGACGAACATCGTCATGGCGGAGGTCCAGACGGACAGGTTCGACGCCGCAGCACTCGCGGCGCGAATGCGCACGGAGGGCGTGCTCGTGCTCGTTTTCGGCAAGCGCGTGCTCCGGTTCGTGACGCACATGGACGTCGGGGCCGAGGATGTCGCGCGGGTCGAGAGTGTCTTGCGTGGCATCCTCGCGTAGCCCAGGCCATACGACTCCAGGACATCACCTACACGCCCGCGCAGTTCCTCACTACCACCGACCCCCGCAGACACACGCTCCTCATGGGAATTTTCAAAGCCTACGACATCCGCGGCCTCGTGCCGTCGGAGCTCGATGCCGGGCTCGCCTACAAGATCGGCAATGCCTTCGCGCGCTTCCTCGGAGCCGGGCGCCTGCTCGTCGGACGCGATATGCGCGTCCATTCGGAGGAGCTCGCCGGTGCGGTCATCGAGGGCATGCGCGACGCCGGGACGGACGTCGTCTCGATCGGCCTCGCGTCCACCCCGATGACCTACTTCGCCATCGGTTCACAGAGCGTGGACGGCGGCCTGTGCGTCACCGCCAGCCACAACCCCGGCGAGTACAACGGCATGAAGCTCTGCGGCCCGGGGGCCCGGCCGATCTCCGCGGCGAACGGCATCCTGGACCTCGAGCGCATGTGCGCGGAGTCGATCCCCACGCCGACCAAGCTGCGGGGCAAGCTCGAGGAGCTCGAGCTCCTCTCCGCTTACGCCGACCACGTCGCCTCGTTCGCGGATATGGACGGGGAGGTCAAGCTGGCGATCGACGCGGCCAACGGCATGGCCGGGTACACCCTGCCCGCCATTCTCGAGCGCGTGCCGAAGGCCCGGGCCACGACCCTGTTCATGGAGCCCGACGGCACCTTCCCGAATCACGAGGCGAATCCGATCAAGGAGCGGAACCTCGATCCCGTACGCGAGCTCGTCCTCGCGCACGGCTCGCACCTCGGCGTCGGGTTCGACGGCGACGCCGACCGTTGCAGCTTCGTCGACGAGGCGGGACACACCGTCCCGCCCGACCTCATGACGGCGCTGCTGGCGCGCGAGATCCTCGCTCACTGTCCCGGTAGTGCGATCGTCTACGACCTGCGCTCGTCCTGGGTGGTGAAGGAGGTCATCCGCGAGGCCGGCGGCGTCCCGGTCAAGGACCGCGTCGGGCACTCGTTCATCAAGGCGACCATGCGCGAGCGCGACGCCGTGTTCGCCGGCGAGCTCTCGGGCCACTTCTACTTCAAGGACAACTTCACGACCGACTCGGGCGTGATCGCGATGGTGTCCGTGCTCAACCTCCTGGCCAGCGACGCGAACCGCGGCCGGCCGTTCTCCGAGCTCGTCCAGGATCTGCGCCGCTACCACGCGACGGGCGAGATCAACTTCGTGGTCGAGGACAAGGCGGCGGCGATCGCGCTCCTCGAGCGGACCTACAGCGACGGCCGCCAGGACGACCTCGACGGGATCACGGTCGAGTTCGGTGAGCTCGGCGACCCGGAGTGGTGGTGGTTCAACGTGCGGCTGTCGAACACGGAACCGCTCCTGCGCCTGAACCTCGAGGCGTCCTCGGCCGCGCTCCGGGAAGCCAAGAGGGACGAGCTGGTCGGGCTCCTCGGCGAGCCGGAGGCCTGATCGCGCGCGGAAGCCCGCCGCCGCGGCGGAATATTCTTCCGTCCGATAACGGTGCCCCGCCAGATCTGGCTTCGCATCCCCTCGCGCGCGAGACTATAGGGGTCCGAGTTCCGGACCCCGCTGCCGATAGGTAGGGCGGTTCTCCCCATGATGGCGTCCCCGCGATTCTTCCCGACCGACTCGCTCCCGATCCGCCTGCCCGCTCTGCTCCTCGCCGCGCTCCCGATCGGCGCCCAGGAGCCGATGGAGGCGGCGGCGGATACCGAGCCGACTTCCGAGCTCACCTGGCAGGAGCGCGTCGCGCGCGACGGCCGGATCGGATTCACGACGAACACGGTCAGGGAGGCCCGCGCCGTCCTCGTGGACCCGGACGCAGCGCCGGAGCACCGCGCCACGGCGCTCCTCGCCCTCGGCGCCGCCGGCGCCATCGGCGAACGTCCGGCGCTCCAATCGGCGGCGCTCGAGGGTTCGCTGGACGAGCGCGTCGCGGCCATCCTGGGCCTCGGCGAGATGGACCGCGCAACCCGGGACCGCTTCGGCGCCTCGGACCACCTGCTCGAGGAGCAGCTCGCGAGCACGGACGAGCGGATCGCAGCGAGCGCGCTGTGTGCTCTGCTCAGATCCGGCAGCCCGGAATGGCGGGCGCGGGCCGTGAGCCTGGCCGCGGCGCCGGAGGAGCGTCTCGGTTCGGCGGCGGCTGCCATGCTCGATTTCGTCCTGCACCCCGAGGCCAGCCGGTACCACCCTGTGCTCGACGAACTGCTCGAGCTGCGCTGGGACGCCGCCCGTCGATTCGGGACGGTCGACGGCCTGGCGTGGTCGGCGGCGCTCATGGAGGAGCTCATGCGCGAGGAGACCTTCATGGACGAGGTCGTGCTCCTCTCGTCGACCGGGTTGCGCTTCTCCGGGCTCCGCGACCACCTGCTCGAGATCCTGCTCGGCGGCCACGGGCCCGCGCGCCTGCGCGCCGCCATGCGCGCGATGCCGAACAAAGTCCAACTCCTCATCGCGTCGGAGCTCTGGCTCCCGGCGAACGACGCGGAGTGGCGGATCATCGTCGACGAGGCGATCCGCACGGGCGGCGCGCCGCTCCTGCCCGAGCTCTTCGAGAGCGCCGTGCGCGTGCGCTGCGTCGCTCCGACCGCGGCGGGCGTACTCACGCGGATGGGCAGGGACCACGGGGATCTCCTGGTCGCCGCGCTCACCGTGGAGGACGAAGAGCTCCGCGCCCGCGCGGCGTGGGGGATCGCCGAGGGCGGGCTCGAGCAGCACGTGCGGCTCTTGCGGAAGCTGAGCGACGATTCGAGCCCGACGGTGCGCGCGAGCGCGATCGTCGCGCGGATCCGGCTCGGGGACAAGGACGCACCGGAGGAGGCGCGCGGATTCATCGAGGACTCGCGGGGCGACGACGTCGGGCGCGGGGCGCTGCTGCGGGCCCTGTGCACGGCCCGCCGCGTCCCAGGCGTCGTAGGGCTGCTCCTCCAGGTCGAGCCCCTGCTCAGTGGCACCGACCGCGCCTCCGTGCTCGCGTGCCTCCACGCCAGCGGACGGATCGCCGGCACGGCTGAGCTGCGCGCGGCCTTCAGGGGGGTGGACCCCGGCTCGGAGGCGGGGCTGGCCCTGCTGCACGAGATCGGGAGCTTTCCCAGCTCGGAGGATCTCGATTTCCTCGCCGGGCTCTTCCCGCTCGAGGATGAGCTCGCGGCGAACGTCGAGATCGCCATCGCGCTCGTACACGAAGGGCACCCGAAGGTCGATGCGCTGATTCCGCGCGCGGTCTGGCACGAGCCCTGGAACCGCAGCGTGCTCGCCGCGGCGGTCGTCAAGGACAAGGCCGGGATGCGCCGGCTGATCCAGATGGTCGACAAGCCGCCCGGGTACGCCACCTCGGAGGACATCCGCCGGCTCGGGTTTGCGATCGGCGAGCTCGGTGGACTCGACGCGGTGCGCGATCTCGCGCGCAACCTCGGGGCCGGCGCGGACCGCCCCGCTTTGCAGGGTGCGCTGCTCGGAGCGCTCGCGGCGCAGACGCACTGAGGGGGGAGATGGAGCTCGACCCGAGAAGCGCAGGCGCGGAAGAGGGAGCGCCGCCCGTGTGGAGGCCGAGCGGTCTCGTCACGTTGACGACGGACTTCGGTCTGCAGGACCCCTACGTCGGGATCATGAAGGGCGTCGTGCATCGCGCCTGTCCGGGCGTCACGTGCATCGATCTCTCGCACGAGATCGCTCCGCAGGACGTGGCGACCGCGGGTTTCTTCGTCGCGCACTCCTGGAACTATTTTCCAGTCGGGACGGTGCACGTCGCGGTCGTCGATCCAGGTGTGGGTTCGAAGCGCGCGATCCTCGTCGCGGAGGAGGCGGGGCACGCGTTTCTCGCTCCGGACAATGGTCTCCTCGACGCTGTGCTGGGCGCGGATGCGCAGGTCTTCACGCTCGACGAGGATCGCTTTGCGCTACCGGAGCGCAGCAGCACCTTCCACGGCCGCGACGTGTTCGCCCCCGCGGCCGGAGCGCTCGCGGGCGGGCTCGCACCGGCGGCAGCCGGAGAGCCCCGCCCAGGCTGGCTCCCGTCCGAGCGGGACGATCCTGTCCGCGGGGTGGGCACGGGTGGTTCGATCGAGACCGAGGTCGTGCTCGTCGATCGCTTCGGAAACCTCATCAGCGGGCTGGACGTGGGCCGGCTCGCGCTCGACCTCGGCGAGTGGACCGTCGAGGCGGGCGGACGCCTCATCCCGTGTGCCGGGACGTACACGGAAGTCGCGCCGGGCGAGCCGCTCGCTCTGGTAGATTCCTACGGCCACCTCGAGGTCGCCGTGCGCGACGGCGATGCGGCACGCGAGCTGAACCTCGGCCGCGGAGCCGTTCTGACCCTGAGGAGACGCATGTGACGACGGATCGCAATGTTGGACTGCTGGGCGTGCCCATGGACCTCGGCGGCGGCCGTCGCGGCGTGGACATGGGCCCTAGCGCGATCCGGATCGCCGGCATCGAGCAGCGGGTGCGCGAGCTCGGCATCGGGTTCAAGGACTGCGGCAACGTTCACGTCGCCGAGCCGGAGACGATGGAACCGATCGATGTGCAGGCACGGTTCCTGGTGGAGATCACCGATTGCTGCCGGCGACTGCGCGCCCGCGTGGAGGGCCTCCTCAGCGAGGATCGGCTGCCGCTCGTCGTCGGGGGCGACCACTCGATCGCGTGCGGGACGGTGGCCGGCATCTCTTCCTTCCACCATGCGCGAGGTGAGCG
>SMVQ01000226.1 GCA_004357655.1 Planctomycetota bacterium
CCGCCCGCAGGAGCGGCGACTCGAACGTGTCCTTCATCCAGTCCGCCGCGGCCATCGGGCCGACGCGCAGGAGCTCCAGCATGTCGGCCTCGCCCAGCCGGCGCAGGGCGACGCCCGTGCGCAGCAGCTCGAGGACCTGCCCCGCGCCCGAGGGGTCGAGCTCGGGCGGCGACTCGGAGAGCACCCGCGCCACGAATCCGCGGACGCGCGCGAGGAACGCGGTCCACGACTCGAACGCGGCGGCGTCGCCGGGTGAACGGGCTGTGATCGCACTGAGCGCGCCCTCGCCCTCGACGACGAGGCCGGGGCCGTCGCGCTCGAGGGCGACCCGCGGCGGCGCGTCGATGAGCTCCAGGCCGTGGCGCTCGAGCCCGAGCTTCGCGGCGATCGCGGGCCGTAGGGTCGCGGCCCCGGTGAGCAGCCCCGTGGTGCGGAACCCGGGGTGGAACTCCTCGCCGGCCGCGATGCCGCCCAGCACCTCGCGCCGCTCCACGAGCGTCACGTCGCGCCCGGCGCGCGCGAGGAGCGTGGCCGCGGTCAGCCCGTTGTGACCGCCGCCGATCACGATCACCGCGCCCTTCACGACCCGCCCTTCTTCAACATGGCGCGCGCCGCCAGCGCGCCCGGAGCGCCCATGATCCCACCGCCGGGGTGCGTGCCGGAGCCGCACATCCACAGGCGCTCGATCGGCGTCTTGTAGTGGGCCCAGCCCGCGGCGGGGCGCTGGAAGGCGAGCTGCTCGAGCGACAGCTCCCCGTGGAAGATGTTGCCCTCCGTGAGCCCGAACTCCTGCTCGAGGTCCCAGGGCGTGAGCACCTGGCGGTAGAGGATCGACTCTTTCAATCCGGGGCAGTACTCGGCGAGCGTGTCGACGACGGCGTCGCCGAAGGCCTCGCGGCGCTCGGGCCAGTGCTCGGCGCCCTCCTTGATCGCGTACGGCGCGTACTGCACGAAGCACGAGATGATGTGCTTCCCCGGCGGCGCCAAGGTCGGGTCGACGATCGAGGGAATGACGACGTTGATAAAAGGCCGCCGCGAGAAATCCCCGTACTTCGCGTCGTCGTAGGCCCGCTCGAGGTAATCCACCGAGGGCGCGATCGCGATGTCACCGCGCAGGCAAGTCGCATCGCCCGGGCGCGAAGCAAAATACGGCAGGCGGTCGACGGCGAGGTTTACCTTGCCCGAGCTGCCGCGCATCTTGAAGCGCTTGATCGTCGCGAGGAAGCTCTCGTCCAGGTGATCGGACCCGACCAGCTTCAGGAACGTGCGATGGGGGTCGAGGCCCGAGACGACGTGCTTCGCGCGGATCTCCTCGCCGTCCGCCATGACGACGCCGCGCGCCTCCCCGTGCCGGATGAGCACGCTCGCGACCGAGGCCTCCGTTCGGATCTCCGCGCCGAAGCGCCGCGCCGCGTCCGCGATCGCCTCGCTGATCGCGCCCGTGCCGCCCTTCGCGAAACCCCATGACCGGAAAGCGCCGTCGATCTCGCCCATGTAATGGTGCAGGAGCACGTAGGCCGTGCCGGGCGAGCGCACCCCGAGGAACGTGCCGATGATGCCCGAGACGGACATGGGCGCTTTCAGGACGTCGGACTCGAACCACTCGTCGAGCATGTCGGCCGCGCTCATCGTCATCAGCTTGACGAGCGTGCCCTGCAGGTCGCGATCGAGGTCCTGGAAGCGCCGCCCGAGCTTCACCATGTCGAGCAGAGCGAGGGGCGAGAGCGACGTCGGCCGTGGGGCGGGCGTGTCGATGATCGGCTTCACGAAGCGCGCGAGCTGGCCCATCTTCTTGCCGAACTCGGGGTAGACCTCGGAGTCCCGTTTGCTGAATGCCGCGATCTCGCGCCGCGTGCGCTCGGGATCGGACCAGCGGCAGAGGGAGCGCCCGTCGGGGAGCGGCGAGAATGCCGCCTCGAGCGGGATGATCTCGAGCCCGTGCCGCGGCAGGTCGAGGTCGCGGATGATCCAGGGGCGCAGCAGGCTGACCACGTAGGAGCAGACGGAGAAGTGGAAGCCAGGCACCAGCTCCTCCGTGACCGCCGCGCCGCCGAGGACGTGTCGGCGCTCGAGCACGAGCACGCGCCGGCCCGCCTTGGCGAGGTACGCCGCACACACCAGCCCGTTGTGTCCGCCACCGACGACGATCGCGTCCCACCCCCGGCTCATGGTGCTCATGCGCTCGTCGCCGCTTCGTGCACGACGTTCGCGCGCTTGCGTGGCGGGTCGAAGAAGGGGCGCGGCACGACGGTCGCCTTCACCGTCTTGCGCGCGTGGTCGACGGTCCACTCGATCGCGAGCTCGGTCCCGATCGGCGCGTGCGCGGCCTCGACCGTCGCGATGGCCAGGTTCTTCTTGAGCGTGGGGGACCAGGCTCCGCTCGATGCGTAGCCGACCTGGACGACGCCGTGGTAGACGGGGATCGAGCTTCGCCACGCCTGGGGCGACAGGTCCGGCGGCAGGTCGGCGGCGTCGTAGAGGTGCTCGAGCTCGTCCCAGTCGATGTCGAGGCCCACCATCGCGTACCGCGCGCCCTCGCGCGCCTCCCGGCACAGGGCGGCCTGGCCGATGAACGGGTCGCGCTCGAGCCCGACCGCCCAGCCGAGCCCGATCTCCTGCGGGGTCGAGCGCTGGCTCGGAATGACCGCCTTGCGCGCGCTCGTGTAGTCGATGCCGCCGAGGATGAACCCGGCCTCGACGCGCGTGACGTCGAGCGCGTCCAGCCCCGCGGGCAGGAGTCCGTACGCGGCGCCCGCCTCGACGAGCGCATCCCAGACCGCGAGCGCGTGCTGCGCCGGGATCCAGATCTCGTAGCCGAGGTCACCCGTGTATCCCGTGCGCGTGATCTCGACGGGAATCCGCCCCGCCTGCGCGCGCACGCCGCGGAAGAACCGCAGGGACTCGAGCTCGGACCCGAACACGGCGGCGAGCACCGCGCGCGAGTTGGGCCCCTGCAGGGCGAGCGCCGCCAGCTCTTCCGTCACGTCCGTGATCTCGACCTCGAACCCGCGCGCGTTTCGATGAAGCCAGGCGTAGGACGGGTCGGCCGAGGTCATCCGGTAGTGGTCGTCGTCCCAGCGGGTGATCGTCCCGTCGTCGAGGACGTGCCCGCGCGGGTCGCACCAGCAGAGGTAGGTGACGCGCCCGAGGCCGAGCTTCGTGACGTCCTTCACCGTGACGTAGGCGAGGAAGCGTCCCGCGTCCGGGCCCTTCACCTCGTACTTGCAGAGCGGGCTGACGTCGAGCAGCCCCGCGCCGTGCCGGAACGCGAGGTACTCGCGTTCGTGGCTCGTCTCGTACGAGCGCACGGCGTGGTAGCCGGCCCACTCCTTCCACAGGTAGCTCGTGCAGAGCACGGAGGTCCGGGGGTGGAAGGGGCTCGGGATGGGCATGGTCGCGGCGGAAGCGGCACACTCTACCGATGGGGGTGTCGCGGGCAAGCGCGCGCGACGCCTCGGACGACCTAGGTCCGGAAGCCCCGGCGCTGCAGGCGCGCCCCGGACGGCGGCGCGACGGGGCGCGACGACATCCCGGGCCGCTCGCCCCCACCGGACTGCGCGCTCCGCCGGTTCTGGAGGTGGGCGAGGGGTTCGTGCACGAGGCGCGGCTCCTCGCGCGCGATCTCGGCCAGGATCTCCTCGCGCCTGCGTTGCGTCGGCTCGGGCCCGAAGAGGCCCCCGTCGGGCCGGAATGCGTCGTTCAACTCCTCCCACAGGGCCTTCGCGAACGGCAGCCAGAGCGGCGCCGAGACGATGAGCACGATGTACTTGAGGATGTCCGTCGCCATGTCGGGCCCCGGGCGGGGGCGTACCCGAAGTATCGTTCCAACCGCCGCTCGGTGCAGGAGGAATTCCGGAGCTTTCGGGGCAGTGTTGCCAAGGGCGGGGGATTCGCTTCCCATGGGGCCGTGCGCGCGCTGCTCCCCATCGCCGTCGCCTTCGTCGCCGCGCCCGCGGGCCCGGCGGCCGATGCGCCCGCCGAGGCGCCCGCGGTCGTCCGCGGCATGACGATCTCGTGCCGGGGCTCGGGGCGGGAGTGGGGTCTCGACGGGTTCGGGGATGAGCTCGACCGGCTCGCCGATCTCGGCGTCAACTGGGTGGCGATCCATCCCTACGCGGGCATCCGGGCGGATGGGACCGTGCGGTGTCGCTACGACCTCGAGACGCTCCCGAGCTGGATCCGACGCCCGATCGCCGAAGCGCACGCGCGCGGGATGAAGATCTTCATCAAGCCGCACATCGCGTACTGGGGCTCGCCGTTCGACTGGCGCGGGGCGATCGACTTCGAGGCGCCCGAGGCGCGCGAGCGCTTCTTCCGTACCTACGCGGAGTGGATCGTGGGGCTGGCGCGCGGGACGCGCGATGCGGATGCGTTCGCGGTGGGGACGGAGCTCGACCGGCTGGTGGAGCACGAGGCGGAGTGGCGCAGGATCATCGCGCGCGTGCGCGAGGTGTCGGACGTCAAGCTGACCTACGCCGCGAACTGGTCCGACTACGGGCGCGTGCCGTTCTGGGACGCGCTCGACGCGATCGGCGTGCAGGCCTATTTTCCGCTGGTCGACGAGAGCGCGGTCGAGCCCGACGAGTCCGCCCTCGAGGCCGGCTGGGAGCGCGCCCTCGCGGGTCTCAGGGAGCTCCATGAGCGAACCGGCAAGCCGGTCGTCTTCACCGAGCTGGGCTACGACACCGTCCCGCACGCAGCCGCGCGGCCCTGGGTGGGCCGCGGGTACCGCGACCGCGACGGTCCGGCGGAGACGCCGCTGCAGAAGCGCTGCCTGGCTGTCGCCCTGCGCGTGATCGACCGTGAGCGCGAGTGGCTCCGCGGCGCCTTCCTGTGGAAGTGGTTCGTCGGTACCAGCGCGCGTGCGAACTTCCGCCTCGACGTCCCGGGCGTGCGGCGCGTCATGCGGGACGCCTGGGGCGGAGACGGACTCGAGACCTCATCCGAGCGCTGAAGGGGCTGCGGAACGGATCGCGTCGCCGCGCTCAGATTACGTCCCTGAGGTCCTTGCGCGTCGGGTGGTCGTTGCGCAGGGAGCACCGCTGGCACTCGAGCCAGAAGCTCGAGTCGCTGGCCGAGGTGTTCATCTCGAGCTCCGACATCTTCTTGCTCGTGTGCCAGGCGATCTTGGGATTATCGGATCGGTGGACCCAGGTGTGGCCGAAGAGCTTGCAGAAGAACTTCTTCATCGGGAGCGTGGGACTGAACTTCGTGGTGAGTCGGGGCGACGGCACTTCTAGTGCCTTGCGGAGCCCGCGGCAAGCCTCCTCCCGGACGAATCGCGCAGGGGACGGGAGAGTGTATCTTCTCCGGCCACAGCTGCCCTCCAGCAAGGAGCTCGATAGGAGCCCGAACCCACGACGTCATGACGAAGACCTGCAACGTCGCCCTCATCGGCCAGAAGTTCATGGGCCGTGCGCACTCGAATGCGTGGGCCCAGGTGCCGCACTTCTTCGACCCGCCGCGGACGCCCGTGATGCACACGATCGCCGCCCGCGACGCGGCCGAGCTGGAGGTCTTTGCGAGGAAGTGGGGCTGGCGGAACACGACCACCCGCTGGCGGGACATCGCCCGGGACGACGAGGTGGATCTGGTCGACATCGGGACTCCGAACGACGTCCACGCGGAGCAGTCGATCGCGATGCTGGAGGCGGGCAAGCACGTCGCCTGCGAGAAGCCCCTCGCGGGCACACTCGCCGACGCGCGCGCGATGCGCGATGCCGCGCGGAAGCGACCCAAGCAGAGCACGTTCGTGTGGTTCAACTACCGCCGCTGCCCGGCCGTGGCCTTCGCGCACCAGCTCGTCCGCGAGGGTCGGATCGGCCGGATCCTGCACGTGCGCGCGACCTACCTCCAGAGCTGGGGCGGCCCGGACGTCCCGCTCCTCTGGCGCTTCCAGAAGAAGCACGCCGGGTCCGGGGCCCACGGCGACCTCAACGCGCACCTCGTCGACCTGGCGCGGTTCCTGACCGGCGACGAGGTGGTCGAGGTCCACGGGGCGATCGCGAAGACGTTCGTGAAGGAGCGCGCCCTCCTCGGCCCCCGCAAGCCCGGCGCGCGCAAGACGGGTCGGAGCGACGTCGACGACTGCGTGCTCTTCCTCGCGACGTTCAAGGGTGGGGCGACGGCGAGCTTCGAAGCTTCGCGACTCGCCCAGGGCCACGAGAACCGCAACCGGATCGAGCTGAACGGCGAGCGGGGCTCACTCGCCTTCGACTTCGAGGACATGAACGTCCTGCAGTTCTTCGACACGCAGGACGGCCCGCGCGAAGGGGGCTGGCGCCGGATCATGTGTACCTCGGCCGGGAATCACCCGTACGCGGAGAACTGGTGGCCCGACGCGCACCTCCTCGGCTACGAGCACGGTTTCGTCAACATGGCCGCGGACATGATGCGCGTGCTGGGCCACCGGAAACCCGTCGTCCCGCTGCCGGACTTCGAGGACGCCTACCAGACGCAACGCGTGCTGGAGGCGGCGCTCGTCTCCGCGAAGGAGCGCTGCGCGGTGAAGATGTCCCAGGTGAAGTGAGGGAACCGACCGGAGTACAGTGCCGCACACTCCTCCGCCACGCAGCGGGTGTACAGTGCCGCGCACTCCTCCGCCACACGGCGACGGGGGAGTGCGCGGCTCTGTATCGATGGTATCGATGCAACTCCCGGCGCTGCGAAGGGAGTTGTGCGGTACGATCCGGTCGCACATGAGCGGTGAAGTGTCCGGCACCGTATAGTCGGATGCTCGACTCTGCGCGCTCGACGGCTCCACTGAAAGGAAGGCCATGCCGCGCCCCCTCTGTCTCTTCACCGGTCAATGGGCCGATCTGCCCCTGGAAACGTTGGCGGAAAAAGCCAGGGAGTTCGGCTACGAAGGTCTCGAACTCGCGTGTTGGGGCGATCACTTCGATACGCAGCGAGCACTGCGCGAGGACGACTACTGCGCGAACCTCTGGCGGCTCCTCGAGAGCAAGGGCATGGCGTGCTACGCGATCAGCACGCACCTCGTCGGCCAGGCCGTCTGCGACCTCATCGACGAGCGCCACAAGGCGATCCTGCCCGAGCACGTGTGGGGCGACGGCGACCCCGAGGGCGTGCGGCAGCGCGCGGCGCAGGAGCTGAAGGACACGGCGCGCGTCGCGCGGCGGTTCTTCGACGCCGCCCCCGAGCGGGTGAAGGCACAGCTCGCGAAGAGCGGCCGCACGGTCGTGAACGGATTTACGGGCAGCAGCATCTGGGCGCTGCTCTACGGCTTCCCACCCCCGCTCCCCGGTCAGATCGACGCCGGGTACGAGGACTTCGGCGCGCGCTGGAAGCCGATCCTGGACGTCTTCGCGCAAGAGCAGGTGTGCTTCGCGCTCGAGGTGCACCCGACCGAGATCGCCTTCGACATCTACTCCACGCGCCGCGCCCTCGAGGCCGTCGACCACCACCCCGCGTTCGGCTTCAACTTCGATCCGTCGCACTTCGGCTATCAGGGCGTCGACTACCTCGCCTTCCTACGCGAGTTCGGGGAGCGCATCTGGAACGTCCACGTCAAGGACGTCTGGTGGTCGGACTCGCCGAGCGAGGTGGGCGTCTTCGGCGGCCACGCCCCGTTCGGGACGAACGGCCGCTACTGGGAGTTCTGCTCGCCCGGCCGGGGTCGGATCGATTTCGAGGGCATCATCCGCCAGTTGAACCACGCGGGCTACCAGGGGCCGCTCACCGTCGAGTGGGAGGACTCGGGCATGCACCGCGAGCACGGAGCGCGCGAGTCCGTGGCCTTCGTGCGCGCCCTCGACTTCGACGTCTCGCCGCAAGCTTTCGACTCGGCGTTCGCCGAGTAGCCCACCCGCCCCTTCCAGCCCCAGCCCAGGAGAGGACGCCTTGTCCGACGACGCCGAAGCCGGTGGCGCGAGCGCGCCGCTATCGGGCTCGATCCGATTCAGCTTGTCGCTGATGATGTTCCTCCAGTACGCGATCTGGGGGGCGTGGCTGCCGCTGCTGTACCCGTTCCTGCTCGGGCATCGCGGGTTCGCGCTCGACCAGGTGGGCATGGTGCTCGCCGCGGGGGCCGTCGGAGCGATCATCGGTCCGTTCATCGCGGGCCAGGTCGCCGACCGGTACTTCGCCACCGAGAAGTTCCTCGCGGCGAGCCACCTCGTCGGCGCCGTGCTCGTCTGGCGGCTGGCCGAGACCGCGGACTTCAAGATGTTCCTGTGGCTCTCGCTCTTCTACGGCTTGATCTACGCGCCGACGCTCGCGCTCACGAACTCGCTGGCGTTCCACCACATCCCGAATCGGGACCGCGACTTCGGGCGCGTGCGAATCTGGGGCACGGTCGGTTGGATCGCGGCGGGGATCGGCGTCGGGCACTACCTGCGCCTCTTCCACACCCCGGAGGGCACGCCCGAGGTCGTCGCGGCGGCTCAGGACGCGGGGCGCGCCGGCGCTTTCTACCTCAGCGCGATCCTCGGCGTGGTGATGGCGGTCTTCTGCCTGACGCTGCCGCACACGCCGCCGTCCAAGGGCACGGGGCAGAAGAACGCGACCGTCGAGGCGCTCGGTGAGATCAAGCGCAACCCGCTGTTCCTGCTGTTCCTCATCGCGGTCCCCGTCAGCGTCATCCACCAGTTCTACTTCGTGCACACGGCGCAGTTCCTGTCCGAATTGCAGCGCAATGCGGAGTCCGCGGACCGGCTCGCCAGTGCGATCAACGGCATCCTCGGCGTCGGCGGCGGGGGCTTGATGACCCTCGGGCAGATGGCCGAGCTGCTCGTGCTCGCGGCGATCCCATTCCTCGCGCGGAAGTCTTCGCGCAAGGCGCTCCTCGGTGCGGGGCTCATCGCCTACGCCGCCCGCATGGCGCTCTTCGCCTACACGACCTCGTTCCCGATGATCCTGTTGGGGGTCGCGCTCCACGGCGTGTGCTTCGGGTGCTTCATCTTCGTGGCTTTCATGGTGGTCGACGAGGAGACGACGAAGGACGTGAAGGCGAGCGCCCAGAACTTGTTCAACCTGGTGGTCATCGGCATCGGTATCATCGTCGGCAGCTGGTTCGCGACCAGCGTGGTCGGAAACTGGGCCACGGTCGACGGCGCCATCGACTACCGCCGACTCTTCTCGGTGCCGATGTGGATGGCCGTCGCCTGCCTCGCGGTCCTCGTCGTCTTCTACCCTTCGAAATCATCCCGAGCGGCCTGAGGGCCAATCATCCCGAGCGGCCTGAGGGCCAAAGGAATCGAACCATGTCCGACCTGCAACCCATGCTCCTCCTCGGCGCCTGCGCGCTCGGTGCCCTGGCCTCGTGCTCGTCGAAAGTGGAGGCCGAGTCGGACGGAGCCTACGGTGCCGAGGGGACCGAGCAGACCGGCTGGCGCCCCCTTTTCGACGGGACGACGACCGCCGGCTGGCGCGGCTTCAAACGGGAGGACATGCCGGACGGCTGGGCCGTCGAGGACGGCGTGCTGCATTGTCGCGGCGGCGACGGTGGCGATATCGTCACCGAAGAGCAGTTCGCCGACTTCGAGCTCGCGCTCGACTGGAAGATCTCCCCGAGCGGCAACAGCGGCATCTTCTTCCACGTGGCCGAGGGCGAGTATGACGCCGTCTGGCGCACCGGCCCCGAGCTGCAGATCCTCGACAACGCGGGCCACGCCGACGGCGGGAATTCCCTGACGTCGGCCGGGTCGAACTACGCCCTGCACGCTCCGGCCGCCGATGTGACGCGGCCCGTGGGCGAGTGGAACAGCTCGCGCATCGTCGTCGACGGTCCACACGTCGAGCACTGGCTGAACGGCGTGAAGCAGTGCGAGTACGAGCTCTGGAGCGATGAGTGGCGCGCGCTCGTCGCGGACAGCAAGTTCGCCGCGATGCCGGACTACGGGATGATGAAGACCGGGCACATCGCCTTGCAGGACCACGGGAACGCGGTCTGGTTCCGCAACATCCGGATCCGCACTCTGCCCTGACACGCCTCCGTAAGCGTTGCGTTCGGGCGCCCTGATTCGCGGCGGTCCGGCTCCGTCCGGCACTTCTCCGGGCGGCCGATGGCGCTTACGATCGTCAGGCCCATGGTATTCCGACCCACATTCCTGATGGCCCTCGGGCTCGCGCTCCCCGGGCTCCAGAGCGGCGAGCTCTCCCCGTTCACGCAGGCCCTCGCGTTCGCCGAGCGCGCCCTGGAGTCCGGCGACGAGCTGGGCGCCCGGAAGTGGATCGAGCGCGCGCTCGAGCGCGACCGCAAGTCGACCGCGGCCTGGGACCTGCGGGCGCGCTGGGCCGCGATGGTCGGGGACCGGGACGAGCTCGTGTACGCGCGCCACCGCGAGTACGGCCTCGCCGTCGGGCAGGGCCGGAAGCGTTCCGAGCTGAAGGCCCTGCGCGAGCGCCTGCTCGAGCTCGACCCGATCGCCAAGGACCTGCTCGGCATGGCCGCGCGCTTCGTGAAGAAGCTCCAGCCGATCGCCGGGCGCTACGAGCAGGAGGGCCGGCCGCACGCGGCCATCCGCGTCCACAAGCAGATCCTGGCGCTCGACCCCGAGGACACGGAGAGCCAGGCGGCGATCGACCGCATCGCCGCCGAGCCCGACCCGAGCCTCGCCGGCGACGCGAAGCCCAAGGACCTCTTCGCCGACGTCTCGGAGGAGTGGATTCGCGAGCACGACAAGGAGCACGACACCTGGGGCGACCGCGCCAAGCTGACGCGCGAGAACTACGTCACCTACACGGACGCGGGCTACGAGGTGCTCATCCGTGCCGGCGAGGCGATGGAGCAGATGAACGCGTTCTATCGCCGGTTCTTCAAGTACGGGACGAAGGAGTACCGCGGGTCCGTCTCGCGGATCGAGCTCTGGATCTTCAAGAACAGGGACGAGTACCTCGAGCTGGGCTCGAGCCCCGCGGAGTGGTCGGCGGGCCAATTCACGGGGGGCTCCGTCCAGACCTACGTGGGCGACGGCGGCTTCGAGTCGATGACGGGCACTCTGTTCCACGAGGCCGCGCACCAGTTCGTCTCGCTCGCCACGAGCGCTTCGGGCTGGCTCAACGAGGGCCTCGCCTCGTTCTTCGAGGGCACGCGCATCCTCCCGAACGGCACGGTGATCATGAACATGCCGGCGACGCA
>SMVQ01000227.1 GCA_004357655.1 Planctomycetota bacterium
CGATTCGACATCTTTACCCGGGCCAGCGCCTTCGCGTCAGCACCTGCGGTAGGAGCCCAGTGCGGTAGTGCCGCTCGCTGGGATCTGTGCGGGGGGCGCTCCAGTCGAGTGGTTGGCTGGAGCGGCCCTACCGCGACATCAGTCACTGGAACGTCAGCTCGAGACCGTCGGACAGGTCGACGAACTGGCCGCCGCCCGCGGGGTCGCGGAACCAGTACTGGAAGTTCCAGGTCGAGCCCGCCGTGATCGTCCCGGCGGGGTTCGGCGGGTTACCGAAGTCGACCGTGTACGTGGCCGTGCCGGCCGTCGCCATGACGACGGGGAGGCGGAAGACCTGCGCGCCGCCGACGCATTGGCGGCCGTTGAAGAAGGGCACGCCCGCCCCGCCGCCCAACTGGCCCGCGCCGTAGAAGAACAAGCCCGGCTGGTCGGGGACGTTCGAGGCTTCGAGCACGAAGGCGTTGGCGGCGACCGTGCAGTCCCCGCGCGAGTCGATCGTGGCTGGGACCCCCGTCGAGTTCGGCGTCGACGAGCAGAATGCAGTGCCCACGCACTCGCACTCGTCGGGGATGCCGTTCCCGTTGACGTCGGCGCTCGTGCCCGAGGCGATGTCGCACCCGTCGTGGATGCCGTTCGCGTTGCAGTCGACCTCGGCCGTGAACCTGATTCGCAGGATGTTCGCGCCGACGGTCGTCGGGGAGGGGCCCCCGTCGGCGTACAGGTCGCTCATGTAGAGGCCGTCGGGCCCGGCGGCGAGGCCCACCGCTGTCGCTTTCCCGGAGCCCGTGTACTCGATGAAGGTCGTCGGACCCGCGACGACGTTCCCGTTGGCGTCGAGCTCGAACTCCTCGATCCGCTTCCCGAGCGCCTGGGGTCCCGACGCGTACGTGCCCCCCGACAGGGTCACGAAGGCGTGGCCCATCTTCCCGTCGGGAAACCCGCTTCCGCCGAACGTCTCCGGCTGCACGAACGCGAGGTTCACGGGGCCGGTGGACGGCACCCAGTTGTGCAGGGCGAAGTTCTGCATCGATGCTTCCGAGCCGTTCCAACCGAAGTTGCGGCCGGAGATCACCTGGGCGAAGCGGTCGGTGCTGGGGCCGTTCTCGACCTCGTAGTGCAGCCCGTCGCTCGCGCGCCAGGCGCCGCCGAACGGGTTGCGTACTCCGTAGGCGAACACGTAGTCACGCGCGTTGATGCCATCGGCGAGGTCGTAGAAGGGGTTGTCCGTCGGCGCGCTCCCGTCCAGGTTCAAGCGCAGGATCTTCCCGCGATACGAGGACAGGTTCAGGGCCGTGCTGGAGGAGAAGCCGTCGCCCATGTGCACGATCAACTTCCCGTTCGGGTGGATCGCGAGGTTCGAGATGAAGTGCGACTGCCCCTGCGACTCGCCGGCCATGTCCAGGATCGTCGTCTGCGTCGAGGCGCTCAGGCCTCCGTCGAGGCTCGTGAAGTGGACGACCTTGGGGTAGTGGGGCCCGCCCACCGAGTACAGCATGCCCGCGAAGACGTCACCGGTCGCCGGGTCGACGGCGATACCCGACAAGCCCTGCTCGCCCGATCCCGGGAAGTTACCCGAGGGGTTGAAGTTGAGCAGGCCCGTCGCGTAGTCGCTCACGGTCCCGTCGCGCGTCACGACCTTGATCGTGCCGTACAGCTCCGTGACGTAGAAGTACGGGTCGCCTGGGTTCGTGCCCGCGTTCGGGATGAACGCGATCTTGACGGGCAGCTGGAAGCCCGTCGCGAACACGTCGATCTCGTAGCCGGGCTCGGAGAATACCCAGGGCAGGTCCAGGCCGCGCGCGAGGACCGAGAAGTCGGGCATCGTCTGGGCCGCGTTGCCGACGTAGGTCGAGCCGCTCGACGACACCCAGAAGTACGCCACCTGGAGGGGCGCGAGCTGCACGTCCGGCAGCAGGGCCCGGTGGAAGTCGCAGTGCTCGTCCGCCAGGAGGAGGTTCGTCTCGGGCAGCGTCAGACCGGCGCTGCCCGCGTCGATGCGGACGCGTACCGCCTCGTGAACAACCAGCGGTCCGGGGTTCGTCACCGTATTCGTGACGCCGTCGTTGCCGGCGAACTCGAGCAGGAGCTGACCGAGGCCCGTCTCGATTCGGACGGAGGCGTTTCCAGCGGAGAGCACGACCTCACCCTGGTCGGTGTCCCGCACCCACGCCGGGGCCGGCTGGTCGGCCACGTCCTCGAGCACGAGCGGGAAGACCTGCGAGGCTGACCCGGTCACGAAGTCGCGTTCGCCCCAGGGGCTCCACTCGGTCTGGGCCTCCCCGCTGTCGTCCTTGTGGCGCGCTCGCAGGACGTACGGCGTCGACGGCAGCAGCTCCGTGCGTCCCGTATGGGAGCCCTCGAACACGCCGTCGCCCAGGTGCGTGTGGAGCTTCTCCACACCGCTGGAGCACGCCGAGGACCAGATGCGCGCGGAGGGTTGGATGGTCCAGAGCTCGAAGTCGGTGCACTCGTGCAGGTCGCCGAGGTCCGGATCGGAGAATGCCGACGTCTCCATGTGTACGTCGGCCGGGTTGAGCTCCTGGCCGTTCGTCGAGGGCTCGGTGATCGCCGGCGCGGCGGGGGGCTGGTTGCTGGGGGGACCGAAGGCGTGTTCCGTGAAGAACCAGGCGATGAGCTCCTGGTTCTCCGCGAGGCTCCCCGTCGAGGCGGTGAACCCGACCCACGCCTTGTCCGCGTCGAGCGCCAGGGTCGCGCCGATGTCGATGGGCACCTGGAGGACCGGCGCCAGGAAGCCGTCGATGAAGATCTGGAGCGTGCCGGGCACGTAGTCGATGCGGATCTGGTGGACCGCTCCATTGGCGAAGTTCGGGACGATCGTCGTGGAGCCGAGCGAGGCCGACTCGAGCACGCTGTTCGGTGCAGTGCCCAGGGTGTGTACGCTGACGTGGATGCTGCCCGGGTCGTCGACCGCGCCGACGCCGCAGGTGACACTGGTGAAGAAGTCGAACTCGATCGCCACGCTGTTCGCGAGCCCTTCGTAGCCGAGCTCGCAGCCGCTGCCGCCGATCGCGTTCAGCGCGGTGTTCTGGATCGTGAACGTGAAGCCCTCCGCTCCGTTCTCGGGCTCCAGCTCGACGAAGAACTGGGTCGCGAAGCTGTCCGTGACGTCCTGCTTGGTCTCGAACCATGCCGCGCCGGCCTGATCGGGAGTCGCCGGCACGAGCCGCAGCCGGCTCCCCGACTGCGCCGTGGCGCCGAGCATCGTGAGTCCCGCGGTCGAAGAGAAGTCGTTGAACTGGACGTCCGCGAGGGTGAGGCTCGCGCACACGAGCGTCGCGACGGCTTGGAGCACGGTGGCCTGGGCGGGAGAGCTGTTCATGGGGCGGGGGCTACGGAGTGGAGGGGGGAGGAGAGACCCTATATTTATATAGGATAGGGTATCGCGCGGCGCTGCGACGCCCGCCTGTCCCTGCCGTACTTCTCCGTTCCTGCCCGCCTTGCGGTCGGCGACCTGACCGGTCTCGTCCTGGTCTCGAGCGTGAAGTCCGGAGCGCTCGGGCCGACGGCGATGGGCATGCTGGGGGAGTCCCGGGGAAGACCGCGGTGGAGGCGAGAGCGCGGTCCCGAGCTCGGGCGGAGATCCGAGCAGCTCTGCCTGGTGAGCCTCACGACCGGACCGGACGGGAGCCCGGCGCGGGTTCCGCCCGGGGGCGCTCGCGCCGGGCTCGCTGACCCCCCTTCCCCCGTTCGCGGGCGCCTGCTACCATGGCTGGCTCGATGGAGCGCATCCGGGCGGAGCCGGGCCGCCGAGAGCGGCCCCTCTTCTAGCCTAAGGTGTTGTGGCGCATCGACTTATAGGCATGAGGGACGGTACGATCCGGATCCGCGGCGCGCGCCAGAACAACCTGGCCGACATCGATGTCGAGCTCCCGCGCAATGCCCTCGTGGCGATCACGGGCGTCTCGGGCTCGGGCAAGTCCTCGCTCGCCTTCGACACCCTCTTCCGTGAGGGTCAGCGCCGGTTCCTCGAGACCCTCTCCGCGTACGCCCGGCAGTTCCTGGGGCACATGCAGAAGCCCGACGTCGAGAGCATCGAGGGCCTCTCGCCCGCCATCGCCGTCGACCAGAAGACGATCGCGCGCGGCAGCCGCTCGACGGTCGGGACGCTCACGGAGATCGTCGACCACCTGCGCGTGCTCTTCGCCCGCGCGGGCCAGGCGTACTGCCCCGAGTGCGAGCGCCCGCTCCAGTCGCGCACGCCGGAGGCCGTCGTCCAGGAGATCCTGCGCGACCTGGCGGGTCGCAAGCTGCTCCTCGCCGCGCCGCTCGTGCGGGATCGCAAGGGCCACCACAAGCCGCTCTTCGCGGACCTCGTCAAGAAGGGTTTCGTCCGTGCGCGCGTGGACGGGGAGATCGTGCGCCTCGAGGACCCGCCCGAGCTCGAGCGCTACAAGCGGCACACGGTCGAGGTCATCGTCGACCGCCTGAAGCCCGACCCCGCCCAGCCCTCCCGGCTCCGCGAGTCGGTCGAGCAGGCGCTCGAGCTCGGCGCGGGCGACCTCGTCGTCATCGATGGCAGCGTGGACCATGTCTACTCGACGCAGCGCACCTGCCCCGGTTGTGGGGCGGAGAGCCCGCCGCTCGAGCCGCGGCTCTTCTCGTTCAACTCGCCGCACGGCGCCTGTCCGGCCTGCGACGGGTTGGGGGTACTGCGGCAGCCGACCGAGGCCGCGGTGATCCGCGACCCGAAGCTCTCGATCCGTGCGGGGGCGCTCGCGGTCATGCGCGCGAGCGGAGGGGCGCTGAACTTCCCGCGCGTCGGCTTCGACTTCCTCCAGACCGTCGGCCGGAAGCACGGCTTCGACCTCGACACACCCTGGCGCGAGCTGTCGCGCGCTGGGCGCCGCGCGGTGCTCCACGGCACCGGCAAGGTCCGGTTCGACGACACGGTGAGCTGGAACGGCGCGCGCTATCAAGGGCAGGTCAAGTGGCGCCGGCGCTACCCCGGCGTCCTGCCCGAGCTGGAGCGCTCGTGGAAGAAGGGCTCGCGGCGCAAGCTGATCGAGCGCTACCTCTCGCTCACGACTTGCGGCGAGTGCGACGGTACCCGCCTGCGACCCGCGGCTCGCGCCGTCCGGCTCGGCGGCCTGCGGCTGGTCGAGCTCACGCGCCTGCCCGTCGGCGAGCTGGTACCGAAGCTCACGGGCCTCGAGCTCTCGAAGCGCGAGGCGCGGATTGCCCGCGACCTCGTCGGCGAGATCGTGCGGCGCACCGACTTCCTGATGCGCGTCGGGCTCGGCTACCTGACGCTCGACCGCGGCGCCGACACCCTGTCGGGCGGCGAGGCCCAGCGCATCCGGCTCGCGGCCCAGCTCGGCGCCGGTCTGCAGGGCGTGCTCTACGTTCTCGACGAGCCCTCGATCGGTCTGCACGCGCGCGACCACGACCGGCTGCTCGGCGCGCTCGCGCACCTTCGCGACCTCGGCAACACCGTCGTCGTCGTCGAGCACGACGAGGCGACGCTGCGCTTCGCGGACTGGATCGTGGACATCGGACCCGGCGCCGGGCGGCACGGCGGGCGCGTGATCGCCGAGGGCCCGCCCGAGGTCGTGGCCCGCGCGGACACGCCCACGGGACGTCTCCTGCGCGGCGAGCTCCCCATTCCCCGGCCCGCGCAGCGCCGCACGGGCAACGGCAACTCGATCGCGATCCGGGGCGCGCGGGCCTTCAACCTCAAGGACATCGACGTCGAGCTCCCGCTCGGGGCGTTCACCGTCGTGACCGGCGTCAGCGGCTCGGGCAAG
>SMVQ01000011.1 GCA_004357655.1 Planctomycetota bacterium
CGTCGTCTTGATACCGACGCGAATCTTTCCGACGTCGCCGAACGTGCGCGCCGTCCGCTCGCGAATACGCGCGAGCCACGCCTCGGTGCGCGCCGAGGACAAGGTCCAAGGCTCGTCGTCGCCGTGGCCGGTGGCGAGCGTTCCGCGCTCGATGCGGATCAGAGTGCCGCCGCGCCGCGCGAGCTCGGCTTGCTCGCTGTGCAGGGCTGCGAGGATCGGCGGGGCCGCCCGCACGGCCTCGATCGTCGCGGAGCCGTCGCGGACCTCGTACGCGCGGACGAACGCACACGCCGCCGGGCGCGGAGTGTTGGTTCGCCTCGCGATCACGATCGCAGGCAGCACCGCCGCACCGAAGAGCTTCGTGTCGCCGAGGTCGAGGATCCGCTCGAGCTGGAACTGGGAGCGCAGGGTCGCTCGGACCGCGCGCCCGGAGCGCGTGGTGAGGAACCGGTTCGAGCACAAGAGGGCGAGCGTGCCGCCGGGCGCGAGGACGCGCGTCATCGCCGCGATGAACGCGTGGTACAGATCGACCCGACCCGACAGGCCGAGCTCCCGCGCGAGCCGGCGTGACACTTCGGCGCCGAGCACCTGCGTCCGGACGTAGGGCGGGTTGGCGATGACGAGGTCGAAGCGGCCGAGCGTGTCGTTCTCTGTCACCAGGCGCAGGAAGTCGCCGTGTCGCGTGGAGATCCGCACTCCGGGCATGGACCGCAGCCGCTCGTTCGCAGCATGGCAGCAGCCGCCGTCCTGATCGACACCGACCATCCGCAGGCGCGTGGGCCCCGCTTCCTCGGCGAGCGCGTGGAGCAGGCGTCCGTCGCCGCACGCGGGGTCGAGCACGCTGAGCGAGCCCCTTCTGTTCACGTGATCGAGCGCGAGCCGCGCGAGGAATCGCGCGAGGCCGGGCGGAGTGAAATGCGCACCCGTGGCCTTGACCTTCGTCGGGCTCCGGGCGTCGGTCATGCCGGCCACCGTACGCGCCGCGGTACGCGGGCTCTAGACTGGAGTTTCGCCCTTTTCGAAGGGCGAAACTCCAGGCGCTCGCCGTGCAGGCGAGCGCGGCGGCGTAGCCGCCGTACGGTGTAGGCACCCGCGTGCGCGAAGCGCGCGCATCATCGGCCCGAAGGGCCGTCCGGACCGTGCCGCCGAAGGCTGCGCGGTACACGGGCCCTGGTCCCGAGCCAGTGACTTTCTGCGCACGCTGCTACCGATCGGCCTCCTGCCGCAAGCGGAAGTCGCCGTAGACGCGCAGTCGCTCCAGCGAGCGCACCCAGCCGGGCAGCTCCGGCAGCGGCTCGGGCGTGTCGGCCTGGGCGCGGGCGTCGCGCATGCCGTCGAGAAAGGAGAAGCTGATGTGCCCGATGGCGCCGGGGTTCTGGGCGACCTCGGCGATGATCTCCCAGTCGGGGCGCACGACGCGGCAGCCGGCGTAGTCCTCGGCCTTCAGGATCGCATCGTGGAAGACGCGGTGCGTGGCCGACTCCGCGCCTGTGATCAGGGGCTCGATCGCGAGGTCCGCGCCGCCCAGCTCACTTCAGCGCTCGATTCTGCCGGTGAAGATCCCGCGCAGGTCCGACGAAGTGAGGGCGGAGAGTGGGTTGTCGGCGTGAACGATCACCGCGATCGCGTCCCTGCCGATCAGCGTGGCGGCGGCGCCGGCCTTCAGGACCTCGGAGCTCGGGCGGTCGGCGACGCCGGCGAGGTCGGCCGTTCGCTCGAGGATGGCGCGGACGCCGCCGGCGCTCTCGGGCTCCGTATCGATCACGAATCGCGATCCCTCGTAGACCTCGTCCGCGTCACGGATGAAGTGGCCCACGGTGGAAGAGCCGATGGTACGCAGGGTCGGCGGCTCGGGGTCCGCGGCGGGTCCCGTGCAAGCGGCGAGCAGGGGCAGGGCCCACAGTGGGGACGAGAGCGCGGTGGTGCGCGAGGCCGAGGAGCTGGGCACGGCCGTGAGTGTAGTCTGACGCAGAGGAACCCGCCGTACGCCCTTGGACGTAGTGGGTACGGCGTCATCCCCGCTCAGTTCCCGACGGGTACCTCGATCTCGGCCGGGATCTCGCGGTAGATGGCGAGGAGCGCGCCGTTCGGCGCGACGATCACCTTCCAGTTCATGCCGCCCGAGGTCATCTTCACGTGGTACTCGACCACGCGGTGATCGCCGTCGCGGATCTCCTCCCACTTGGTGACCATCGCTCCGCTCCTCGCGTCCATGGCCGTGGTGCGGACCGCCTCCGGCACGGCCGTTCCGGCCACTTCGACCTCCTCCGAGTGGAGCCGGCCGTCCGGCCTGAACATCGCCTCCACCTCCATGCCGCCCACCGTGCGCGAGAGCTCGAAGTAGAGCACACCGTCGTTGATTTCCTTCTCTGCCGCGGTGTACGCGCCGCCCGGGTGGAGCTCGTCCATGGCGGTGCGGACTGCGGCGGGTACGGCCATGGGGTCGATGTGGTACTCGATCTCGCCCACGTGGCCGGTGGCTGTCACCTGCAACTCGATCGATCTCGCCGCGAGGGCGTCCCCCGTGTCCAGCAGCCTTTCGGACTGGCACGCGACGGTCGCGAGACACGCGGGAAGGACAGTGAGTGTCGTGAGTTTCATTGCGCACTCCTCTTGGTACGAAAGTCTGAGAAGAGGGTCGAGCACGCCTTGCGAGCGCTACCTGTGGGGTCAGTCTAACCGATGGTCACCCTCCGGCGGCAGCAAGGAATCGGGCGAGGAACCGGGCCAAGGACAGTGATGGGAGCAGGGACTCCTCGCCGGTGTCGACGTGATCGAAGACGTCGGTCACGTGCACTCGGACACGCGTGCCCGCTGTCTTCAACACGGCGGCGAGTCGATGGGTCTCCTCCGGCCCGATGATCGGATCCGACGCGCCGTGCAGGAGGAAGTCCTGCGCGGTGGGGGCGCGACCTTCGCGGCCCGGCGTGAGCGCGACGACGTCCGCGGCCATGGGCGCGAGGATCGCGGCCGCCGCCGATGAAGAAGAGCAGCGTGAGGCCGAGGAGTGCGAAGAGGGTGATGCGCGGCTAGCGACGCATCATGACGATGTCGGTTGCTCCGTGACCGCGATCAACCGTCGCCGCCGAGCAGACCGCCGAAGCGGCCCTTCAATTTATTGCCGAAGGCCTTCTGGGCTTCTTGCTCGGCTTTCTCGCGGAGCTTCGCCTGTTCGTCTTCGACGACCTTGTCGAGTTTGTCTTCGAGCTCGCCGGCGAGCCGCGCGGCGCCCGCCCTCACGAGGGCGTCCTGCAGTTGGCTGGCGTCGATACGGATCCGCAGAGCGTCGAGCGGGCCGCGCAGGCCGATCTCCAGCGGGAGCTCTTCCACCAGCTCCGAGCCGTGGCCCGGCACGTGGATCGACGTGTCGTGCAGGGTCACCATCAGGGGGAAGTCGACGAACCCGACCGCGCCGGCCCAGGCGCCGTCGAGCGAGAGGTCGAGCGTGCCGCCGGAGAGCAGCGGCTGACCTTTGACCGTGAGCGAGCTCGCGAGCCGATCGACGGGCGTGCCGTCCCACCGGAAGTGGACGCCGTTCGGCTCGGGCGTCGTGCCCGACGCGTCGACGCCCAGCGCCAGGACGAACGATCCGGAGCGGGAGCGCAGATCGATCTCGGGGCGCGCCTCGTTGAGGTGCGGCTGAGTGGAGAGGTTGCGCGCGTGGAGGTCGAGCACTTCGCCCTCGAGCCCGGTGCTCGAGAGGCCCTCGACGATCAGCTCTCCGATCGTGAGCGTGGGCACGTCGGCCAGGAGCTCTTCGGAGACGACGTTCGCGTAGCCGAGCTCGCGCGCGAGTCGCTCCAGACGATCGCGGGTGCTCTCGCCCTCCTCCGCCGCCTGGTCGTCGTCCGACTCACCGCCCCACACGCGCTCGATAATGTCCTGCGCCTGAGCCAGCCGCTCTTTCCAGACCTTCGCATCCGCGAGATAGTCGTCGAGCGTCTTCTCGTCCTCGCGCGGGGCATCCACCGCGGGCGGCGGCGGCTCCGTCTCAGGCTCGAGGAGCTCGCCGGGCGTCGCCCGTGGAGCGCCGTGCATGGCTCCACTCACCAGCAGGAGTTCGATCGTGAACCGCTTGCGCAGGAGGTCCCCGACGTCGAGGTCCGCTTCGAGCCTGTCCGCGCGAAAGATGTCCGTGTCGAGCCGGTCGGGGTCGGCCAGCGCCAGATCCTCGATGACGAGGCGCCCGCCGGCGAGGTCGAGGGTGACGCCACCCACGTCCACCGTCGCGCCGTTCGCGCGCGCGAGCTCGGTGCGCACGGCCTCCGTGATGAGTGGATCGGCGAGCAGGCCGCGAAGGAAGAAGCCTCCCGCCGCGAAGAGCGCCACGACGACGACGCCGGCGATCCGCACGGGGTTGCCGACGCGGCGCTCCATGAGCTCCGCGTAGGTCTGCTTGCCGTGACCTCCGCCGACGAATACGAAGCACAGAAGCTTGGCCCAGGGTTTGGCGACGAACGCCTGATAGCGCGCGGAGTCACGCTCGAGATCCGCGAGCTTCCGCCGGAAGCCGCCGAGCGTCCGCGTGACGATCAGGCCGGCGCAGAGGCCGAACACCAGCCCCATCAGAATGCCGCCGGTCGTCACGTAGTACTCGAAGCCGAACCACGCGAGGACGGGAGCGTTCGCCGCGGCCTGGAACACGCCGCGGGTCGGCCCATCCAGCAGGAATTGTCCCACCTCGAACGTGACCGAGATCAAGGCGAGGCTGGCGAGCTTGGCGAGCCCCCCGACCAGGATTGCGATGCCCACGTTCGCGTTCAGCACGAGCATGAGCACGACGAGCGTCGCCAACCACCCGGGCGCCTGCGCGAAGCCGGGCACGAATCCGATCCAGGAGCCGAGCACGCACGCCGCCATCACCTGGAACGGCGTAGCTTTGCCCCGGAGGAGTTTGCCTAGCTTGCGGGTCGGTATCATCGCGTTCGCCTTGCCTCCCTGCCGTGTTCTTCGAGCCTGGCTCCCGCAGGGGTTGGAGCCACGCCGGGAGTCTACGCATCCCGGACGGTGCTCGGCCACGGGGCGTCCTGGAGTTGAGAGAAGTCATCGGATCGCGGGCCGAACCCGCACGCAGCGCGACCCTCGCTGCCTGGACGACACGGCAGGCCACGTCGCGCGCGACCAGGCCATGGGTGACTGAGCAAGGGGGAATAGGGCCACCTCCGAGCCGCATTGCGTCGTAGGGCGGTGCGGCGCCCGCGGCCGCCTCGGGACCTGGGAACCGGTTGTCCGCGATCGGGGGATCCAGGGCTTGAAGTCGTCGCGAACATCCACCAATGAACCGGGACTCACGGGTCCCCGTGCTAACCTCGAGGCGCGGACTCCATTCCCCTCCCGGTCCTTCACATCTCTCTGTTCGGATACACCATGCTCCCCCGCACCCGCCTCTCCATCGCTCTCGCGGCACTCTCGGTGGCCGCCGTGTCGACTCTCTCCCTTGCCTCGGCAAGCGCCACGGCGCCGAAGCCCAGCTACTTCAGCGCCTGGTCGAACCGCTACCCGGGCTCGCTCTCGGCGGCCAACGCCGCCTGCCAGCTCTGCCACGAGCAGACGAATGGTCACGAGCCGTGGAACGGGTACGGTTGGGATCTGCGCGAGCTGATCCTCTCTGGTGGAATGGGCATCGATCAGGCGCTCGCCGCCGTCGAGGGCAATGACTCGGATCTCGACCCGACGGGCTCCACGAACCTCGAGGAGATCCTCGCCGATGCGCAGCCCGGTTGGACGGACGGAGCGAACAACACGCTCTACTTCGAGGACGGGACCACGATGATGAATGTGAACCCGCCCGCCGGTCTGGGGGGTGACCTGGACCCTCCGGTCGGCGGCTGCGGCGGCGCCGCGACCGGCAACTACTGCTCGAGCGCTCCGTTCTCGACCGGACTGTCGACCATCACGGTCAGTCCGAGCGAGGTCAGCATCACGGCGAATCCGACCATGACCGCTTCGGCGAACAACCTGCCGGACCAGCCGGGCATCTTCATCGCCGGCCCGGCCCAGGCCGCGATCCCCTTCTTCAACGGCACGCTGTGCATCGCGCCGACCGGCCTGCAGCGCTTCTCGACCGTGAACGTTCCCTCCGCCGGCGTCGTCGTGCAGAGCTTTACGATCGCCGATGCCGCTGCTGGAGGCCTGCTCGTCGTCGCGGACACGACCTACAATTTCCAGCGCTGGAACCGCGACCCCGCCGGGGGCGGAGGGGCGGCTAACTTCTCCGACGGCTTCGCCGTATGCTTCACTCCATGACCACGGAGACAACGCCAGGAACAGTCGTTGACCATGCCCAACTCAGGATCGGAGAGAAGACCTTCGACCTGCCCCTCGTGCGGGGCTCGGAGGGCGAGGTCGCGATCGATATCCGGAACCTGCGCCGGGACACGGGCCTGATCACGCTCGATCCAGGTTACGCGAATACCGGTTCGTGCAGGAGCGCGATCACGTTCATCGATGGCGAGCGCGGAATCCTCCGGTACCGGGGTTACCCGATCGAGGAGTTGGCGAAGACGAGCTCGTTCCTCGAAGTGGCCTGGCTCCTCATCAATGGGGAGCAGCCTTCTCAGGCGGAGCGCGAGTCGTTCGCCGAGGGCGTGGCGCATCACACGATGATCCACGAGGACTTCAATCGGTTCTTCAGCGCGCTGCCCCGGGATGCCCATCCGATGCCGGCGTTGGCGGCGGCCGTGGGCGCGCTGGCGACGTTCTACAGGGCGCCGGAATCGGACGAGGACGTCGATGCGGCCGTCACCCGGCTGATCGCCAAGATGCCTACGCTCGCCGCCTACTCCTACAAGCGCTCGCTCGGGCAGCCGTTCATGGCTCCGCGTAACGACCTCAATTACTCGGAGAACTTCCTGCACATGATGTACGCGACTCCCTGCGAGGAGTACCACGTCGATCCCGTGGTCGCGCGCGTGCTCGACCTGCTCCTCATCTTGCACGCGGATCACGAGCAGAACTGCTCCACCAGCGCGGTGCGGCTCGTCGGCAGCTCGCGCGCGCACCTCTTCGCCAGCATCTCGGCCGGGATCAGCGCCCTGTGGGGCCAGCTCCACGGCGGCGCCAACCAGAAGGTCATCGAGATGCTGGAGCAGATCGCATCGACTGAAGGGAGCGCGGACCTCTTCCTCGAGCGGGCCAAGGACCGGGACGACACCAAGCGGCTCATGGGCTTCGGCCACCGCGTCTACAAGAGCTACGACCCGCGCGCGAGTATTCTCAAGGATGCCTGCGTGGAGGTCATCGCTAAGAGGGGTGGCTCGAGCCGCTTGCTCGAGATCGCGATGCGGCTCGAGGAGATCACGCTCTCGGACGACTACTTCGTCAGCCGGAAGCTCTATCCCAACGTCGATTTCTACTCGGGGATCATCTACGAAGCGATCGGGATCCCGGTCAACATGTTTACGGTGATGTTCGCGCTCGGCCGGCTACCCGGGTGGATCGCCCAGTGGACCGAGATGCGAAGGGACCCAGACTTCCGGATCGGAAGGCCCCGTCAGATCTACGTAGGACCGACGGAACGGAGGCTCGCGGACTCCACGGGGTGACAGGCGGGGCGCACCCCCCTAGTATCTAGAGATCGGCGCGCGACGGTGCTCACAAGGCGCCGGAGCCGTGCGTCCACAGCGGCGAGGTGAGGCGGCGCGACATGGTTGATCACCGAAGGGAGGTCCGCTCGGAGCAGAGGCGACTCGGCGCCTCGCTCATGGACGTATTCCTCGGTCGGACCGTGCTTACGCTCACGATCCTGTTCGCGTCCGTGGGGACCTTCCTGATCTGGAACGAATCGCAGGTCCGCCAAGAGATCGTAGTCGCGTCGATCCGGGAGGACGCCAAGGCCTACTCCGTCGCGCTGAAGGCCTTTCGCTCGCTCTACACGTCGGAGGTCGTGCGGCGCCTCGTGGACCTCGAGATCGAAGTCACACACGACTACGAGGAGAGGAGCGGAGCCATCCCTCTTCCTGCCACCCTCAGCATGAAAATCGGCGAGCGCATCGGCGAGCTCGGCGGCGACATCCACTCTCAACTCTACAGTCCGTTCCCGTTCCCGTGGCGCAAGGCGGAGGGCGGGCTGCGAGACGAGTTCTCCGAGGATGCATGGAGAGCTCTGTCGATGGACCCGGGCGTGCCGTTCTCACGTATCGAGGAGATCGACGGACGCTTGTCGCTACGCTACGCGACGGCGGACCTGATGCGACCGAGCTGCATCGACTGCCACAACACTCACGGTTCGACGCCGAAGTCCGACTGGGAGGTGGGCGACCTCCGGGGTGTCCTCGAAGTCGACATCCCTATGGATCGCGCCATGGCGCGGACTCGCGCGGAGCTCCAGCGAACCATCCTGCTCTACGGCGTGCTGGGCATCGCGGCCGTCACCGTGCTTGCGATCGTGATCGGTCGATTGAAGCGCATGTCCGCCGAGCTCGAGGGCCTGGTAGCGGCGCGGACGGACGAGTTGGAGCGCAAGAACACCGAGCTCGAGCGGTTCACCTATACTGTTTCTCACGATCTGAAGACGCCTTTGATCACGATTGCCGGGTTCGCGGGCCTGCTCCCGAAGAAGGCAGCCAAGGGTGACGTAGCCGGCCTGGAAGCCGACGTCGAGCGCATTCAGCGGGCCACCAGGCGCATGAACCTGCTCCTCGAGGATCTCCTCGCGCTGTCGCGCATCGGGCACGTCATCGACGCCAGCGGTGTGGTCGATCTCGGGGACGTGGCCGACGAGGCCGTAGCCCTCTGCTCGGGCGTGATCGAGGCGCGATGCGTGGAGCTCACCATCGCCGAGGGCCTGCCGTCGGTCGTCGCGGACCGCACGCGCATGATCGAAGTCTTCCAGAACCTGATCGAGAACGCGGTCAGATTCATGGGGGACCAGCCCGCGCCGAGGATCGACATCGGCACCGAGGTGCGGGAGGACGAGACGGTCTGCTTCGTACGCGACAACGGAGTGGGCATCGACCCGGAGAACCTGGCGCGGGTGTTCGGGATGTTCGAGCGGCTCGACGAGGGAGGGGCGGGGACCGGGATCGGCCTCGCGCTCGTCGAACGGATCATCGAGGTTCACGGTGGCCGGATCTGGGCGGAGTCCGAGGGCCAGGGGAAGGGCGCGACGTTCCTCTTCACGGTCTCCTGGTGAGGCGAGATTACGCTCGTCCGCCCGCCCGAGTCTTGAATCCTCCAACCTTCCGCGGATGCTGAGCGGGCTCGGCCCTCGCCGTGCAACCCATGACGGACAAGAGCACGGAAGGTTCGCCTGCCGCCGCCCCGGCCTCGTGCCTACGGCTGAGGCCGGTGCGACGGCGCCTCGGCTTGCCGAGCACGACGCTGGTCGCCGTCGCGAACATGATCGGCGCCGGGGTCTTCACCACGTCGGGCTTCGCGCTCGCGAATCTCGGGCGGCCGGGTGTCGTGCTGCTAGCGTGGGTCGTCGGAGGGGGCATCGCGCTCCTCGGCGCGCTCTCGTACGGCGCGCTCGCGAGCCGGATCCCGGAATCGGGGGGGGAGTACACGCTCCTGTCCCAGACCCTGCACCCGCTGGCGGGCTTCCTCGCCGGATGGGTGTCGCTGCTCGCGGGCTTCACCGCGCCGATCGCCGTCGCGGCGCTCGCGTTGCAGGCCTACCTGTTCGGTGACTCGCTCGCGGTCCGGCCCGAGTGGATCGGGACGGGAGCGATCCTGCTCGCCGCCGGGCTGCACGGCGTGCGGCTGCAGGCGGGCGTCGTCATCCAGAACATCGTCGTGGTCCTGAAGCTCGGGCTCGTGATCGGACTCATCGGCTTCGGGCTCGAGCACGTGGGGACGAGCCCGCCCTTGCCGATCTGGGAGGAGCGGCCGCCGTTCGAGCTCGGGGCCTTCGCGGTCACGCTGGTCTGGGTCTCCTTCTCGTACTCCGGCTGGAACGCGGCCGTGTACTTTGCCGGCGAGGTGCGGGACCCCGAGCGCAATCTGTGGCGCTCGATGGTCCTCGCCACGGTGTTCGTGTCGCTGCTCTACGTCGGACTGAACGCCGTGTTCCTCTACGCCGCGCCCGCGGCCGCGATCGCGGGCCACGAAGATGTCGGCGCCATCGCGGCCGAGGCGATCGGCGGTGCGGGTCTGCGTCGCATCGTCGCGCTCGTCGTCGCGCTCGCGCTGTTCACCTCGATTTCCGCCATGGTGATGATCGGCCCGCGGGTGTACGAGCGCATGAGTGAGGACGGCTACCTACCACGGTGGTTCCGGCGATCCTCGAGTACGCCCTCTGCCGCGATCTTCGCCCAGGCCGGGCTCGCGATCCTCGTCCTCTGGTTGAGCGAGCTCGCGCAACTCCTCGGCTACATCGGCTTCACGCTCGGCATCTCCGCCGCCGGAACCGTGATCGGGCTCCTCGTCCTGCGGCGGAAAGAGGGGCCCGTGCGCGTCCCCATCCCGGGCTATCCGGTGGTGCCCGTCGCGTTCGTCGTGCTCACGTTGAGCGCGGCGGCGTGGATGGCGCTCCGCCTTCCCGGCCAGGCGGGGTTCGGCCTCGCGACGGTCGCCGCGGGGCTCCCGCTGTACGCGTACGGCCGGAGGCGGCACAGGGCCGGGCCCTGAGGGCGCGCGGACGCCCTCCGCCACACGCCGTTCGTAAGACTTCCAGAGATCCTCACCGCGCGACTCGCCGTGCCGTACTCTGGAGCTGGGCCGGCAGACGAAACCACCGAGGTGTGCCATGCGAACGTTCACGATCTTCGCTCTCTTCTTCCTCTTCGCGCCCCGAACCATCCGCGCTGCCGACTGCGGCGACTGGCTCACGGTCTGCGTCTGCGGCGACTTCGTCGACATCTCCCCGTGCGGCAATGCCACGGTCGGGGAGGGCTGCTGGAACTCGACGGGCGTCGGCGCGATCCTCGTCGCGCAAGGCTGCTTCAGCGTCTCGAATGACGATGTCGTGCTATCCGTCGAGCAGCTGCCCCACAATCAGTTCGGAATCGTCTTCGCGTCCTACTCGTCGTCGTCCGGCCAGCCTACGTTCGGCGACGGGGTGCTCTGCATGGACGCGCCGTACTTGCGCTTCCCCGTTCACTCATCGGGCCCGCTCGGCGTGTTCAGCGAGGGACCCGGCATCGCGCAGTTCGCCGGCATCCAGCCGGGCGACCAGATCCTGTTCCAGGGCTGGTTCCGCGATCCCACTGGACCGTGCGGGAGCGGCTTCAACCTGAGCAGCGCGATCTTGACGACCTGGTCGAATTGAGGCCCCCGCGAACCGTCAGGGGCAGAAGGTCACGCTCAACCCGTGCGAGAGGTTGAACGCAGCGCCCCCCGCCGCAGGGTCGCGATACCAGAACTGGAAGTGCCACGTCGACCCCGCCGTGATCTGCCCTTCAGGCTCGGGTGGCGCCGTGTAGTCGACCGGTCGGGACGCTTCGCCGACGAGGTCGATCGCCAACGGGGGCTGAAGGCGAAAGAGCCCCAGACCGCCCGCGGCCACGCAGAGGAACCCGTTGCCGAAGGGCGTCTCCGATTGGGCCGGGCCGTAGAAGAACAGCCCGAACTGACTCGGCGGCACGGCGGAGGCGAAGAGCGTGAGATCGTTCGCCGCGATGTCAGTCGAGCCGGACGTGCGGATCAGCGCGCCGAGGCCCACCGAGTTGGGCGCGGCGGTGCAGTACGCTTCGAGGAGTGGCGCGGCCTCGAAGACCTCGAAGTCGTCGATCGCAGCTTCGACCCCTGAATTGTTGGGGCTGTCGATCGCCACGAACCGCACCTGGTTCGTGTCCGTCAATGGGACGTAGTCCAGCACGCGGAATTGCTGCCGCGTCCAGCCGCCGGACATGCCGGGGAGGCCCACGGTCTCGACGTTGACCCAATTCACTCCGTCGGCGGTCACGTCCACCGCGAACTCGTCATCGATGGCGAACTCATTTCCGTCGTTCGCGTACCAGCGGGCGTAGCCCACGCGCGGATCCGTCATCCCCGACAGGTCGAGCACAGGGGTGGTCAGAGTGAACGGACCACCGCAGACATCGAATTCCAGGTAACCCGCGCCGGGCACTCCGTTGTCGGTGACCCAGCACATGGTGCCGCTCCCCGGGGTGTAGTCTCTCCCGGGCGCCAGCGGCGTACCGATCGGCTCCGCGCGTTGCCAGAAGCCGTGATGTTCCATGTCGACGGCTTCGCTGGTCCAGCCCAGATCGATCTCGAAGTCGTCGGCGAACACGACCGGCTTCTGCATCGCGGCCGTGGCGTAGTGGCGCTCCGAGCGCGTGGTGCTCGCCGGCGGATCGGTCCAGGTGAAACCATTCGTCGACTGCGCGCTGAAGTAGTACCCGACGAGCGCGCCGCACGGCAGAGGGGGCAACGAGGCTCGGTACAGGTCCCCGCCGACGGAGACGAGCGGGACCGCAGCCGACCCCGCCCGCCCAGTCGTGTCAGGGAGTGAAGAGGATGGTCACACCGTCGGAGAGGTTGAAGAATGCGCCCATGGCGGCCGGGTCGCGGTACCAGTACTGGAAGCTGTGAGAGCCGGCCACGATTCCGAACGTCGGGAGGTCGACCTGGCGGCTGGCCATGTTGCCACTCGCGCTCGCGGGCGGGTTGATCCTCACGATGGGCGTGACGACGCAGAGGAAGCCGTTGCCGAAGGGAACCTGCTGCTGGCTGGGGCCGACGAAGAAGAGGCCGATGTCGTTCGGGACGGGCGAGGACATCAGAGTCAGGTTGTTGGCTGCAACGCTGGCGCTGCCGGAGGCCAAGATCGTTGCACCGGGGCCCACGGAGTTGACGGCACCGATGCAGTAGTTCGTCCCGATCGTTCCGTCGTCGAACTCGAGGTCATCCAGGCCCCAGGAATCGGTGCCGGACGCCGAGTAGAACTTGGCGAACCAGAACTCCGTGTCGCTGGTCACCCCTAGGAATGAGTTCGGGAGGACGCCTCCGCCAGGAATGATGACGGAGCCCAGACTCGCGCCGCTGGCGTCGAACAGCTCGAGGATGTCGTCTCCCAGCCCGGTCTGGTCGGCGATGAAACCGCCGACGGCGAAGTGGGCGGACGAGAACTCAAAAGTCATGGTCCCGGTGGCTGCCGGGCCAGGGAAGACGAGCGTGTTGCTGATGAAGTTCGGCTCCGACGGCAGGGTGCCGGCGATGAACATCGGGAAGGGCAGGCTTGCTGACGAGGTCACCCACTGGGTCGTCGGACCGGGCGGGACCTCGAAATCCGAGGTGCCGGTCACGTTCGAGATGCCGAACGAGGCCAATTCCGAGTTGATCTCCGTTCCATCGGCGATGGACTCGAAGGTGATGAGCGTCGTCGAGCCGACAGCAGCCTTCCAGGTGGTGTGGTCGGTGTACCCAGTCAGCACTACGGACTCAGGAACGGCAGGCGGAGTAGTCACCTTCCCCGCCCCCCCGCCCGCATGCGGATCGATGCGATCCTGCTGCTGTGCGAGAGCGGGAAGCGAGAGAGTGAGAGACGCGGCGGCAAGCAGAACGAGCGGGCACTTCATCTACGATCCTCCAGGGTGAGTGCGGGGGGGGCGGGCGTACATCGACCCGGTTCCCCGCGCATCATCCCAGCAACGGTGCAATTCCGCCAGACGCCTCCGCCCGGGTGCCCTTCGACTCGCCGTCAGGGGACGAGGTCGATCGCGATCCCGTCGGAGAGGTTTGAGCCCGTCCCGGCGCCGGGGTCGCGGTTCCAGCGCTGGAAGTAGTGTGTGGTACCGGCCACCACGTTCATGGGTATGCTTCCCGCTAGACCTTGCGCGCCCGCCACGAAGTCGACGGCGATCGTCGCAACGCCGCCCGCGTCGGGGAGGCTTATCGGGAGCAGTCGCTGGAGACCAGTGGGGTTGACACACAGGAAGCCGTTCTGGAACGGGAGCTCGGAGGGCGCGCTCGAGGCGATGAACTGTCCCGGCTGCGAGGGCAGGTTGTCGGCCGTGAGGACGAGGTCGTTGGCCGCGATGGACACCGTCGCGAGGTTCGAGTGCATCGTCGACGGCTGACCGGTGGAGAACGGGTTGCTCTGGCAGTAGTTGCCGCCCCCGCCGTCCGGGAGCGTCACGTTCAGGATCTGGTTGCCCGAGATCGCGTAGCCCATGACGACCACGGGTGACATGGGTGCGCCCGGAGGCGGGGAGAACGTGACGTTGAAGGTTCCCGTGGGGACGATGATGGCGTAGTTGCCAGCGGCGTTCGTGTTGTCGCCACACAGGCTCACGCCCACCAGGGTCGTCGCGTCGCGGAGATCCAGGTCGGCGGTCTCCACCGGCGTCCCGGACGTGTCCTCGACGTGGCCGGAGAGCACGACCCCCGGCTGCAAGACGATGAGGCCGAGGGCGCCGCTGCCTGGCACGACGACGCTATCGAGGGTCGCCGCCACGACGAGGTCGGCGAACTGCGGACACACTTCGAAGTCGTACGTGCCGGCGGGCACGATGAAGTCGACGAAGCCCGAGCCGTCCGTGTTGTCCCCCGGGGTGAACAGCTCCTCGTCCGTCACCACGTCGATCGCGTCGAAGTCGACGTTGAACAGGCCCGAACCGTTCATTCTCTCCACCGTCGCCGTCACGAGGAAGCCCGGCTGGAGCTGGAACGTGCCGATGTTCGTGTCCACCGCCAGGTCGAGCAGCACCCGACCTGGAGCGAAGAGGGGCAAGCCGACGGAGGACGTGTCGAAGCGCAGCTCGATCGGGCTCGGTGGGACGACGATCGAGTAGTTCCCGAAGGCGTTCGTGAAGCCTCCGACGAGCGTCACGTCATCGTTCGTCGTGAGGTCCCGCACGTCGAGGTCGAGGCCGTTCACTGGCGCATTGAACGAGTCGACCACCGTCCCCGAGAGAGCCACGCCCTCGGGGAGTGCGAGCACTCCCAGGATCGTCGTGCCGACTACCGATACGTTGTCCAGTTCCAGCACGAGGCTGCTCGCCACCGGCGGCGCGGGCGGCTTGAACGTGATGCGGTAGAGTCCCAGGTCGATGGTCGTCGAGAAGAACCCGTTCGCATCGGTCGTGTCGTTCGACAGGTTGGCGTCGTCGCCATCGACGAGGTCCTTGGCATCGATGTCGACGCCCGCGACGCCGATGCCGTGCTCGTCGACGACCTGGCCCGTGATCAGGTCCGCTCGGGCGGTGCTCGCGGAGAGGCAGGCCACGGACAAGAGAAGGAGGGGAGACACGCGTTGGGAGCTCATCGGCTGTTCTGGGTCGAGGGTGGGGATCGGGCGGAGGGCTACGAGCCCACACAGGGACGAGCATCACGGCAAGCAGGGTGCCAGCGGAAAACGGCCCTCTATCCGGGCTCGATAGGGCAGCGTCTCCTCCCAAGTGGTACGCGACCGTCCAGAACCTGGACCCTCCGTCCAGTTCCCAGATGGCGCATCCGGGCGGTCCGCCCCCGCGCGGGGTATCGTCGGGCCCCAGCGCTCTCCTCCGGCATGCCCTTCGCACGATCCAGCCCATTTGCGATGCACGTGAGCGCCGCGTCATGATCGGCCTCGGTCCGCTCGGCTTCGCGCTCGTCGCGGCCTGCGGGCCGCGCGAGGTCATCGCGCAGCGTGCCTCGGATCCGGTCCAGGGCTCGCAGACCCTGGCGGCGGCGCGCGAGGTCGCGCGTTGGCTCGATGGCGTCGCGGTCGAGCACCAGGGCGGGACCGTCTGGCCGGCGCAGGTCGAGGGGGAGCCGCGCTACGGGATCGACCTCTACGCGGGTGTGCCCGGAGTCGTGCTCTTCCTGCTCGACTATCATCTGGCCACCGGCGACGAAGCGGCGCTCGCGCGCGCCCGGGGCGGGCTGCGCTTCATGCTCGCGGAGCTCGAAGCGCGCGGAGCCAAGCTGCCCGTTGGGCTCTACACCGGCCTCGCGGGGCTCGGATTCACGTTCTGCGAGGCATGGAAAGTGACGGGCGACGAGGCGTACCGGGCGGGGGCCGAGCGCTGTCTCGCGCACCTCGCCGAGCGCGCCGAGGCTGTCGGCGAAGGTGCGCGCTGGAACGCGAGCACCGACGTGATCTCGGGCAGCGCGGGCGTCGGCCTGTTCCTGCTCCGTGCCGCGCGCGAGCTCCACCGGCCGGACGCGCTCGAGCTCGCGCGACGGGCGGGCGACGACTTGATCTCCGTCGCGGATGCGAAACGCGGCGGGCTGGACTGGGCCATGTCCGCGGACACCGCGCGGCGCATGCCCAACTTCTCGCACGGCACGGCCGGAGTCGGACACTTCCTCACCGAGCTCGCGCGCGCGACGGGGGCGGAGCGCTTCCTCGCCGCCGCGCGTTCCGCCGGAGTCTACCTGGCGGCGATCGCGGCGCCCGCGGGCGTGGAGGGCGCGCTCGTGTTCCATCACGTACCGGAGGGCGAGGAGCTCTTCTACCTCGGGTGGTGCCACGGACCCGCGGGGACGGCGCGGTTCCTGCTCGCGCTCGAGCGTGCGACGGGTGAGCCGGAATGGGGCGCCCTCGCCGACCGACTCGTCGCCGGCCTCGCCGCGAGCGGCATCCCGGGTGCGCGCCCGCCCGGCTTCTGGAACAACGTCGGGCAGTGTTGCGGCAACGCCGGCGTGGCCCAGTTCCTGCTTGCGCGGAGCCGACTCGCTCCCGTTGAGGGCCACGTCGCGCTCGCGCGCTCTCTCACCGAGGACCTCCTGGCGCGCGGCACGCGCGACGCGGCGGGCCTGCGCTGGACCCACGCCGAGCACCGCGTGCGACCCGAGCTGCGCACGACGCAGACGGGACTCATGCAGGGCGCGGCGGGCGTCGGCCTGTTCCTCCTGTGGGCGGCGGCCTACGACCGGGGTGCGCCGCCGAACATCGTCTTCCCGGACGACCCGCTGCCTGGTCTCGCGCGCGAGGCCCATGACGTCCGCGTCCGCGACCTCGGCGTCGTCATCGGCGAGCTCCCGACCGGCCCGCGCAACGCGATCACCGACGTGGCGCCCGTCGCGGTAGGGCACGCGACGATCGACGACCGGGGCGACGCGCGCACGGGCGTCACGGTCGTGATCCCGCGCTTCGGCGAGAACACCTACCTGCGCAAGGTGCCAGCCGCGGTCTACACCGGGAACGGCTACGGCAAGGCGACGGGCTTCACGCAGGTGGAAGAGCTCGGCGAGCTGGAGGCGCCGATCGCGCTGACGAACACCCTGTCGGTCGGCACGGTGCTCCAGGCGATGGTGGTGCGCTGCTTGCGCATGCCCGGCAACGAGGGCGTGCGCTCGATCAACGTCGTGGTCGGCGAGACGAACGACGGCTGGCTGAACGACATCCGCGCGTTCCACGTGAAGGCCAGCCACGTAGACGCCGCCTGGGACGCCGCCGCGCGCGGGCCGGTCGCCGAGGGCTGCGTGGGCGCGGGGACGGGCACGCTGTGCCTGGGGTACAAGGGTGGGATCGGCACGTCGTCGCGCGTCGCGGGCGGCTACACGGTCGGCGTGCTCGTGCAGTCGAACTTCGGCGGCACTCTGCGCGTGGACGGCAAGGCGCCCGGCCCGCCGAAGAAGGAAGAGCGCGAAGAGGACGGCTCGTGCATGGTCATCGTCGCCACGGACGCGCCGCTCGACGCGCGCAACCTGCGGCGGCTGGCGAAGCGCGCGCTGCTCGGCCTCGGGCGCGTCGGCTCGGTGATGGCGAACGGCAGCGGTGACTACGTCGTCGCCTTCTCCACGTTCGACGGCAACGTGATCGCGGCCGAGGCCCGGGAGCCGCGCACCGTAACAGTCCTCCCGAACGCGCGCATGACGCCGCTCTTCCAGGCCGTCGTCGAGGCGACCGAGGAGGCCGTCCTGAACTCCCTCGTCGCGGCCCGCACGACGACGGGGCGCGCCGGGCACACCGCGCGCGCGATCGAGCACGAGCGGCTGCGACCGCGGTAGGACCCGGTAGGGGGCGGGTCAGGGGATCTCGAACGCGAGGCTCGCGGTGCTGCCGGCCTCCACGGTGACCTCCGTCGGGCCGGCGAGCACGTCCGAGCTGAAGGCCGCGGTCACCTCGACTCTCCACCTGCCAGGCGTGAGGTTGCGAAGGACGACGATCTCACTCTTGTCCGGGGAGGCCGCGCGCTTTGCTGTCGTGCTCGATGGGGTCCACTGGAATGGCGAGCCCTCAGGACAATGACGGATTCCAAGGCACACGACCTAGAGACCGACGCCCCGCCGGACATGATCGGCGCCGCGCGCCGAGGATTTGACGGGACGGGGGTCCCCGCGCCCAACCAGACGCTGCCCGGCGAGGCCGAAGGCGACGTGATCGGCGGCTACAAGCTGCTGCAAGAGATCGGCGAGGGCGGCATGGGCACGGTCTGGATGGCCCAGCAGTCGGCCCCCATCCAGCGCAAGGTGGCGCTCAAGATCATCGAGCTCGGCATGGATACGCGCGAGGTCGTGCCGCTGTTCGAAGCCGAGCCCAGGCGCTGCGCTGATGGACCACGCGCACATCGCCAGAGTGCTGGACGGCGGAGCGACGGCGACCGGCCCTACTTCGTGATGGAGCTCGCGCGCGGCACGCCGATCACGGACTACTGCGACCGCGCGAAACTGGGCCTGCGCGAGCGCCTCGAGCTCTTCAGCAAGGTCTGCGCGGCGATCCAGCATGCGCACCACAAGGGCGTGATACACCGTGACATCAAGCCCTTGAACGTGATGGTCACCCTGCACGACGGCGTGCCCGTGCCGAAGGTGATCGACTTCGGCATCGCCGAGGCCACGAGCGCGGAGCTGACGCAGGAGACGCTCTTCGCCCGGGCTTGGGCCTTCGCTCGCGCGACCCGTACAGGCAGGCCCGAGCGCTGGTCGCCGCCCGACGTTCCCCGCCTGGGTGACGAGCCCCACCCCGAGCCCGACTGGGGCGATTGACGCCGAACACCGTTACCCCGGGCTCGCCACGAGCCTCCACGACCTCCCAAGGCGCGCGCTCCGCCCTGCACGAGAAGATCGACCTGGCCCGACGCGCTCCGCGCGCGTGACACGATCGGCGCGACACGAGCAGCAGATAGTGCCATGAAGCCCACCCTGATCGCGAGACTCGCCCTACTGGCCGTCGCGTACCTGGCCGTGCTCGGCACAGGCGTTCGCAGAGCCCGGCGCACGTCCGCCGACGAACTCGGAGCGGGCGGTCGCTGGCAGCCCTCGGCACTCCAGACGCTGATTGGCTTCGTGACCAACTTCTTCGACACCCTCGGCCTCGGCAACTTCGCGCCGACCACCGCATGGTTTCGCTACGCAAAGCTCGTCCCCGACGAGCTCATCCCGGGCACCATGAACGTCGGGCACACTCTGCAGGTGATGTTGATGGCGTTGCTCTACATCGAGACCGTCGAGGTCGAGTCATGCCACGCTGGTCGCCATGATCATGAGTGCCGTGGTCGGGGCCTGGCTTGGTGCGGGGGTCGTGGCGAGCCTGCCGAAGAGACGCATTCAGCTCGGCATGGGCGGCGCGCTGCTCATCGCTGCGTTGCTCATGGCCGCCTTCCAGTTCGACCTGAAACCCGAAGGCGCCGAGGCGCTGGGGCTCGAGTTGCCGCGCCTGGTCCCGGCCTGCCTCGTGATCGCGATGCTCGGCGCCTTGATGACGATCGGCGTGGGGCTCTACGCGCCGTGCATGATCCTCGTCAGCCTGATGGGAATGAACCCGATAGCCGCCTTTCCCATCATGATGGGTGCTTGCGCCTTCCTGATGCCCGTGGCGAGCA
>SMVQ01000228.1 GCA_004357655.1 Planctomycetota bacterium
GGCTGTGTGAAGACGACTGGGACGGGCTCGCCGGTGCGGTCGGGTGGTGCGGCCTCCTCCCGGGAGTGCCGGTTGCCGCGGGGACGCGCTGGTTCCTATCGGGCGAGAAGGTGCACGAGCTCCTGCGCCCGCTCGGCCGACCACGGATGGAGCTGGAGTCCTGCGACGGCCAGTACCCCGAGCTGTTCGCGCTGCTATGCCGACTGCTGGATCCGGGCGAGCTGCTCCAGTTCGGGGACGACGATCAGACCGTTCGCTACCTGTCCACCGTCGACGGCGTCGCGGAGCTGGAGCTCGTGCTCGACAGCGACGAGCGATTCGAGCTCGCCGACCGTGCGCGCGCGGTCGCGCGGGCGCTCGAGATCGACGAGGAGACGCGCGGCTGGCTGGATCGGGCCACGCTGGACGTCGATGTCGAGGGCGGTGGCCGCCTGCGCTGGTCGACGGCCGAGTCGCGCCCGATCTCGGCCGAGCTGGAGGGGACGATGCAGGCCGAGCTGTCGCTCCTGATCAGCGCCCCGTGGGAGATGGAGGTCCGTGTCGAGCTCGATGGCGAGTTTCGGCAGAGCCTGTCCTTCACCCACTCCGCGCCCGAGGCCCAGGAACCGGCGCACCCCGGCGAACCCGGGGGCTAGCGCCAATGCCGACCCGGAGTGATCGGCATTGCGGCTAGCGCCGCTTGCAGTACTTCTGCCACTGTGCGTCGACTTCGTCGACTCCGACGCCGTAGACCCGACGGAAGGCGGCTTCGATGCCGGCGACGTCGTTGCGTGGAACTTGACCCGCCGCGTGGAGAAACTCCTGGAAGTGGTCCTTGCCGAACTTGCTCTCGCGCAGGAACTCGATCAACAGGGCCGCTTGCTTGTAGTGCACTCCGGCGGCGCTGCCGCCCTTGACGTCGTCTTCCGACGAGTACAGGAGGCTCCTCAGCTCGATGAACTCGGCCAGTGGCGTGTGTCTTCCCTGCTTGACGAGGCGCGCCGCGATGTTGCGCTCGTTGTCCGAGGTCTCGATGTACTCGGCAACGCCTTCCTGGAACCAGGAGCCGGCGCCGGAGAGGTGCAGGCGGTTTCTGAAGATCTGATGTGTGCACTCGTGGATGTGCACGGGATCGGCCGGGGCCTCGTACCACGTGGCGTAGTAGTCGCGCCAGGCGTGTCCCTTGGACTTCCGCGCAGCTTCGCGGCTCCTGTTCGCGATCTCAGCGTAGAAGTCGTAGTACTGATCGGGAGTGCGAAACAGGAACACGGGCATCAGTCGCCGGCCATCGACCTTCTCGAACGGATAGATCTCGGAGATCTTCTTGTAGTTCTCCTCCATCTTCTTGGCGAAGAGCTTGCCGCCGGAGGAGTTCGTCAGAATGAGGTAGTGCTTCGTGCGGATGAGGACCTTCTTGGCCCAGGCCGGTTTCGTCAGCGACCTCACGAACTTCTTGTGCGTGTCCTCGGGCGCGTCGCGCAGCCAGCGTTCGCGAACCTCGTCGAGCGTCCAGTCGGGATCGCGTTCGGGACCGTCGTAGGCGATCCCGCGCTCGAAGAACTTCATGAGCGCGCGGTCGCCCGCCTCCTCGAGGCTCGGTTGACAGCGCGCGTGGAGGACGTAGCCCGCGTTCTCGAGGAGCCCGGAGACGACGTACTGCGATCCCACGGGCTCGGCTTGCCCCGGCTCTCGGATCGCCGCCCGGATGATCGAGATGAACGGTGCGTAGCCGAACACGCCTGCCTGGTACGAGACTTCGAGCGCGCCGAAAGCCCCGGTCCGCTGGCGAAGTTCGGCGACTGCCCAACTACCGACGTCGCCGGGTTCGTTGATGTGGGGACCCAGCTCCTCGTAGACGTACAGACCGATTCGTACCTCGCTCTCTCCGAGCGTGCCCGTCCACAGGCACTTGCGAAGCGCCTCGAATTCGTCCTTCCTGTCCTGCGGGTCACCGGCTTGCCGGGTGACTTCGACGTTCTCGAGCGGTGGCGACTGGATCGTCAGGCCGTACGCGGGGAAGGTCTCGTCTGCACGCGATTCGGCAGGAGCTGGAGGGGAACCCCAGGCGAGGATCAAGCACGGGAGCGCCCGCGCGACGGAGCCTGGACCCACGAGCCGTGACGAGCCTGCCGTCACGGAGAGACCCGAACTGGCGAAAGAGACGCGCATCAGAAACCTCCCTTTGCCCGCAACAATAGCACCCTTGTCCCTCCCGAGCAAAGCAGCCACGGAGTCTGGTGACGGATTGATCGTCTCGAGCTCGAATCTCGAATGGACCGAGTGCAAGATCAGCGAATGACCGGCGATATGCGAGTCGAGCGGTTCTCGGAAATTCGCTCGGCGATTGCGCTGGGCACCCTGCTCTCGCTCGCCCTCCTCGGGTTCTCGAGTCCGAGCGCCGGCTCGCAGCGGCTTCCGCCAGCTCTGCAACCCACCGGGTACGCGTCCCCTTCCGGGGAGTTCGTGCTCTTCGTCGACCCCACCAACCGGCTCGGCAAGGGGCCTGGGAATTACACGCTGTCGCGTGACGGTGTCGAGGTCTGGGCGTCCGAGCACCCGATCACCCTGTGGAGCGCCGTCGTCGCGGATGACGGCTGGGTGGCGGGCTACGCCTACACCGCCGGCTACTCGGCCCCCGAGGGGGAGTTCGTGGTCGCGAGCCTCTCCCCCGCGGGGGAGCTCGTCCTGAACGACGTGATCCAGAGGCATTGGAGCCGGACCATGCACGCGGTCCCCGACCCGACCGCAGCTGGACTCTTCCTCGACCTGAGCTCGGATCGATTCGTCGTGCGCGTGCGAGACTCCCACAGTCCGACGGTCGAGGACTCGTGGACGTACCGACTAGCGGGATCCGACCGACTGGACGTCGTGGCTCCGGAGGAACACCTCGACCCACCGAGGGTCCGGGCGCTCGAACCTGCGAAAAAGGCGCCCGCCGAGTACCCGGAGCTCGAACTGACCCCGGTCTCCAGCATCGTCCTGGGTGACAGCGGAAGCTCGTCCGGCGGTCCGGGCCCGATTCGGCGATTCGGTTTCGAAGCGGGCGGCCGGTTGCGGATCGTGCGTGCCGGAGAGGAGCAGAACGTCTTCACGGTCTCCGTCTCGACGCGGGGCGGCAGGGTGCTGCGCGTGGTCGAGATCGGGCCCATAGGGACCGCGGACATCAGCCTGGAATGGTGGCCTCTCGTCGACGGGCGCTGGCTCGTGACCGAGACCCGGTACGGCCCCGGCGCGGCGTCCTCGTCCTGGTTCGCGGACGAGCCGACCGGAACCGTGACGCCCCTGCTGACCGACAAGCCGAGCTCCTTCGACTCGGTGGCCGCCGTGCCGGACGGAGGCTTCGTCGCGCTCGTCACCTTCCGCCGCAAGTACACGCGGAGCAATGCTCTGTACCGCGTCTCCGCCGCGGGACAGGTGCTGTGGAAGATCGGTTCGGACAGCGAGGACGAGGCGAAGCTCTTCAGCCCGGCGGCCGTAGCGGTGACTCCGCAGGGGCGCGTGGCCGTCGTCGACAACATCCGCAAGAGGATCCAGCTATTCGACCTGGCCGGTAGCTACACGGGCAAACTCGAGCTCGAGGATGTCCTCTCCGCGGAGCCGAACTACCCGACCGGCATCACGGTGGACCCGATCGGTGCCGTCCTCTTGCACGACTTCGGTGGAGAGTTCCCGCTGTACCGGATCCGCGCGGACGGCGAGGTCTTCGCCTCGATCCGGATCACACCGCCGGAGGGCCGCCCGCTCGGCCGCATGCACCACCGGGCACGGATCGCGCCGGACGGTTCGATGTGGACGACGGACGGGCACGCTCTGCACCGTGTCGATGACAAGGGCTTCGTCGATCGGACGGTCGGCGCGATGCCGGTCCTGAATGTGCTGAACGCGATGGGGCCGGCGTGTATCGACCGGGCAGGGCGGATACTGATCCAGGATCGCGAGACGGCGCTCCTGCACGCCTTCGATGGGGCCGGAGAGCGGCTCTTCATCGCCCGCCCCGCGCCCGGCGACTTCGACCGGCAGTCCAGCATCTCGAAGATCTTCGTCGATCGCGACGGCACCATCTTCGTCCAGTCCCGCGGGCGCATGCGGCCGGTCATCCAGTTCTCGCCTGAAGGCGAGCGACTCGGTCCGGCAGAGTTCGGATCCAAGGAGTTTGCGTTCGGTCCGGACGGCAGCCTGTGGCTGGGCGTCTCGTCCTCCGACCAGGTCGGTGTTCGACGGATGAAGGACGGCGAGACTCTGGCGGACGTCCAGAAAACTCCGAGCGGCCGTTGGTTCGGTTTCGGTGGTCTCGCGGACTTCGACACGGACTCGCGGGGTGAGCTCATCGTGCTCCACTCGCCCTTGCTCTCCCGCCCGAACTTCGATTACGGGCTCGGGTTCTACGACTCGGAAGGGTCGCCCAGGGGCTGGGTCCCGCTCTCCGGTCGGAGGTTGGCCGTGAGCGACGAGTGGGTCGTCGTCTGGGATTTCCGCGGGACCGTGCTGCTCGTCCGGCGCGCCGACGACGTCGTGTTCAAGTTCACGCCACCCGGGGGGCAGGACGGGAGCCGTTGGCACTTCGGCTTCTCGGCCGCGGGTGACGAGCTCTGGGCGATCGAGTCCGCGGGGCCGACGCTGCACAAGTTCGCGCTGCCCTGAGTCGGGCCGGGCCGCACGCCTGAGTTCGTTGCCCGGGCTTCGACTACGACGGCAACGAAGCGGCGTTCATGGGTCGCAGCTCCAGCGGGACGGCACTCTACGCCGGCACCTCGCCCGCAAGTCTGCAGCGCGTCGTCGACAACACGACGAGCGTACCCGGCGAGTCGTTCAATTTCCTGGGCGTAGCCAACCCCGTCGCGATCGAGGGCGGCGCCATCGGGTTCAGCGGCTACTGGGGCGGCGGCGGGTACGGGCTCTTCGTCGCGGAGGGTGGTTCGGTCGAGGCGATCGTGAAGAAGGGCGACGTGCTCGATGGTGCCATGGTCGAGCAGGCGTACTGCCGCGCGCAGAACATGAGTGGGAGCAGGATGCTGATCGAGGTTCGCTTCCAGAGCACTCCCGTGTTGTCCCACCGCGCGCTCTACCTGGTCACGCGCTGACCTCTGTTCGCCGCCGGCAGCCGCCCGCGTTCCCCTGGAGTCTGACTACATCCGGTACCCCGGGCGCACGAAGTCCTGCGGCATCTGCTCGAACGCGGTCTGGCTCTTGCCGGACTCGAAGAGGTAGAGGACGTCGTCGAAATCCGCCCGCGGCGACGTCGGGCGGGGCCGGAACCTGCGCTTCGTGACTGGGTCGGTCACGAGGCCGCAGTACCGGATCGGATCCTCCAGGAATACCGCCCGGGCTTCCGTGTCGGCGAAGAAGAACGACTCGTAGTTGATGCGCGCGAGGTGCTCGTCGTCGATGACGGCCGACCTGGACGGGTCGAAGTAGTCGTTCAGGGCGAGGCCCTTGCGGCGCACGAACTCGGCGACGTCCTGCACGAAGACGTCGGGGCACGGGACTCAGCAGAAACCGACCGGCGTGCCGTTCAGGTAGAAGGGCGGGATCTTCGGGTTCAGCTTGTTGCCGAGCTTGATCATGCAGCTCGCGTTCATCGAGATCTGGCCGTCGCTATACCGGAGACGCGGGTGTTCCGGGTCCGCGCTCGCGAGCGCGAAGACTCCGTCTCCGGTCAGCTTCGGTCCTCCCGTGCATCCGATCAGGGCCAGTAGGCCCGCCGCGAAGATCGTGTTATTCATGCGCAGTATCCCGCCCTCGATTCGACGAGACCTGATACTGCCCGGGCACCCGCCAGCTCGCATTCATCGGTGGTGGCGGCGACGCGGGATTCGTGCGAGAAAAGTCAGGCGCCGGCGGCTCCGCCGTCTTCCGTGGACGGCCACGCGGCGAGCCACGTCGCGTTCTCGTCGGCGAGGATCGACTCGCTGCGCCGCACGAGCTCGACGGGCGACGCGATCTTCCCGTCCTTCCAATCGGCGAGGACGTAGCGTAGCCGGAACGCGGTCTGTTCGTAGGACGGGATCATGCTGCTCAGGCGCAATGCCCCCATGTGCGCCGCCACGAGGCCGCCGAAGGTCGTGACCACCGGGACCCAGAGGGGGAACGCCGCGGCCTCGGATGCGCCCAGGGCGAGCACCATCGCGAGGAGCGAGAGCACCAGGCGCCCCCGCCGCCACCGGTCGAGCTGCACGGCGTAC